>NZ_JBHWHV010000019.1:0-142344 GCF_042732375.1 Streptomyces sp. NPDC059785
CGGCTGGCGCCAGCGGCGAGCCGCCAGGCGCCCGCCGGCAGCCGCCAGCCGCCCGCCGCCAGCCGCCAGCCGCCAGCCGCCAGCCGCCAGCCGCCAGCCGCCAGCCGCCAGCCGCCAGCCGTCAGTCGCCAGCCGCCCGTCGCCGTCAGCCGCCGCCCGTCGCCGCCCGCCGTCGCCCCCGTCGCCGCCAGCCGCCCCCCCCCGTCGCCGTCAGTCCCCCTCCGCCGCCAGCCGCCCCCCGCCGCCCGTCGCCGTCAGCCGCCCGCCGTCCGTCGCGTCTCATACCTCGGGTGGCGCGGCGGCTGCCCTGAACTCCCGTTCCACATGCCCCGTGTCCATCCGCAGCCGCCAGGCGTTGCGTCTGCGCGCGGTCGCCAGCGCGGCCTCCAGCGGGGACGGCGGCACCACGAGGACGGGGCAGACGGCGCGGGCGAGGCAGCGCCGGCCGACCGACGGCCACAGGACGCGGTTGAAGAAGCCGCGCCCGCCGGAGCCGACGACCAGGACGTCGTCCTCGCGGTCGGCCGTCCGCACCAGCACCCGCGCGGGAGTGCCCTCGGCGACGAGGGCCCGCAGCGGAACCCCCGCGCCGGTACCGCCGAACACCTCGCACAACGCGCTCAGCAGCCGCTTCCGCGCCAGCCGCGCCCAGTCCTCGACCAGGACGCCACCGGCCAGCGACCGCTGCGCGCCGGGACCGCCGCCGGGCGCCTCCCAGGCCAGCACCGGCCACAGCTCGGCCCCTCTGAGCCGGGCCTCACCGGCCGCCCGGCGCAGCGCCGCGAGGCTGCCCGGCGAGCCGCTGACCCCGACCACGACCCGAGCGGCCCGAGGCGCGTCGGAATCGGACATGACTCCCCACCGTCCCTCACCCGTCGGCGGGCACGCGCCCGCCGGACCTCTTCGGCTCTTCCGCAATCGGTTACCCCCGCCGCCGCACTTCACCGGCGGAAGGTGACGTCCTGGCGGGGCAGTCCGTGAAGGGGTCAGTCCGTACGGGGTTCCGGCGCGCGGGGCAGCAGGGCCACCGCCAGGGCCGGTACGGCGGCGAGGACGAGCCAGGGCACGGCCGGCGGCAGCCCCAGGTCGAGCAGGGAACCGGTGGCGGAACTGCCGGCGAGGACGATCAGCCCGGAGACCGAGGACAGCGCGCCGGTGTAGAGGCCGAGCCGCCCGTCCTCGGCGAGGTCGGGGACCCAGGCGCGGGCGGCCGGGGCGACGAGCATCTGCCCGAGGGTGAGCAGCACCACGTACCCCGCAGCGGGCAGCAGCCCCGTGACCCCCGTCAGGGCCGCGGGCCGGGCGGCGGCCACCACCGCGAACCCGGCGGCGATGAGCAGCAGTCCGGCGGCCATGGAGCGGCGCAGGTCGAACCGGTCGCCCGCCCGGCGGGTGACCGGCAGTTGGGCGAAGACCACGAGCAGCGAGGACAGGGCGAACAGCCAGGACAGCGGCGCCTGGGAGCCCGCCGCCCGCTCCACCTCGGCGGGCAGCGCGAGATAGAGCTGGTTGTAGGCGAGCAGGTAGCTGCCGTACGCGCAGCACAGGGCGAGGAAGGGGCGGTTGCGCAGCAGGGTGCGCAGACCGCCACGGCCGCGGGCGCGGACCCGCCCGGGGATGTGCTGCGGCATCAGCCACGCGTGCCCGGCCAGCACGAGCACGAAGACCCCGGCCCCGGCGAGGCAGGCGGTGCGGAAGTCCACCGCGAGCAGCAGCCCGCCGAGCAGCGGGCCGACGAAGGCACCGGCCTGGCCCGCCACGGTGAACAGGGCGAGCACCCGCGTACGGGGCCCGTGGCCCGCCTCCTCCCAGGTGACCGCCTGCCGGGCCACCTCGGATTCGACCGCAGGGGAGAACAGGGCGGCGGCGAACCCGATGACGAGCACCGCGCCGATCACCGACCAGGTGGCCGCCGCGTACCCCAGCCAGGCGAAACCGGCGACGCGCAGCGCGCACCCGGCCAGCACGACCGGGCGGACGCCGTACCGGTCGACCAGCCAGCCGCCCACCACGAACAGGCCCTGCTGGCTGAAGGTCCGCAGCCCGAGCACGAGCCCCACCAGCCAGCCCGCCAGACCGATCGCGGTGCCCAGGTGCTCGGCGAGGAACGGCAGCACCGCGTAGAAGCCGACGTTGAAGGCGAGCTGGGTGAGGACGAGGAGCCGCAGCAGTGGGGAGAGGTGCCGCCAGGTGCGCTCGCGCGACGGCCCGGCCGCCTCGCGCGCGGTGGCCCGGCCCGGCTGCCGCGTGCCGAGGTCCGTCCCGGAGGACGCGGGGTCGGTCACAGCCAGTCCCGCCGCTTGAACATCAGATACAGGCTCACGCAGACGACGCCCATCAGACCGATCGCGAACGGATACCCCATCACCCAGTGCAACTCCGGCATGTGCGAGAAGTTCATCCCGTAGATCGTGCCGACGAGGGTCGGGGCGAAGAGGATGGCTGCCCACGAGGAGATCTTCTTGAAGCCGTCCACCTGGGGCCGCCGATCTGCGACGATCGCGCGTTCGCCAGCGCTGAACTGCGGCGACGCCTCTTTCACGGTCTTTCGGACTCCTGTCGCATAGTGCAGCCGGTTCTCCCCACGGGCTCCCCAGCGGAACTCGAACTCCCCAGATTCCCCCACGGGGTGGGTTCTTCCAGAGCAAGGCAGGTGGGCGATGCTACCTGAGGAGGGGAGGAGCGTTGTGCACGCTCTGTCATGGTCAGGGGTGCGGTAGGGAGGAATCACTCCGGTAGATACGAGGCACGTGTCTGGTCGCTCCTTTGTACGCCACGAGTGACTTTCATCCGCCGCCTCATCCGCGTCGCTCAACGCACCTGGAGCGCCGCCGACCCTGGCTGGACCAGATCCTCCCAACTTCGCTGCTTGAAGGGAGTGAGTGACCTCTACGATGTCCTATAGATGCCAAATGGCGGAATCTGTACAAGTGCTGCAAAACCCGTCTGCCCGAACGTGAACCAACAGGTCACGCAGTGTGCTCCCCGCGCCCGCGGGGATGGTCCCGGTGATCCTGGTGCCCCGAGTGCAGGCGCCCTCGGTATGCGGCGCATGCGCCGTCACGGAGAGTGCTGTCCACATGTTCTACGACCCTCGGACCAGCCCCCGCCACCCTGGAATGCAGGTGGGACGCAAGTCTCCGTACCCGGAGGAGTTTCGGAAAGACGCCGTCGCGCTCTACCGCCCCGCGGCAGGCAAGCGGACGTATGCGGCGGTGGCCGCGGATCTCGGGAGCACCGCGGAGTCGCTGCGAACGTGGGTCCGCAAGGCCGAGGCCGAAACCGTGCCCGGACGCCGTGACGCAGGCGGAAGCGAGGCGGAGGAGCTGGCCCGGCTGCGGGCGGAGAACGCCCGGCTGCTCAAGGCCAGAAAGAGTGGCACCTGGAGCGCGGGATCCTGCGCCGGGCAGCCGCCTATCTCGCTCGGGAGGTGAAGTGAGCCCCCGCCGCTGGGACCTCATCTCCGACAGCCGGGCCGACTTCGGCGTCAAGCGGATCTGCCGTGTGCTCGGGACATCTCGCGCCGGCTACTACCGGCACCTGGCCACCGAGCCGGCCCGCACCGAGCGCCAGGCCGAGGAGAAGCGGACCCTGGCCGGGATCCGTGCCATCCACGCCGAGCAGCATGGCGCCTACGGCGCTCCGCGCGTCCATGCCGAGCTCCGTGCCCGCGGACACCGGATCAACCGCTGGGGGTACCCCCGCTCGCGGGGGAGTGTCACACGGCTGATGCGGATCAACCACATCGTCGGCCGGCACCTGCGGAAGAAGAAGCGCACGACGATCGTGGACAGGACCGCGCCGCCCGCGCCGGACCTGGTGATGCGCGACTTCACCGCGGACACGCTGAACACCAGGTGGTGCGGCGACATCACGTACATACCCGTCGGCACGGCGTGGCTCTACCCCGCCACGGTGATCGACGTCTGTTCGCGGCGGGTGGTGGGCCGGTCGATCGCCGATCACATGCGCACCTCGCTCGTCACCGACGCGATCGAGATGGCCGTGGCTGCCCGTGGCGGCCAGGTTCGCGGCGTCGTTTTCCACACCGACAGGGGCGCTCAATACCGTGCGGCCGCCTTCGCCGAGGTGTGCCGCCGGCACGGCATCCGCCTCAGCATGGGCCGAGTCGGCTCGAGCTACGACAACGCCCTGGCCGAGTCATTCTCCAGGGCCTCAAGCGCGAGTTGCTCCACGGGAGGCGCTGGACCTCGAAGGCGCAGACGCGGCTCGAGCTGTTCCGCTGGCTGTCGTACTACAACCGGCGTCGCCGGCACTCCGCCCTCGGCTACCTCACACCAATCGAGTTCGAACACCCACTGGTCACGACACGTACTCTGTCACTCGTCGCATGAAACCCGGTGTCCACTCCCGAGGTTGGATCTCAGAGCTGGCTTCCTCCACCGGGCTCGACGCCGCTGCCTGACCGCAGGGCTCGCTTCCTGGGCGCGACGAAGCCGCCGATGAGGAAGTCGGGTACCTCACCGGCGGTTCTCTCCCCGCTTCGTCAGCCGGGCAGTACGACGAACTCCACGAACGCAGGCTGGGCCACGCGGGCCTCGGTCAGCGGAGTCAGTGAACCGACCTCGGAATCAACCGTGTAGGCACGCACCAGGTCGGCGGGCCGGTCGGCCACGAGCAGGAACGTGCCTGACGGATCGAAGGCGAAGCTGCGTGCCGCGAGCCCGGGGTGGACGGAGGGTGCCAGGGAGACGTGTCCTACCCGAGTCAGCTCGCCGTCCCGCTCTGCGCGGAAGGCGACGACGGTGTCTTCGCCCCGGTTGTTCACGTACACAAACCTTCCGTTGGGGTGTACGCGGACCTCCGCCGGTTCGTTGGGGGCGGAGTACCCCTCCGGCAGAGTCGAGAGCCGGGAGAGCTCCTCCAACGCGCCCGTCTCCGGGTCGAAGGCGTACGACGCGACCTCCGAGGCCAGCTCGTAGGTCACGTAGCAGCGGTCGCCCTCGGGCCCGAAAGCGATGTGCCGCGGCGCGATCTCCGGCGGCGTCTGATGGGTGTGGACCAGCTCGAGGGTGTCCCCGAGCCGGTACACGAGGATCCGGTCGGTGCCCTTGTCTCCCACCAGCACGAAGTCACCGGACGGGTCGATGACCGCGCAGTGGGCGTGCCCGCTGGACTGCGCGTGCCCGCCCGCCTGGGGGCTGGAATTGGGGTCCTTGCCGTGGCCCTCCATGACCTTGACGTCACGGAGGGGGCCCACGGCGCCGTCCGCCTCCAGCCCGAAGAGCAGCACGGTCGAGTCGTCGTAGACGTACTCCACCTGCCAGGTCCCGTCCTCGGCCTGGCGCACCTTCTCCACGTGCTCGAAGTCGCCATGGTTGGCCGTCACCAGCAGGCCGCGGCGCTGGTCCACCGACACATAGGTGGGTCGGGGACCGGGTGCGACGCGGAAGTTGACCGGAGTGAGGTTCCCGTCGCTTCGAGAGACGGAGAGCGCGTGAACCGCGGCCGGGGGCTGTACCGGGCCGCGTCCGTCGGTCTTGCGCTCATCGACTGCGTAGAGGGTCCCGGTGGACTCGGCGTAAGCCAGGTGTCCGGCCTCCCGGGGCTCGGCGATCCGGTGTGCCGGGGTGATCTTGCGACCGTCCCAGGAGACGTCGAGCGCGGTGATACCGCCTGCAGTGGGGTCGGTGTCGCTGGGATAGCTCCCGACGTACGCCAGAAGCCGGCCCTCGGGCGCCGCGGGCGCGGCGGGTCCTTCGCTCATGCGGCCAGCAACCTTCCGAGCATCTCCTGGTGGCGGCGGACCTGGTCCACCTCGTCCATGAGATCCTCGAGGCCACGGTCCTGGAAGTACCGCTGGCCCTCGTACTCGGAGTTGATGTATCCGTCGAAGCCGCCGGCCTTGAGGGCGCCGATCGCGGTCTCGTAGTCGATGGCGATGTCCTGGTACTGGCCGGGCTTGCCAGGCACCTCGGACATGTTGTTGAACTTGCCGTGCACGTGGATGACGTGCGGCGCGATCTCCCGGAGCGTGTCACCGGAGGTGCGCGAGAGCAGGAGCGCCTCGGCGACCGTGCGGTAGTCGATGTCCTGAGGGTCGGTGACCCGGTCCTGCGTGTACTTCTTCAGGCCCTCGAACGCCTCGCGCAGCTCCGGCGCGCTCTCCCCGCTGGTCAGATAGCGGCTGAAACCGGAACGCACGTTGCCCGCCGTGTGGCGGTAGACGGCGGCCAGGTCGAAGGGGGCGCTGCCGGCACGGACGGCGAGCGCCAGTTCCACGGACGCATCGGAAGCGGTTGACTGCGCGCCGCGGCGCTCCAGCCAGGACAGCAGCACTTCCGAGGGGCGGAAGCCGAAGATGCCGAGGTCGGGCACGATGCCGAGGTGGCGGGTGCCGGTGCGCTGGACGACGTCGAGGATCTCGCCGACCTCGGGCCCTTCCAGGTTCATCGGCTGGTGGATCTCCTTGCCGAGCTTGATGTCGAGCTCCTCGGCCAGCGGCAGCGCCGAGACCAGGATCTCGACCGGAACCACGGACAGCACCCGGACGTTGCTGAAGCCCAGGGACTTCGCCAGACGGATGTCCTGGCGGAGCCGGTCGGCACACTCCTCGTACGTCATGACGTGGTCGCGGAACTGGAGCACGTCCATGCCGACGTCCATCGCCACGGGCTTGGTGCCGTAGGTCTCCATCCACCGGAACCACTGACGGCGGAAGTCTTCGCCCGGATCCGGGTATCGGAGGGACATCTCGTCGATGAGCTCGATGCCGTCGGCACCGCCGAGGTTCTGGCCGACCTCGCGGATCTGGTCCTCAAGGGTGAGTTCCTTGAAGAACTGGGACTGCTGGTAGCTGTAGAGCGACACGCCGCGCTGGATGGTCATCGGGTCTTCTCCGGCTCGGTCAGGGTGAGGGGGTAGGCGATGATCTCGGGGGTCTTGTCCGACCCCGCGCCGGATCCCGGCTGCGGCGGGTTCTTGACCCATTCCTCGTCGGTGGGGAGGTACCCGTAGGCGGCGAGGACGGACTGCTGGAAGCGCACGATGTGCTCGCCCGCAGCGAGGCCGCCGGGGGCCGCGATGTGCAGGATCGCCTCGTCGTCGTAGTTCCAGTGCTCGTGCACGGCGAGCTTGATTTCGGCGAAGGTCCGCGGCGGCTTGCCGTTGATCTCGAAGGTCTGGACGTCGGTGGGGTACTCGGTCCCGTCCACCTCGACGTAGTAGCCGTTGTGGAGGGAGAGGTAGCAGCCGCGGTAGTTGGCGTGGCGGACAGCCAGGGTGAAGCCCACGGTCTTGCCGTCGCGGACCTCGTTGCGCAGGCTGTCCGGGCGGATCAGGAAGTTCTCAAACATGTCTGGCACCAGGTGTGTTCGTCGGGGGGACGGAGCCGCGGGGCCGGTCCGCCGGTGGGGGACCGGCCCCTTCGGGCCCTAGCTGTTGCGGGCGGTTTCCTTGTGGAGCGAGCCGTCCGCGTGCTGCTGGGCGATGTACTCACACGCGCGCGCGGTCAGGGCCATGATCGTCAGGGTCGGGCCCACGCCGCCGTTCGACACGTAGGCGCTGGCGTCCGTGACGAACAGGTTGGGTACGTCCCACGCCTGGTTGTGCTCGTTGAGGATCGACTTCGCCGGGTCGTTGCCCATCCGGGCGCCGCCGCACTCGTGGATCGCCGCGCCCATGGCGAGGCTCCGCTTGATGCCGATGCGGAAGATCGCGCGGCTGATCGGGTCGGCGTCCGGCCAGATCTTCTTGGAGTCCAGGCCGAGCGCGGACGCCGCGAAGTTGACGCGGTAGCCGCTCGCCTCGGCCATCTCCCGCAGACCACGGACCTGGGCGCGCATCATGGCCCGCTCGTTGTCGGTGAGGGAGAGATGGATACGCGGGATCGGGATTCCCCACGCGTCGGTGCGGCGGGAGTGCACGGTGATGCGGTTGTTGTAGTACGGCAGCATCTCGCCGAAGCCCATGAGGCCGACGACACCCCCCGAGCCCGCGGGGACGGGCATCCGGCCGATGGTGCCCTGCACCGACCAGCCTCGCGCGAAGTCCTTCGTGGTGGTCCTGTCGACGTTCTCGAAGTGCGGGATGTACACACCGCCGATGGGCGGGTAATACGGGTCCGCGGGGGCAGGGTCTTCCGGCGACTCCGCGCCGGGGTGGTTCGGGTCGTCGCCGAACAGCAGGCTCGGGGTCTGGTCCATGAAGTAGTGGCCGAGCAGACCGGAGGAGTTGGCCAGGCCGTCGGGGTGCGCGTCGCTCGCGGAGTTGAACATCAGGCGCACCGACTCGATGGCGGAGGCGCACGAGACCACGACGTCCGCGTAGACGCGGTGCCGGGCCTTGGTGTTCTGGTCGATGAATATCGCGCCGTCGGCCAGACCGGTCTTGGAATTGACGGTGATCTTCTCCACGATCGCGTCGGTGCGGGTCGTCAGGCGGCCCGTCTCGCGCGCGGCCACGATCCCGAGCGGGACACGGTGCAGGTTGGGGGCGGCGTAACGCCACGGGGTGACGTGACGGTCGGGCCAGCGGCTCTCGACCGTGGACTTGAACTCCTTCTCCGCCTTGGTCATCACGGAGGGGCCGCGGTACTTGCCGTCGGGGAGGTTGTCGATGCCCTCGTCCGTACCGTACAGCCCGAGGAACTCCTCGACCTGGTCGTAGTACGGAGCGATGTCGGCGTAGGAGATCGGCCAGTCCTCGCCGTGTCCGTCCCGGGACGCGGCCTTGAACTCGTGGTCGGAAGACCGCAGCAGCACCCGGCCGTAGGCGTGCAGGCGTCCGCCGAGCTGGCGTCCGCGGATCCAGAGGAACTCGCTGTCGGACGCGTAGGGGTGCTTGAAGTCATTGACCAGGAACGGGCTGGTCTGGTCCTTGAACATAGCCCGTCGGGCCTGCACGTACTGGCCCTTGAGGCCGGAGCGCAGACGGCCGCCGAGACTGATGCTCATCGCCTTGGGAGCCGTCGCCGGCTGCGGCACGAAGTCCGCCTCGCTGATGTCACGGCCGGCCTCCAGGAGGAGGACCTCCAGGCCGCGCTCAGTGAGCTCCTTGACGGCGATGCTGCCGGCAGCGCCGGAGCCGATGACCAGGGCGTCGTAGCGCTTGTCGAGGGAGGCCATGGTCAGCACCCACCCTGGATCCGTGCGGACCCGCAGATGCGGTCCATGTTCTGCGTCTTCTTCACTTCTCTGACTCTTCTCTGCGCTGAGGTGGGGGAGGGCGCCTCAGTCAGCTGACCGTGGCGTCCGACGGATGAGGGGCATTCGGACCGTCGGACCGCGTACCTCGCGCAGGCCGAGTCGGCTGCTGCGTTCCCAGGCGCTGAAGACCAGGCCCTGGAGGGTGTGCGGTGTTCTGACTCCCGAGTGGGGAGTCAGAACGCTCGCTGTGCGGAGCAAGGCGTCACACGAGTCCCGCATGGTGACCGCCTTCCCTTCCGCGTTCTGTCACTGGCTCTGTCGTGCGCTGATTTGGCAGTTCACGCGTTGATGGGCGTGGCTTCCTCACGACGGGGCTGCCGGAAGAAGACGGCCCACACCAGGGCGGCGAGGGCCGCAGTGGCGATGGGGAACGCCCAGACGGCACTCCAGTCACCGGGCTCAGGGTTGCTCTGGCTGCCGACGGTGGCGGTGTAGATCTCGCCGGAGACGAGGGAGCCGATGAAGGCGCCGATGCCGGAGACGACGAGGATGAGCATGCTCTGGGCCTGGGCGGCGAGTTCGACGGGGGCGACCTGGCCGATGTACATGGCGGCGAGGATGAGGAAGAAGTCGTTGCAGATGCCCTGGAGCACGACTGCCGTGATGGCCAGCCAGTTGCCGCTGCCCGCAGCCTCGATGAAGAGGACGAAGCGCAGGGCCCACATGCACATACCCGTGAAGAGGGCCCACTTCATGCCGATGCGCTTGAGCATGAAGGGAATGGTCACGATGAACACGACCTCGGACGCCTGTCCCAGGGCGAGTACGCCGGCGACGTTGCCCACGTCGAGGGCGCCGAGGTAGGTGGAGGCGTAGGTGTTGTAGACGCCCAGCGAGATGGAGGTGAGTACGGCACAACCCATCAGTACGGCGAAGTTGCGGTGCCGCAGGAGCCGGAGAGCCTTCGCGCCGACGAGGTCGCCGATGGAGAACCGCACGCCCTTGGCGGGCGGCGGGGTGGCGGGAAGGGTGAAGGAGTAGAAGCCCAGTACGAAGCTGGCGACAGCCGCGACGTAGAAGATGCCGACGGAGGCCGACAGTCCGAGCCAACCCACACCGAAGCCGGCGACGACCCAGCCGACGGTGCCGAAGACCCGGATGAAGGGGAAGTGCCGGTTGTCCGCACCGAGATGGCGGAAGGCGATGGCGTTGGCCAGACCGAGGGTGGGCTGGAAGAACAGCATGTATACGAAGATGAGTGTGACGGTGAGAGTGCCGCTGCCGGCGCCCACGGCGGCGGGCAGTAGCAGCAGGACGGCTCCGCCTACCAGATGCGCAAGGCCGAGACCCTTCTGGGAAGCGAGAAATCGGTCGCCCAGGGCGCCCAGGAGCATCGGTGAGACGATGGCCGCGACAGCGGCCAGCGTGAAGGCAGTCCCGATGACGGGCGCCAGGCCGTTCGTCGCGAGGACGAGTCCGAGAGTGGCGAACCACGAGCCGAAGACGATGAACTCCAGCAGCATCATGACACTGAGCTGGATGAACATCCTGCTGACGCCGGTCGGGGAGTCGTCGGGCGTCGCGGTGGTCGTCGGCGGTGCTGCGTCAATGCTCGTCGGTTGACTCATCATTGAGATCCCTTATAACCGTTCGAGTTCTGAACAGTCTTCCCTGCACCGGTGGTGCTGACAGGGGTCAGCCAGGGGTGGCGCCAGTGAATCTGTTCTCACCAGGATTTATGTGCGCTACCGGGTTCCGAGACCCGTGCGCTGAGCGTTTCTCCGCTGGTGCGGCTCACGCAGACCGAGATACACGTTCCGTGCGGTGCGACAGCCTGCGCGGCTCAGCCGACCTCACTTCTGGTTATCGTACAATTTCAGACTTGTTTGTCAACGATTTCTTGCCTGACTGTTCACGTCTCGAACAGTCGCTGGTTGCCTGACCCATTCGGGCAGGGTGCTGACCCCTTGGCCGGCGTCCGCGAGCACCGCGGCGAGGCCACCGAGCAGGGCTGTGTCGTCGCCGAGTCGGGCAGGCACGAATCGAATGGACGGCGAGACGGCTCGCAGGCTGTGCACCTCGACCGAAGACTCAATACTCTCGAAGAGGAGGGGGCCGGCCTCGCTGAGGGCACCGCCTACCGCGATCACGCTCGGCGCCATGAGCTTGGCGGTGTTGGCGAAGGCGCGCCCCAGGTGGCGTCCCGCCTCGTAAAGGACCCGCCGGCAAGCCGGATCGCCCCGGCGAGCGGCGGCGACGATCTCTTTGAGGCTCTTGCGTGAACTTCCGGAGTCCTCCAGGGCGAGGAGGAGGAACTTCTCGGATACGAAGGTGGTGAGGCAGCCCCGGCTCCCGCAGAAGCAGACGGGGCCGTGGGATTCCAGCACCATGTGTCCGATCTCCCCCGCCAGCCCGTCGCCGCCGCGATAGATCTTGCCGTCGATGACAAACCCACCGCCGACGCCTGCGGCGCACATGACGTACAGGAAGTCTGCGGCGCCCCGGCCCGCACCCCATGTCCATTCGGCGAGGGCGGCGAGGTTGGCGTCGTTGTCGGCGATCACTGGGATGCCGAGGCGTTCGGCCAGGGTGTCGGCGATCGGGACGTCGGTCCACGCGGGAAGTTGGAGCTGGGCCCAGGAGGCGATGGTTCCGGTGGCGCGGGCGATGGGCGCCTGCATGGCGACGGCCACTCCTGCCAGTTCCTCCGGTCCCAGTCCGGCTCGGGCGGCCAGGGCCATCACTGTGTCGGAGACGAGAGCGATGCCGACATCCTCTGAGCCCTCGGCGTAGGGAATCTCCGTGTCCAGGCGAGTCATACGACCGAAGTCGAACACAGCCGCGCGCAGGGAACCTACGTTGACCTGTACGGCGACGACCGCGGCGTTGCTGGAGACGAGGGCGACGAGCGACTCCCGGCCGTTGACCGGACGGACCTCGGCCACGCCCTCGTCCCTCAGGCCTTTCACGATGGCGTTGACGGTCGCACGCGACAGCCCGGTCCGGCGCGCGAGGGCTGCCTGGGAAGACGGGCCGTCCAGGCGTAGAACCTCCAGCACGCGCTGCACACTGCCCCGTCGGGCCACTGAGGGCGGCCTTCTGTCGTGCGCGGACTTGCCGGCATCTTCGCCATGATTCACGGGACGACCATACGACCAACCGGCCGGCACGCGCAGACCCCCGTCTCCCGGCCGGCTCGTGTGCGGGCCGGCTACTGGTTGCTGAAGGCGGCATCGAAGGCCGCGTCGGGGAGCGGCCACAGCGCGGCGCGGATCCTGCCGACGGCCTCGGCGGCGCCGTGGAGCCGGTCCATGCCGGCGTCCTCCCACTCCACGGAGATCGGTCCGTCGTACCCGATGGCCGCCAGTGACCGGAAGGCGTCTTCCCAGGGGACGTCGCCGTGTCCGGTGGAGACGAAGTCCCAGCCGCGACGGGGGTCGCCCCAGGCCAGGTGGGAGCCGAGCACGCCGGCGCGACCGTTGGGTGTGCGCACCCGGGTGTCCTTGCAGTCGACGTGGTAGATGCGGTCGGCGAAGTCGGTGATGAAGGCGACCGGGTCGATGTTCTGCCACATCATGTGGGAGGGGTCCCAGTTCAGCCCGAAGGCGGGACGACGGTCCACGGCGTCCAGGGCCCGGACGGTGGTCCAGTAGTCGTAAGCGATCTCTGAGGGGTGCACCTCGTGCGCGAAGCGCACTCCCTCGGCGTCGAAGACATCGAGGACGGGGTTCCAGCGCCTTGCGAAGTCCTCGTAGCCGTCGTCGATGACGGCCTGGCTCACCGGCGGGAACATGGCCACGTATTTCCAGATCTTCGATCCGGTGAACCCCACGACGGTGTCCGCGCCCAGCTTGCGGGCCACTCGGGCCGCCCGCTTCATGTCCTCTGCCGCACGGCGACGCACACCTTCTTCGTCTCCGTCGCCCCAGATCTCGGACCGCAGGATGGCCTTGTGCCGGAAGTCGATCGGGTCGTCGCAGACCGCTTGACCGCCGAGGTGGTGCGAGATCGCCCAGACGCGCAGGCCGTGGCGGTCCAGGATGTCCAGCCGCTCTCGGAGATAGCGAGGGTCGGCCTCCGCGCGGGCAAGGTCGAGATGGTCGCCTGACGCGGCGATCTCCAGTCCGTCGTACCCCCACGCACTGGCCAGGCGGGCCACCTCTTCGAACGGCAGGTCCGCCCACTGGCCGGTGAACAGGGTGACCGGCTGGCGAGCCGGCTGCGGGTCCGCGGTCATGTTGCTACTCCTTGGCTCCGATCAGGCTTTCGCTTAATCTAAGCGAAAGCCTGCCTTGATGGACAACTATCAGGCGATTCTTTCGATCGTCCCAGGCTTTAATGGCCATGGGGCTGGAAGGTTAGGTGCGTCATGGGTCGACTGCGCGTGGCAGTTGTCGGCACGGGTTTCATGGGGTCCGTCCACTCTCGGTCCGCCACGGTCGCCGGCGGTGAGGTGGTGGGGGTCGTGGGGTCGACTCCCGCGAAAGGCCGGGAGGCTGCCCACAGGTGGGGCGCCGGTCAGGGATTCGACTCGATCGAGGATGCGCTCCGAGCGGGCGTAGATGTGGTGCACGTCTGCACGCCCAACGTTACGCACGCCGAGTTTTGCCGTACCGCCCTGACTGCAGGTGTCGCGGTGGTCTGCGAGAAGCCGCTGGCGACCGATCCGGCGACGGCCCGGGAGCTCACGGAGCTGGCTGCCGAGCGGGGTCTGGTCACCGCCGTTCCGTTCGTCTACAGGTACTACGCGTCCATCAGGGATGCCCGGGCTCGTCTCGCGCAACCGGGGCACCGCCCGCCGTGGCTTGTCCACGGGAGTTATCTCCAGGACTGGCTCGCCGACTCCGGCGCAAGCAACTGGCGGGTGGACCCGGCTGCGGGCGGTGCGACGCGAGCGTTCGGGGACATCGGCGTGCACTGGTGCGACCTGGCCGAGTTCGTCACTGGGCAGCGCATCACTCGCGTCAACGCCGGCTTCGGGCGCTCGACCGACACCCGGCCGTCCGTCGACGGGACGCAGGTGCCCGTCGCGACCGAGGACGGCGCGGTGGTGCTTCTGCAGACGGACGCCGGCGCGGTCGGGTCGGTAGTGGTCAGCCAGGCGTCGGCGGGCTACAAGAACGCCCTGTCCTTGTCGCTCGACGGTCCGGACGCGAGCTATTCCTTTCAGCAGGAGAGCCCGGAGTCGCTGTGGATCGGGGGCCGCGACAGCAACCAGGTGGTGATGCGGGATCCTTCTCGGCCGGGAGCGCCCGTGGGACGTGCGGCCGGCCTGCCCTCGGGGCATCCGCAGGGGTACTACGAGAGTTTCGCGGACTTCGTGGCGGACACGTACGCCGCGATCGGCGGCGAGGAGGTGCCTGGGCTGCCCACTTTCGCTGACGGTTTGCGTGCGGCTCAGCTCTCCGCAGCGGTCGTCGCGTCCGCGGGCAGTGGCGCCTGGGTGGATGTGCCGCAAGCGCTCCGAGCCGCTTAGCGGCCCCCCGTCCGGAAGGCGTTGCTCGCCGATCCATCTGCGCCGCCCTCGGCCGGATGCCCCGGGGTGAACTGGAACCTGGCAGCACCAAATGCCCTTCATGTGTCTGTACCGCAGAATGACTGACTGCTATACAGGACGGGTCGCACCAGATCACTCAAGGAGGAGTGCCCATGGCGTCCCGTCCAGGTCCGGGCAGAATCGCGCTGGCCAGCTACATCGGCAGCGTGATCGAGTGGTACGACTTCAACATCTACGGGCTGGCGGCGGCTCTGGTGTTCAGCCAGCAGTTCTTCCCGGAGTTCTCCGACACCGGCGGCACGCTCGCTTCACTGGCGGCCTTCGCCGTCGGCTTCGTTGCCCGCCCGCTGGGAGCCCTCGTCGCCGGTCACTTCGGTGACCGCTTCGGCCGTAAGTCGGTCCTGGTCTTCTCCCTGCTCACCATGGGAGTCGCGACCACCGCCATAGGACTGCTGCCCACCTACAACACCATCGGGGTGTGGGCCCCCGTCCTGCTGGTCGCGCTGCGGCTGGTGCAGGGGATAGGCGTCGGCGGCGAGTGGGGCGGAGCTGCCCTCATGGCCGTCGAGCACGCGCCCCCCAACCGCCGGGCTCTCTACGGATCGTTCCCTCAGATCGGCATCCCCACCGGCATCCTCGTCTCGCAGCTGGCTTTCCTGCTCATGACCCAAGTCTTCTCCACTCGGGCGATGGAGGACTGGGCTTGGCGCCTGCCGTTCCTGTTCAGTGCTGTGCTGATACTGGTCGGCTTGCTGGTGCGGATGTCGATCACGGAGACTGATGAGTTCGAAAAGGCCCGTGAGAAGAACGACATCGCCCAGATTCCGCTGGTGGAGGTCTTCCGCCGCTCACCTCTCCACGTTCTCTCCGGCAGCCTGCTGTCCCTGGCCGGCCCCACGCTCGGCACGTTCCTGTCCGTGTACATGGTGAGCTACGGAACTCATCAGCTGGATCTGGACAGCAGCACCATGCTGTGGATCAGTGTGGGCCTCAGCCTGCCGTGGATCGCGATGATGCTCGGCGCAGGACGAGCCGCCGACCGCGTAGGCCGCAAGCGGATGTTCATGGCCGGCACGGGTCTCGCGGTGCTCGCCGTGTATCCGATGTTCCTGTTGGTGAACACCGCAGTCGTGCCTCTGGTGTTCGCCGGCCTGCTGCTGATGACGATGGCGAACTCGATGATCAACGGAGCGCAGCCGGCCATGCTGACGCTCATGTTCCCCGCGTCCGTCCGGTACAGCGGAGCATCGCTCTGCTTCCAGATCGGCTCCATCGTGGGCGGCGGCATCGTGCCGCTGGTCGCCGAGTCCCTCTTCGCTCGCTTCGACACCTCGATAGCGGTTGCCGCCCTCATCAGCGGAGTCTGCGCAGTGAGTCTGCTGGCCGTGATCCCGCTCAAACGGGCTCTGCTCGACGTTGGCTCTGTGCCGACCGTGACACACGAATCCACCCGGACGGACCCGGACGAGGCCGTCGCGCTGCAACAGTCGACGTAGCTGGAAGGGCGGCTCCGCAGACCACGTCAGAGGCATCAGGCACGTTCTGTCATGCCGTCACATGATGCTCGCGGAGGAGCCGTTGAAGAGTCTGTGCCGGACTCCGGATCCCGGAGCTCCCTGAGGCAGCCACTGGCCGAGGAGTTCCGGGTGCAGGAGTTCGTCCACGGCGAGCGTGGCTGCGCCCATGACGCCTTCGCGGCCGGCCAGGCCCACTTCCGTAATAACCAGTTCGTCCGTGGCCAGGGGGAGGGAGCGCCGTTGCACCACCTCGGTGAGCGGGCCGCGCAGGGTCTCGCCCGCCCGGGCCAGGAGACCAGAGACGAAGACCGTGGTGGGGTTCAGGACACTCACCAAGGTGGCGAGTTGCGCGCCGATGAGTTCGCCTGCCCTGGAGACGAGTTCGACGCAGACCGCGTCCCCCTCCGAGCAGCCGTCCAGCACATCCTCGACCGACAGGGCAGTCCCTGGACGGGCCAGACGGTCGGCGAGGAAAGGACTGCGTCCCGCCAGGCCCGCGGCGCGGGCGTCACGGGTCAGAGCCCAGCCGCCGGCCAGGGCCTCCAGACACCCGTACTTGCCGCACCGGCACCGGTGCCGCGACTCCTCGGCCACGATCGTGTGGCCCAGGTCTCCCGCCGCGCCGCGGGCCCCACGGTGCAGTCGGCCCCCGGAGATCAGCCCCAGGCCGATGCCGGTGCTCGCTTTGACCAGCAATACATGCTCGCCGGAAGTCGCATGTTCTTCACTCCAAGCCCCCAGGGCCATCAGGTTCGCGTCGTTGTCGACCCACGCCGGTACCCGGAAGTGGTCCTCCAGCCGGTCTCGAAGGGGGAAACCATCCCATCCCGACATGATCGGTGGCTGGACGGCGACACCGCGGGCGAAATCCACCGGCCCCGGCACCCCGACGCACACTGCCCACAGCCGGTCCTCGTATTCCGGCACGAGGAGCTGTGCACTGGCCTCGTAGAGGGCGGTGAGGGAGGCGTCGGGGCCGGCGTCGATGTCCCAGGCCGACCGGTATTCGCCGAGGAGGGTTCCGTCGAGGTCGGCCAATGCAGCGCGCACCTGCGTCGCTCCGAACACCGCAGCCAGAACCACGGCCCGGCCGGGGACGATCCGCAGGACCCTGGAGGGCCTTCCGCCGGTGGACGGCGCAGGCTGCCCCTCCACGACCAGACCAGCCTGGAGCGCCTGGTTCACCCGCTGGGTGATCACTGTGCGGCCCAGCCCCGTGGCACGACTGAGCTCGGGCCGTGTCACGGCCGTACCGCTCCTGATCATTCTCAAGATCCATGAAAGGGTCTGAGTGTGGTCACTCATGCGTGATTCTTTCCGTCGGCCCGTCCAGGGCACCGCCGTGCCCCCTCTTCCACCAACGCGGAGTCCACAGACCTCCGGGACCGGAGGACCCCGCGCACAAGGAGCTTATGGTGCCGTCACCCGCCCAACGGGCCGTCCGTGGGCAGGCCACACCCTCGGTACCACCCCGCCCCGCATGGGAAGCTGAGTGCATGGAAACCCCACCCCAACGTCTCGGCGAGATGCCGCCGCTGGACGACCGCGCGACTCCTGCCTATCCGATCGCGTCGGTGGAGAACACCCTGCGCATCCTGCTGCTCATCAGCGAGCGCGATCACCTCAGTCTCGCGGACGTCGCTGCGGAACTGGGTGTCGCCCGTTCTAGCGCGCACCGCCTCATGGCGATGCTCGCCTACTACGACTTCGTCCGGCAGGACGCTGTCTCCCGGGTGTTCAAGCCTGGCGCTGCCCTGGTGGACGTGGGCCTGTCCGCAGTACGCGCCCTCGACATCCGCGCCCTCGCCAGGCCCGTGCTGACGGAGCTGGCGGCGGCCACGGAGATGACCGCACATCTCGCGCTTCCCCGGGGCCGGGACATCCTCTACATCGACGGCGTCGAGAGCCGCCGGACGATCCGGGCCGCGCTGCGCACGGGGGACACCTTGCCGGCTCATGTCACCGGGGTAGGGAAGGCATTGCTGGCAACACTGAGTGATGAGCAGTTGCTCCAGCTGTACCGGGACGCCCCGCCGCAAGCTGTGACGGACAAGTCGATCGCCACCGTCGAGGGTCTGATGGCGGCTGTGGGCATCGCCCGCGACGCCGGATATGCGGTCAACCGCGGTGAGAGCGAACCAGGTGTGCTGTCGCTGGGAGTCGCCGTGCGTCTGCCTGAGCCGGGGATGTACGCCGCGCTCGGTCTGGTCTGCCCTGAATGGTCTGCCGAACCTGGGTGGGAGTCTCAAATGGCTGCGCGGCTCAAGTCGGCAGCCGAGGAATTGGCCAAGGGGATGAGCACGTACCACCCCTGACAGGGGTGTGCCCCACAGAGCGTCAGCCGCGGCGGGCAGGGGAGTGCCAAGCCCTCGCGACGCGTACTGCATCGCGGTTGGCCGGCACGTCATGGACCCGTATTCCCCAGGCGCCGGCCGAGGCCGCCAGCGCGGAGACCGCCGTGGTGGCGGCGTCCCGGCCGGCCGGTACGCCGCCATGAGGTGTCGCGCAGACAGTGGCGAGGAAAGACTTGCGTGAAGCGCCCACGAGCACGGGCAGCCCCAGACCGGTGAACACATCGAGGTGCGAGAGCAGAGCCCAGTCGTGCTCGGGGCGCTTGGCGAAGCCCAGCCCCGGATCCAGCACGAGCTGTTCCCGGGCCACGCCCTGAGCCGAGAGCTCGTCCAGACGCCGGCACAGTTCGTCGCGGACCTCCGCGACGACGTCTCCGTAGCCCGCGTGGCGATGCATCGACCGGCTGGGGGCGCGCCAGTGCATGACGACGAAGGGAGCGCCGGACTCCGCGACCACACGAGCCATCTGAGAATCGGCGAGGCCGCCACTGACGTCGTTGACCATGCAGGCCCCGGCTCGCAGAGCAGCGCGCGCCACGTCGGCGTGCATGGTGTCGATGCTCACCCGCACGCTGCCGGCGCTGAGTTCGCGGACGACCGGCAGGACCCTGGAGAGCTCTTCTTCTTCTGGTACCGGCACAGCTCCAGGTCGAGTGGACTCGCCGCCCACATCGACGATGTCGGCGCCTTGGGCGGCCAGAGTGAAGCCGTGGGCAACGGCCCGCTCGGTTCCCTCGTGCAAGCCACCGTCGGAGAACGAGTCCGGGGTCACGTTGAGGATCCCCATGACGACGCATCCGTTGCCGTGAAGGTCCTCCCGCAGGCCTTCCGGCCGCAAGACGGTCCCGGAAGTGGCTCTCGCTCCGGGTGTCAGCTGCACGTTCGCTCCTGCTCGAATGCCAGCAGGGTGTTTGTCAGCAGAACGGCAATGGTCATGGGCCCCACGCCGCCCGGCACCGGGGTGATCAGGCGTGCGATACCCCGCAGTTCATGGGCTCGAACATCGCCTTCCAGGCCCTCGGGAGTGCGGTGGATGCCTACATCGATGACGACAGCGCCTTGCTTGACGTGTTCGGCGCCGACAAGACCGTGCACGCCGGCGGCGACGATGAGGATGTCGGCCTGCCGGGTCAGGGAGGCAAGGTCGACGGTGTGCTGGTGGGCGACGGTGACGGTGGCATCGCGTTGCAGGAGCATCCTGGCCATGGGGCGTCCGACCAGGGCGGAGTGCCCGACCACGACGGCATGCGCACCCCGCAGTCCGACGTGTGCCCCGTCCAGGAGATGGAGCACCCCGACCGGGGTGCATGGGCGCAGTCCGTGTGCTCCGCGGGCCAGCAGGCCGGTGCTGGCGGTGGTCAGCCCGTCGACGTCCTTGCTGACCGGGATGCGGTCGATGAGCGTCGCCGCATCAAGGCCCTCGGGCAGGGGCAGCTGGAGGAGGATGCCGGAGACCTCGGAATCCTGGGCGAGTTCGTCTATGACGGCCGCGACTTCCGCCTGGGCGGCGTTACCGGGCAGGTAGCAGTGCATGTCCCGCATGCCCGCCTCCCTGATTGCCCGCCGTTTGGCAGTTACATACGCGACGCTCGCGGGATCGTTGCCGACCAGGACGGTGGCGAGGCCGGGTACCGCTCCGTAGCGCTGGGCTGCTGCGGCGACGTCCTGCGCCACCTTCGTCCGCAGCGCCCGGGCTTCAGCTGTCCCGTCGAGAAGCAAGGTCGTGGCAGTCTTTCCGGTGACCGTTGTTGTCATGAGAAGACGATCGTGTGGTTGCCGTGGCGGATGACCCGGTCCTCGGCGTGCCACAGCACAGCGCGCGAGAGCACGGCGCGCTCGACATCGGCGCCCCGGCGCATGAGGTCGGCGGTGGTGTCCGCGTGGGTAGCGCGGGCGACGTCCTGCTCGATGATGGGGCCCTCGTCGAGGTCCTCGGTCACGTAGTGGGCGGTGGCGCCGATGAGCTTCACTCCGCGTTCTCTGGCCTTGGCGTAGGGCCCGGCGCCGATGAAGGCCGGCAGAAAGGAGTGGTGGATGTTGATGATGGGCACGCCGACCTGCTGGATGAAGTCGCCGGAGAGGATCTGCATGTAGCGGGCCAGGACGACGAAGTCGACGTTGTCCTTCAGCAGCCGTATGTGCTCGGCCTCGGCTGCGGACTTGTCCGGGCCCATGGACGGGACGTGGAAGAAGGGGATGCCGAAGGTGCGGACCTCTTCTGCCGTGTCGGGGTGGTTGGAGATCACCATGGCGATACTGACCGGGAGTTCGCCGCGCCGATGGCGCCAGAGCAAGTCGAGCAGGCAGTGGTCCGACTTGGAGGCGAAGATCGCTACCCGTTTGGGAACGGAGAGGTCTCGCAGTGTGAAGGAGAGCTCGAAGTCTGTGGCCAGTTCGTGCCTCAGCTCGTGGCTGATCTCCGGCAGTGCGGCTTGGAGTCCGTCGAGCGAGAAGATGGTGCGCTGGAAGAACGCCCCGGATTCAGGCACGGAATGCTGGTCGAGGCAGATGATGTTGGCACCCCGACGGCTGAGCAGGGTCCCGACGGCGCCGACGATGCCGACCCGGTCCGTGCCCTGGACGATCAGCGAGGCCTGGTGAGCGGGGGTGCGCAGCGAAGAGGCCCGTGCAGGGCTCGTTTGGATGACGGTCACTTCAGACCCTCCGTGGTGCGGAATTCATCGATCCAGGTGGAAGTCGCGCTCAGCCCACCGAAGGTGTAGAAGTGCAGCTTCATCTCGCCGTGAGTGGCAGCGTCGTATCCTGCGGCCAGTGCGCGGATGAACCGGTCAGGGCCGGCCGTACCCATGAGGTTGGTCAGGGACAGTCCGTACTTGCGGGCGATGGAGGTACTTGTCCCGACTCCGAAGCGGGCAGCGTACGACAGCAACCTGCGTACACCTGCGGGGCCGGGAACCCCCACCCGCACGGGCCAGTGGATCTCACGTTCACGCAGCTGGGCTGTCCATTGCAGGACGGGTTCGGCGTCGAACCCGAACTGGGTGATGATGTCGCCTTCCAGCCCCTCTGCGGCCAGGAGCGCTGACTTCTCCTCCAACGCGGCCCACAGCGCCTCGTCCGGGATGTTCGGGTGGCCTTCGGGGTAGCCGCTCATACCTACGTGAGTGACGCCGTACTGCTTGAGCAGTCCCGTACGGATGACGGCCATTGAGTCGGTGTAGGGGCCGTGCGGGTGGGTGGGGTCGCCTCCGACGACGAAGACGCTCTGTTGCGTCCCGTCCTCCCGCAGGGCGGCAAGGAATTCCTCCAGCCGCTCCTGCGACTCGAGCCGGCGAGCGGAGATGTGCGGAACCGGGTTCAGACCGAGGCTGCGGACAGACCGTGCCGCTTCGCGCCTCAGAGGCAGGTCCTCGTTGCCCAGATAGGTCACGTTGATCCGAGTGCCCACGGGCAGGGATTCCGCCGTGACCTGGAGCTTCGGTGTGTCTTTGCCCGTCATCTCCAGAGAGAAGTCCCGCAGCAGTAGCTCCGCTCCGGTGATTGAGGGGGTGGAAACGGTGGTCATCGTGCTCCTTGCTCGCTCGTGGGCGGCGCGATGTGCGGGGTGTTGCTGTCCGGCCGGCCGGTGTTGCGGGGCAGGAAGCGGATACCGGCCGGCCGGAGTCGTAGGGCCTACCGGTCGCGGTAAGTGCTGCGGGCGAACTGCACGTACGGGGCGGGGGCGACGGTGGCACGGATGCGCACCTGCCGGTGCTTCTCGACGCCAGGCTTGCCGGAGTTGGGGCTTTCGCCCCAGACGACAGTGACCTCGGTCCCGGGCTCGCTGTGGGCGCGGTCGACAGTGGCCAGTGAGACCATGGCGCGCTCGTTGGCGATGTAGCCGACGTCCATGGAGAGGCCGGCGAGCTCGCCGTCGACGAGCACCTTGTCGCTCTGGTGCAGGGCGTACCGGGCCTTGGGGAACTCGATGAACTTCGCGGGGAGCTCGTCGGACTGATAGAGCGAGCCGATCGCCTCCGCGACGTCCTGGGCGTTCCAGACCAGAGTGACCTTGGTGCGGGGCGGGTTCTTCGCGATCTCCTCAAGTGCCTCGCGGCCGACGAAGTCGTGGTCGAAGGCGACGATGCTGCCGTAGCCGATGTCGTAAGGGGTGACTTCGTAGTCGCGGACGTCCTCGGAGTCCATCGATCCGCCGAGCGAACCCATGGACGCGGTGGGCAGCCACTCGCGGTAGCCCTTGAGCTTCTCGCCGGAGAAGACGGCCGGGAACGGTGCCGGCACCCAGGCGGACTCCAGATTGGCGGTGGAGTAGGCCTTGGCTCCGGCGCGGACGAGCCCGAACTCGTCACCGACGGCGAGGATCGCCTCGCGCACGGCGTCGCCCTCTTCCCAGGGGCCGAACAGCTCGAAGCCGGGCTGGCCCGCCATGCCGTGGCGCAGTCCGCGCACCTCGTGTCCGGCGATGGTGAAGGTGGTCATGTGGAAGAACTTGACCGAGGGCACCGGAGCGCCGGTGACCTTCTCCAGCAGGGCGACCGCGTTGGGGCCCTGGACCTCGAAGCGGTAGACCTTCGGCGGACCGGCCTGGCGGTCGTACGAGTTGTCGTCGCGCTCGGTGGTGGCGTCGTAGTCGCCGGTTTCCAGGTTGTACTGGACCCAGTCGAGCACCATCGGATGGCCGACCAGGTCGAAGTGGTCCTGCTCCAGGTGGAACAGGACGGCGTCGCCGATGAGGCCACCGTCGTGGTTGACGGCGACGTACTGCTTGGCACGGCCGGGACCGAAGTTCTTGAAGCTGTTGACGCCGAGGTCGGACAGCAGGCGCAGAGCGTCAGGGCCCTGGATGTAGAGGTCCGTCATGTGGTGCGACTGGTCCAGCAGCGCGACCGAATCACGCCAGGCACGCTGCTCGGTGCGCCAGTTGGTGAACTCGGCCGCTACCGGGAACGTGTGCGGCCTGATCGGCGAGTTGCGCAGCAGCGCCACCGCTCCGCCGGCCCGCTGAATCGCCTGCTCGACGCTCTCCTGGCTCATGTTCCGCCCTTCCGTGCTGAGTCCGGCTAGGGGGTGTCCTCGGACGTCGGGAAAGTCACCGTCGCCGAGAGTTCACCCACTCCGTCTATCAAGTAGAATGATTGTCTGCTGTGCAGGACACTAGGGCGTGCGTAACGCAGACGCAATACGGGAGTCGGAATTGTCAGCAAACGGGGATCCGGAGACCCCCCTCCGCTCACGAATGTGGGGTGCTCTGCGTGGCCGCGGCATTGGCGTGGATCAAGGCGCGGCAGCCCGCGCCGGTCTTGCGACAGCGCTGGCGCTCGCGGGCGGCACTGCCGCCGGACACCCGGACTGGGGCGCGCTCGCGGCGATGGGCGCGATCAACGGCATCACCACGGACACCGCCACCGGCTACCGCAGGCGGATGACCGGCATCGTGATCCCTCAGCTCGCCTGTGTCGTGGGCCTGACACTGGGACCTGCCATCTACGCGCATGGATGGCTGACGGTTGCGGTGGTCACCAGCACCGCCCTGGTGTCGGGAATCATCTCCGCCATCGGCCCGATCGCTTCCGCCTTTGGGCTGCTGCTCCTGCTCAACACCGTGGTGGGTGCGGGGCTGCCCATGCCAGGGGCCTGGTGGCTGCCGCCAGTTCTGTCGACCGCAGGTGCCGTGCTGTTCCTGGCGGTTCTTCTGGTGGCTTGGCCGCTGAGACCTCTTGCACCCGAACGGGCCGCAGTGGCCTCCGCGTACGGGGCGCTGACCCAGCTTCTGGCGTCCTGCGACCCAGGCACACCGTTGTCCTACGAGGAGGCACGACGCTCGATGACCCTGGCCCTCAACCGGGCCCACGAACTTGTGACGCCCGGCGGGCGCGGCGGGCCGCGCCGGGGCGAGCGCGCTCACCTGGACGCCCAGCTGCGCGCCCTCGCGCCTCTGGTCGAAGCCGCCCCACTGGTACGACTCAGCGACCGGGCACTGCCTCCTGCCTATCTCACCGGTCTGCAGACGCTGACCGCAGATGTGGCGAGTGGCAGCCCGACCGACCCCGAGCCGCCGCTGCCGGCCCCGAGCACCGCCGCTGACTGTGCCGTACGCGA
This sequence comes from Streptomyces sp. NPDC059785, assembly GCF_042732375.1. Taxonomy (NCBI): domain Bacteria; kingdom Bacillati; phylum Actinomycetota; class Actinomycetes; order Kitasatosporales; family Streptomycetaceae; genus Streptomyces; species Streptomyces sp. NPDC059785. The sequence continues at coordinate 24,533 of NZ_JBHWHV010000019.1, forward strand.
GGGGCTGCTGGAGGCGGCAGCGGTCGTCGCAGCGGCCCACAGAGATCGACGGGAGACCCCTCAGTACGTTGTCGCGCAGCGATCTGCTGCCCTCGGCTCGGGCGCGGCCCGCTCACTGGCGATGCCCGCGACGGCCTGGCGCTACGGCATGCGGCTGGCTCTGTGTATCGGTCTGGCTCAGGCGTTCATCAACGTGATTCCGGTGCCCCGTTCCTACTGGGTCCCGCTCACCGTGACCTTCGTTCTCAAGCCGGACTTCGGGTCGGTGTTCTCCCGGGCCGTTCTGCGGGTGCTCGGGACCGTTCCGGGCCTTGTTGTCGCGGCAGCGGTCTTGGCCATGGTGTCGCGGGGCTGGTGGGACGTGCCCCTTGTGCTGGTGCTCGCTGCCCTGGTCCCGGTTCTGGCTCCGCGCGGCTACGCCCATCAGACGGCCGCTGTCACGCCACTGATCCTTCTGTTGTCGGACCTGCTGAATCGCCAGGGCACCGCGGTACTGCTCCCTCGTCTGATCGACTCCGCGATCGGTTGCGCGATCACGCTGATCGCCGGGTACGCACTGTGGCCGGAGAGCTGGCACACGCGCGTGGGGGCACGGCTCGCCGATGCGGTGGAGGACTGCGCGCTCTACCTCGAAGGCTCGTTCAACCCGTCCGTCCCCGCTGCCGAGTGCGGACACAGGCGGCGCTCGGTCTACCGTGACCTCTCGGCCGTACGGATCGAGATGCAGCGCGCGCTGAGTGAGCCACCGCCCGCAGGACTACGGGCGGCGGCATGGTCGCCGTTGGTCGATGCGGCGGAGCGGATTGTGGACGGGACCACCGCGGCACGCACCGAGGTGCTCCACGGCGCGGCGCCGCCGACTGCGCTGGAGGTGTCCGCGCTGGTCCACAGGGTCCGAATGCTGGCAGTACACCTGAGAGAGCGCGGCCATGCGTCCCCCCTGCCCCTGCCATCGCAGACGTCGGCAGTGGCGGAGCGGCTTCCGCGGTCATCTGCAGATGTTCTGGAGCCGGTCGAACGGGACGTCGCCGCCATGGAGGCGACGACGCTCCGAATGAGGCCGCTTGCGGCTGTGTCCGGATAACCGCCGTGCCTGGGACTCGGCAGAGTCAGCTGGAGACAGGCGGGGTGCCGTGGGTGTGGAAGGACTCAATGGTCTTCAACCCCCATGCCTGCCCCTTCTTCCGCTCCTGTTCGGTCCAGGTGACCAGCGGCCAGTCCGGTGCCAGCACCAACCTGGTGAGCGGGTTGCACAGTTCGATCCTGTTACCGCCAGGCTCGTAGACGTAGAGGAAGAACGTTTGCTGAATGGCGTGCTTGTGTGGGCCTGTCTCGATGAACACGCCAGTGTCGATGGCCAGGTCAGCGGCTCTCAGGATGTCCTCGCGGGTGTCGGTGGCGAAGGCGATGTGATGCAGCCGGCCTTTCGAGCCCGTCCAGTCCTCGGTGTAGACGAGGTCGTAGGACTTCTGAGTGAACGTCAGCCACTGACCGGCGATGCGGCCGGAATCCAGCTGGATCTGCTCGGTCGGGCGGGCGCCAAGCACGTCACGCAGAAAGTCACCGTTGGCTGACACGCTGGAGGCCAGGAAGTTGACGTGGTCGAGACGACGCACACCTACCCCCCGGTTGGGCTTGGCCTGCGGTTGGTTCTTCAGTGCCGGACGCAGCTCCTCGGGCGCCTGGTAATGCTCGCTCTCCCAGTACAAGGCCAGCTCGTGGCCGTCGGGATCGGAGGTGACGAAGAGCTTTCCGAGACCGGGTTCGTCTTCGGCCCACCGGCCTGGCCGGCCACTGTTCTCGATCTCGGTGACCCGTCGGTCGAGTGCCTCCGCACTGGAGACCCGCAGTGCGGTGCGGCGCACCCCGGAAGTGGCGTGCGCGGTCAGCACCAGGCTGTGGTGCTCGTAGTCGTCGAAGGTGCGCATGTAGACGGAGCGCCCCGACTGGCCGCTGACGGTCAAGCCGAGGTAGTCGGTGAAGAAGCTGACACTAGCGTCGAGGTCAGGGGTGAGTAGTTCGACGTGGCCGAGGTGTGCGATGTCACCGAGGGGCGGAGTGGTCATACGGATATCTCTCCTGAACAGGGTGCGGGTAAGGAGTCGGTGCGGCGTCGGCGGAAAGCCGGCGCAGGGCCTGGGCGACGCTCAGCAGATGGGCCCGGGCAGCTGCCTCGGCTGCCTGCGGATTTCCGGCTCGGACCGCTGCAATCACCGCGAGATGTTCATCGAGCGACTGTTGCGGCCGCCCAGGCAGGAGCGCCAGCCGGTAATGGTGCCGTGCGAGTTGTGAGTTGAGCCGGTCGAGCATCTCGGCAGCGGACCGCTGTCGGGAGACATCGATCAGCCGGTTGTGCAGCTGCCGATTCAGTCCGGCGTAGCGTTCGAAGGACTGGGCGGCGGCTGCGGCGGCCATCTCTTCACCCAGATCGACAAGTTCGGCGACTTGTGTATCTGTGGCGAGAGAGGCGGCTCTGGCAGCGCACAGACCTTCGAGCGCCATCCGGCACTCGGTTATCGCCACAGCCTCGTCGAGTGAATACATGCGTACTCGGGTCCCGCGATTGTGGACGCGCTCCACGAGTCCGTCGGCGGCGAGGTCGATCATGGCCGCACGCACACTGCCCCGAGTGACCCCCAGGCGCTCGCTGAAGTCCGGTTCGTGCATGCGCTGGCCCGGTGCGAGGTCGCCGCGCAAGATGGCCAGCCTGAGCTGTTCGAAGGCGAATCTTCTGGCTGGCTCTCCTGAGCCTTCTGGGGTTCGCTGGTGCATGTGTCCCTGCCCGTCAGAAGACGATGACTGCGTGGTTGAGGGTGCGCACCAGGCGTTACAGGCCGGCACTGTCCGCAACGCCCTGTGGGGCACGGCGCTCGATGTCGGGACGCGAAGCTATGGCCAGCAGTCGGCGGGCCTTCAGCTCCGTCTCCTCCCACTCGCGCAGCGGGTCGGAGCCCCAGGTGATGCCGGCGCCGGTGCCGAAGCGCAACAGTCCTTCGGGCCGATTGATGAAGAACGTGCGTATGCCCACGGCGAGTTCGCCGTGCCGGCGGTCTGCGTCGACCCAGCCGATCGCGCCGCAGTAGAGGCCGCGCGGACCTCGTTCCAGTTCCTCGATCAGCTCCAGGGACTTCTTCTTGGGCGTGCCGGTCACCGAGCCTGGGGGAAACGTGGCCCGGAGCAGCTGGGGCCAGCCGGCATCCGGTGCGAGTTCTCCGTCGACCGAGGAAACGAGGTGTACCAAGCCCGGGTGCTGTTGCACCGTGCAGAGGTCGGGCACCTGGATGCTTCCGGGTGTACACACCTGGCCGAGGTCATTGCGCACCAAGTCTACGATCATGACGTTCTCGGCCTGATCCTTCTCCAGGAGGTCGGCCTCGGTCTGACCGGTGCCCTTGATGGGCATGGACGTCACCGTACGACCGCGGCGGCGCACGAACAGCTCCGGTGACGCCGTCGTCACCTCCACGCCATGAGCGGGCAGTCGGATCGTGCCGGCGAAGGGTGCCGGGTTGTGGCGCCGCAACAAATCCGCCAGGGCCATGATGTCGCTGTCAGGGGCGATGGGTGCCGACAGGAGACGGCACAGATTCGCCTGGTAGATGTCCCCGGCTGCTATGCGCTCGCGGATACGGGCCACGGCCGCGACGTATTCGTCCTTTCTGAGCGAGGTGGACCAGTCCTCGGGACGTGGGCCGTGCCAGGGGCGTCGGCTGCACTTCACTGCGGGAACGCGCCGAACGTCACGGAATCTGGCGCAGATGACCTCACCCTCGAAGGAGACTGCTGTCACCCAGTAACCCGTTGAGTCGAGGGCCGATGGGTCACGAGTGACGTCGAGGAGACGAGTCGCCAGTGTGCCGCTCCAGTACGCCATCGGCTCGTCGCCGCCCATCCGACTCCCTCCGTCCACTCGCAGTAGCCAGGGCAATCTATTCAGCAGAATCGTGTTCTGTCTAGTAGATGAGGGGTCTCCGGCTCGCTGAACCCGCCGATCGCCAGCCCGGCTGCCTGCTGCACAGGGGTGCCGATGAGAACGAAGTGTGTGTCGGGTGCGGCGCACACCGCCTCCTGAAGCTCCCCCGCAACGCCGACTACGACCTCGACCACCCGCCCGCCCATCAGGCGCGGTGGTCTGTGGGAGGAGCGGCTGGTGACGTCTTGCCGATGAACGAGGGGGCGCGGGCACACCCGCGGTGCCAGGCGGCCAGCCGAGGAAGGCGTCAACGGCGGCCCCGTCCCACCGGCCGCCGTCTAGCGCCGCGAGCCTGTGGGGCCTTACCTCATCGGCGGCAGCAGGTCGATTCCGTGGCCTTGATACTCCTCGGCGCGCGACGCACCCAGTACCCGGTCTTGCGGTGACGCCGTTGGCGCTCGGGACGCCCGGGTGCAGCGCCCGATCGCATCGTCGCCGCTTACTCTCCGTGTGGATCGAGCATCTTGCCGGCATCGTTGTGAAGGCGGCGTCCGGGGTGGGCGACCGTAGGTTCGGGGAGAACCGGGTGGCGCGGCGCGCGGCTCGTTCTCCCCAGATTCTCCCCAGTGGCTCGAACGGGGTGTGCGAGGGTCGCGTCCGGCTCTCCGAGGGCATGGCGCAGGCCCTCGGGGGGCCGGTTACTCAGAGCCAGTCCCGCCGCTTGAAGATGAGGTACAAACTGGTGCAGACGACCGCCATGAGGACGATCGCGAAGGGGTATCCCATCACCCAGTGCAACTCCGGCATGTGCGAGAAGTTCATGCCGTAGATCGTGCCGACGAGGGTGGGGGCGAAGAGGATGGCCGCCCACGAGGAGATCTTCTTGATCTCCTCGTTCTGTTCGAAGCCCGCCTCCGCCAGGGCCCGCATCTCCGCGTTCTGCTGCTGGGTGACCAGCGTCGCGTTCACGGTGAGGATGTCGGTGAGCGCCTGCCGGAAGCCGTCGACGCGCTCGCTGGTGTGGGTGACGTGGTCGGCGACGTCGCGCAGATAGCGCTGGAGCTCCTCGTCGGTGCCGTACTTGGCGAAGCCCGCCATCAGGCCGTGCAGCATGCCGACCAGCGGGCGGGTGGCACGCTGGAACTCGACCATCTCGCGGGAGAGTTCGTAGATGCGCCGGGAGACCGCCGGGTCGCCGCGGAACACCTCGGTCTCGATCTCGTCGATGTCGTTCTGCACCCCGCTGACGACCGGCACGTACCCGTCGACCACCGAGTCGAGGATCGCGTACAGGACGGCCTCCGGGCCCAGCTTCAGCAGCTCCGGGGCGTCCTCCATGCGCCGCCGCACCGCCGACAGGTCCGGCGCCGCCCCGTGCCGCACGGTGATCACGAAATCGGGGCCCACGAACACGTGCAGCTCGCCGAAGTCGACCTCCTCGGGCGCGTCGAGATAGCGGGCGGCGCGCAGGACGACGAAGAGCGTGTCGCCGTACCGCTCCAGCTTCGGGCGCTGGTGCGCCTCCATCGCGTCCTCGACGGAGAGCGGGTGCAGGTCGAACTCGGCGGCCAGGGAGAGCAGTTCGTGCTCCGTGGGCCGGGCGAGACCGATCCACGCCATACCGGCGGGCTCGTCACGGAGCTGCCGGAAGGTCTCGGTGAGCGTCTCGGGGTTCGAGACGCGCACGCCGTCCCGGTAGACGGCCGCCTGGACGACGGTGCCGGCGTCCGCCTGTTCGGCGTCCGGCGGGGCGGGCCCGTCCGCGGGCTCCGGCTCGGGCGGTGCGGGCGGCGGGGTCAGGGCCCGCCGCCAGACGGACCTCTTGCCGTTCTTCGAGGCCGGCCGGGCCCGACGCTCGGACATGGCGGCTGCCTCCCGTCCTCGCACGTACGTCTGTTCCGATCACCGAGCAGGATATACGGGTCGAATGACGCAAGCCCTCGGGGCGGGGGCCCGGTGCCGGACACCTGGCGCACCTTGCGGACAGAAGGTGTCCGCGAGGCCGACTGCCGTACGCGTGACGAGGGCTCGTACGACATCAGGTCCGGGACCGTCGTGGGGGTACGGGGGTGATGCCGGCGGACGGGGGGAGACGCGGGGAAGCCGGCCGCCGACAAGCGGGGGAGGGTGCGGTGGTAAGGGAGCGCTGCGGGCCGCTCGTGGAGGCCCGCAGCGCCCCCCGGCTATCACCTGAGGGGTACTCAGGAGTCCGTAGTGCCCTGGCGGACTAGGAGTTGACCTGTGCGGTCACCAGGCTGGAGAAGGTCGTCAGCCGGGTGTAGACACCCGGGTAGCCGGCCTCCGCGCAGCCCTCGCCCCAGGAGGTGATGCCTGCCAGGACGCCGCCGATGAGCAGCGGGCCGCCGCTGTCGCCCTGGCAGGTGTCGACGCCGCCGGAGGTGTATCCGGCGCAGACCATGTCGGTGGCCACGTAGTCGGAGCCGTAGGAGCTGCGGCAACTGGTGTCCGAGACCGTCGGCACGGTGGCCGTGCGGAGCTGGTTGGAGGAGCTGCCGTTCTCCGAGGTGGTGCCCCAGCCCAGGACACGGGCCGTGGTGCCGGCCGCGTACACACCGGTGTCCGAGGCGGAGACGTACGACGCCGGGGTGTACGACATCGAGGTGGCGAGGGTCAGCACGGCCACGTCGTCGCCGTTGGTGGCGTCCGTGTAGCTCGGGTTGATCCAGATCTTGCTGACCCGGCTGACGGTGCCGTTCGTGCCGTTCAGGTACGTTCTGCCGCCGACCACGCGGACGCTGCTGGTGGTCTCGCCGACCATGCAGTGCGCGGCGGTGACGACCTTGTTGGCGGCGACCAGCGTGCCGCCGCAGAACTGGTTCTGCGAGGCGTCGGTGATCTGCATCATGAACGGGTACGCGGTGGTCGTGGTCGTCGTACCGCCGACGATCGGCTGGGGCGCCGCGACGGCGCCGGGCGCGCCGAGCAGCGCGGTCGCGGCGGCGGCAGCGGTGGCCGCACAGACGGCGGCGGTCTTCTTGGCACGGTTGAGCCCGAACATGGGTCTCCTCGGTGGTCGCCGGTGGGGGTCGCGCGGGTGGGGGTTGCACGGGGCCGGCGGACCGGCGCCCTGTGCCCGGGCGAGCGGCACGCCCTCACGCTAGAAGCAGCCCCGCCGCCTCCCCAATGAGGGAACCCCCTAGCCGGACCGGGAAGGGAAAACCCTCGGTCGCGCCCCGCAAACCTCCCCGCGGATGAACATCCTCCGTAGGTTTCCCCGCGCTGGCCCGTCGGCCCGTCGGCCCGTCAGCCCGTCCGGCCGCCCGCCGCCAGGCGCACGATGTCGACCCGGGAGCGGATCCCCAGCTTCCGGTAGACCCGGGTGAGCGTGGCCTCCACCGTCTTGACGCTGATGAACAGGCGGGCGGCGATCTCCCGGTTGGTGGCGCCCTCCATGACGAGGGCGGCCACCTGCCGTTCCGTGGCGGCCAGCGCGTCGAGCGCGGCCGCGGCGGCGACCGGCGCGGGGGTCACGGCCGAGGACGCCTCGGCCTGCCGCAGCCACGGCAGGGCGCGGCAGCGCCGGAACAGCCGTGACGCCTCGTCGTACGAGGTGGGTCCGGGCCGGTGGGTGCGCAGCCCGGCCAGGGCGTACGCGGCCCGTGCCTCCTCAAGGCCGTAGCCGAGCTTGCCGAGGCGGTCCTGCGCGGACGTCAACTGGCGTGCGGCGGCGCCGAGTTCGCCGCGCGCCGCCCGTACGAGCGCCTCGGCGCGGTCGAGGACGGCGAGCACGCTCTCCCGGCCGAGCCGCAGCGCGCGGGTGCGGGTGGCGTCGATGACGTCCTGCGCCTCGGCCGGTTCGCCGATCCGGACCAGCGCCTCCGCGAGGTCCCCGTGCCAGCGCCCGCGCGCCGGATCGGTGACGCCGAGCCCCTCTTCCAGCTCCCGCACCCGGCGCAGCGCCTGGACGGCGGCCGGGGCGTCCCCGGCGACCAGGCGGGCGTGCCCGAGGGCACCGAGGGCGCGCGAGAGGTACATCAGGTCGCCGTCCTCCTCGGCGCGTTCCACCGCCTCGCGGGCCAGCGCGAGCGCCCGGTCGGTGTCGCCGCCCGCGGCCTCCGCGAGGGAGGTGAACATGGCGGTGGCCGCCTCCCCGATGCCGGTGTCACGCGCGAGGCGCAGGCTCTCCCGGGCCAGGTCGAGCGCCCGGCCGCAGTGCCCGGCGCGCAGTTCGGTCTCGGCGAGGCCGCGCAGGAAGTGCACCTCGCTCTCGACCATCCCGCGCCTGCGCGCCTCGCGCAGCAGGGCGGTGATGGTGGTCCGCGCCTCGGCGAGCTGGTCGCTCATGATCAGCCAGCGGAAGCGGGCCGCGCCCGCGCCGTTGTGGTCGCACGCGACCCGCGGGTCCTGTGGTTCGCGCAGTGCCCGTTTGATGGTGGCGGGCGCGTCCGCGTGCCCCATCAGGGTCTCCATCTGGGCCTGGAAGGCCAGCGCGAGGAGTTCGGTGCGCCGGTCCCCGGCGCGGGCGGCCAGCTCCGCCGCGCGCGCCGCCTCCTCCCGGCCCTTGGCCATCTCGCCCTCCACCAGCAGTGCCCGCCAGGCCAGTTGGTAGCGCACGAGGGCGAGAAGCCGGGGGTCGTTGCCGGCGTCCTCCAGCGCCACCGGGAAGACGGCGTCGACCTCGGCCATCGCCTGCCCCGCCGCGTCGATCACCACCATCCAGGCCCGTACCCGGTCCGCCGGTTCGGTGGCGCGGCCCAGCACGTCGCGGGCGATGTCCCGGGCGAGGTCGGTCTCGCCGGCGGTCAGCGCGTCCTCGGCCGCCTGGAGCCGCCGCTCGTCGGGGCCGGGCACGGTGTCCGCCGGGGTGTGCCGGGCGGCAAGGAGGCCGAGGCCCGCGGCGACCGACGGGGCGCCGCGGTCCCGGGCGACGGCGGCGGCCTCCTCCAGGCGGTCGGCCACGCCCGGATCGGGTCCGGTACTGGCCAGCGCGAGGTGCCGGGCCCGCTCGATGGGGTCGGAGGCGGCCGTGGACAGCGCGGCATGGGCCGCCCGCCGCTCCTGCGGTGCCGCCTCGGCGTACACGGCGGCCGAGATCAGCGGATGCGCGAACCGTACGCCGGGACCCTCGCGTTCCGGGGCGAGCAGCCCGAGTTCGGCGGCCGAGGCGGTCTCCGCCTCGGCGTCCTCGCGGCCCGCCGCGCGCAGCAGCGCCTGGGTGGGGCGGGCGCCCGCGCTCACCACGAGCAGGGTGCGGCGGGCCTCCGCCGAGAGCATCCCGATCCGGTTCAGGACCAGGGCGCGCAGCGAGGTCGGCACGGGCAGCGGCTCGCCGGGCCGGGGCGGCGTGGGGCTCTCGGCGAGCGCGCGGCCCAGTTCGAGGGCGAACAGCGGGTTGCCGCCGCTGGTGCGGTGGATGTCCCGGACGGTCGAGCGCGACAGGTCCGCGTGCCCGCGGTGCGCGAGCAGATCGGCGACCTGGGCGCGGGCGAGCGGATTGACGCGCACGGCGAGGGACTCCGGGGGCAACGCGCGTAGATAACGGTCGTGCCGCTGCGCACCGGGTTCCGACTCGGTCCGTACGGCACACAGCATCTGTACAGGCATCTCGCCGAGCCGCCGGGCGGCGAAGCCGAGCAGTTCGGTGCTGGCCGAGTCCAGCCACTGGAGGTCGTCGGCCACGATCAGCACGGGACCCCGGGCGGCCAGCGCGCGGAGCACGGAGAGCACCGCGAGCCGCAGCGCGAGTCCGTCGCGCTGGAGGGTGGACTCGCCGCGGCCGGTGAGCGCCGACTCCAGGGCGGTGCGCTGCGGGGCGGGCAGCGCGCCCGACACCTCGTCGGCGACGAGACCGAGAAGATCCGCCAGCGCGAGGAAGGGGAGATGGCTTTCGGACTCGGTGGCCGAACACCGCAGAACGGTCCGTGCCGCGTCGGCGTATTCCGCGGCCAGCGTCCGCAGCACGGTCGACTTTCCTATTCCCGCCGGGCCGTGCACCAGCACGCTGCCGCCGCGGGACAGTTGTTCCCGCGCGCCCGTGAACAGCTCGTCCCGGCCGATGACCAGGTCGGGGCGCGGTCTCACGGGTTCCTTGAAGTCCCCTGTCACGGTCACCGCTCCCTCGTGTGTCGTGTCCTGGCCAATATTAGGCAACGGATCTTTGAATCAGGGCCTGTCCTCTTAGGCCGGTCCGTGGGATGAGGGAGGCGGCGGAATGCGCGAACGGGTGATTACGCCGTCCCGGCCGGTCCGTTGGTGAGGTAACGGGTGATCATGGCGACGACCTCGTCCTCCAGCGCGGTGGTGTCGACGGGGTCGGGCTCGGCGACGAGGTGGTGGATGGCCAGCTCCACGGTGGACACGACGAGCCGGGCGGCGACGTAGGTGTTCTCGACGTCGATGTCCGGGTGCCGCTCGATCAGTTCCCGCACGTGGCCGACGACCTCCCGGTGGTGCTCCGCGACCTTCTCCAGCAACTGGGGGGACCGCGGCGTCTCCTCGAACATGACGCGGAGCAGCAACGGGTCGTCGCGGTGGTTCTCGATCACCTGCCGCACCTGGACGCGGACGCTGTCCTCGATGGACCCGGGAAGCTCCTCGTTCGCGCGGCGCCAGGCGTCGGCCCTCCCGGTGTCGAGGTGCCGGGCGGCCAGCTCGACCAGGATCGAATCCTTGTTCGGGTAGTACTGGTACAGCGAGCCGATCGAGACCCGGGCCCGTTCGGCGATCCGGTTCGTGGTCCCCGCGGCGTACCCGTACTCGGCGAAAACGTGAGCAGCGGCGGTGAGGATGCGCTGCCTGGTGAGCTCGGCCCGCGCCTGGCGCGGCTGTTTACGTGGCTGAAGTCCCCGGTCCTCCGACCGCACGGCACCTCCTGGACGGCGCTTCGAATGCGAGTAGCGCATGAGCTGAACAATTGCTCACAATAGTGCCATGACCTGCGGCGCAGAGGTATGTGGCGGTCGCAGGAAGGTGAGCGGGACATGCCCGTGACGTGGCCGCGGGCGCCCGTCGCCCCCGCCCGTGTCCCATCCGTGTCCCAGCCGTGTTCCGTCCCGGAAGGAGTCCCTGTGACGCACGTCAGCACGCGCCCCCGGCCCGTGTCGCCGGCCGAGGTGCGCGCCCGGCTCGGCGAACCCGAGGCCATGGTCAAGGCGAAGATCATGGACCGTATCGACGACCACCTGCGCCGCTTCATCGCGCACTCGCCCTTCCTGACCATGGCCACGGCGGACGCCGCGGGCCGCGCGGACTGCTCGCCCCGCGGCGACTACCCGGGCTTCGTGAAGGTCCTCGACGAGCGCACCCTCGCGATCCCCGACCGCCCCGGCAACAAGCTCGCCGACTCCTTCCGCAACCTCGCCGAGAACGACGGCATCGGCCTGCTCTTCCTCGTCCCCGGCCTCCGCGAGACGCTGCGGGTCAACGGCCGCGCCTACGTCACCGACGAACCCGACGTCCTGGCTCGGATGCGGACCGAGGGCAGGACGCCGGAGCTGGCGATCGTCGTGGAGGTCGCGGAGGCGTACGGCCACTGCGGCCGCGCGCTGATCCGGTCCCGGCTGTGGGACCCCGCGAGCCGGGCACTGGCCGAAGAGGTGCCGTCGGCGGGCGAGATGGCCGTCGCGCAGCTCGGGCTCGACATCGACCCGGCGCTGCTCGACCGCGGACTCGAAGACAGCTACCGGAAGCTCTACTGATGCAGCGGACCGTCATCGACCGCATCGACCGGGTCGCCGAGGACGTCGTCTCCCTCGTCCTGCGCGGCGCCGCGGGCCCGCTGGCCCCCTGGGAGCCGGGCGCCCACATCGACCTGGCCCTGCCCAACTGGCTGACCCGGCAGTACTCGCTGTGCGGCGACCCGGCGGACCGCGACACCTACCGCGTCGCCGTCCGGTACGAGCCGCTCAGCCGGGGCGGCTCCGAGTACGTCCACCGGTTCCTGCGCACGGGCCGCACCCTCGAAGTGTCGCGCCCCCGCAACCACTTCCCGCTCGTCCCCGCGCCGGAATACCTCTTCCTCGCGGGCGGCATCGGCATCACCCCCGTGCTGCCGATGCTGCGCGCGGCGGCCGGCGCGGGCGTCCCCGCCACCCTCGTGTACGCGGGCCGGTCCGTCGCCGCCATGCCCTTCGTCGACGAGCTGCGCGCCCGCCACGGCGACCGGGTACGCGTCGTCGCCACCGGGCGGCAGCCCCGTCCCGACCTCGCCGCCCTGGCGTCCGCGTTCGGGCCCGGTGCCCTGGTCTACTGCTGCGGCCCCGCGCCGATGGTCGCCGCGGCCGAGGCCGCGTTCCCCGCCGGCCGGCTCCACACGGAGCGCTTCCAGCCGGTGACCAGGACGTTCGGCCCCGACACCGCCTTCGAGGCGGTGTGCGCGCGGTCCGGGCGCACGGTCCCGGTACCGGCCGACGAGTCCCTGCTCGACGCCCTGAACCACGCCGGGTACCCCGTGCCGTCCGGCTGCCGCGAAGGCGTCTGCGGGAGCTGCGAACTCACCGTCCTCGACGGCGAACCCGAGCACCGGGACGACATCGGCGCCCCCGCGGGCCGCATGTACGCCTGCGTCTCCCGCGCGCTGACCCCACGCCTCGTCGTGGACCTCTGACCCGAGGTCATGGACCTTCGACCCGAAGTCGTGGACCTCTGACCCGACCGCAAGCTGTCGCAACTCCCGGAACGAAAGGCGGAACACGACGTGCTGCCCAAGGTGCGCCTGCCGCAGACGCGACGGATGATCACGCTGGAGGTGCGCGGGACCACGAAGCCGACCCCCGCCTTCATGGTCGTCACGCTCGGCGGCCCGCAACTGGACCACCTGACACCCACGGGCTTCGACCAGACCGTACGGCTCTTCTTCCCCCGCGAAGGGCAACAGGAGCTGTGGATGCCGACCGCCTCCAGCGAGGCGTGGATGGCGCAGGTGCTGCTCCAGCCGAAGTCCCGCAGGCCCTGGGTGCGCAACTACACCGTCCGCCGGGTACGGCCCGAACTCGGCGAGGTGGACATCGAGTTCGCCCTGCACGGCGACACCCCGGCGTCCGCGTGGGCCCGCCGCGCCCGGCCCGGCGACCGGGCGGGGATCTTCGACATGGGCGTGACCTATCTGCCGCCGGACCACGCCGAGTGGCAGCTCCTCGTGGGGGAGGAGAGCGCCCTACCGGCGATCCTCGCCATCCTGGAGCACGCCCCCGACTCACTGGCCGCCGAAGTGTTCCTGGAGGTGCCGGAAGAGGCCGACTTCCGTACGGACTTCACCGCGCCCGAAGGCGTACGCGTGCACTGGCTGGCCCGCGGCGGCACGGACATGCCGCCGGGCGCGGCAGCCCTGGAAGCGGTCAGGTCGGCGCCCCTGCGGCCGGGCCCGTTCTACACCTGGGCCGCCGGGGAATCCGGTCTGGCCACGGGGGTGCGCCGCCATCTCGTACGGGACCGGGGCGTGCCGAAGCGGGACATAGCCTTCTTCGGCTACTGGAGGAACGGCCGTTCCGCCCCCGGGTGACCGCCGCTCACCTCAGGGCGTCCTCCAGGACGCCCCGGTGCTCGGCGACCCAGCGGAAGGCCCGCCGCACCTCGCCGGGCACCCCGGCGTCGCGGAGCCGGCCCATCGCCCGGTCACCCGCCTCCGCCTCCCGCTCGATGCCCCGCCAGCAGCGGTCCTGCCACCACAGGACCGTGGACACGAGGTCGCCGCGGTCCACCAGCCCGTAGCCGTCGGCGACCAGCCGCATCCGCCGGGCCGCCTCGCCGGGGTCCGCCGCGGGGCCCAGCGGCAGGTACTGCCAGCAGACGTGGGCGACGTCGTGGATGCGCGCGCCCGGCGCCGCGATGTCCCAGTCGATGAAGGCGACCGGACGCAGCGCGCCGCCGGCCGGCCGGTAGACCGTGTTCCTGGGCGACAGGTCGTTGTGGCAGACGACCTCGCAGGACCCGGCAAGTGCGGTACCGGCCGTCAGGTCGTGGAACTCGCGCACCAGCCGGGCGAGGGCCACCAGGCTCTCGTCCGAGGACACGGCGGCGGGCTGCCGCGGCTCCCAGGCCACGTGCCCGTCGAGATAGGACAGGACCTCGCGGCCCTCCCCGTCCACCCCGAGGAACCGCGGCGCCCCGCGCCAGCCACCGGCTTCGAGCAGCCGCAGCAGCCCGGCCACGAACTCCGTACGCGCGGAGGCGGGCCGCCGCACGGTGTCCCCGGCCCGCACGACGGCGTTGACGAAGCCGCCGGGCAGCGGGGACTCAGGCGGTACCGGCATCGGCTCCGGGACGCTCACGGCAGCAGCCCCGCGCGGCGGGCCGCGACGACCGCTTCGAGGCGGGTGTGAGCGCCCAGCTTGCGCATCGCCGAGCGCAGATACCCCTTGACCGTCTCGGGGCGCAGCCCCAGCCGCTCGGCGGCCACCGCGTTGGTCGAGCCCGCCGCGACACAGGCCAGCACGTCCACCTCGCGCGGCGCGAGCCCGACGTCGCGCGTGCCCCGCTGCCGCGAGGTCGCGCCCGCCAGCCGTCCGCAGGCCGCCAGGAGTTCGGCCCGCAGCGCCTCGTCCGCGACCCGCGGGGCCAGCGCCCGCAACGCGCTGTGCGCCTCCCGCACCTCCTCCCACGCCGCCGCGGACCCGGGATCGGGGGTGCGGGCGACGTCCAGCAGCACCCGGGCCTCGTCCTGTACGACCAGCGCCTGTTCCACGTCCCGGGCCGCCTCCACGGCCGCGTGCAGGGTGCGGTCGCCGAGCGGCTGGGCCGTGCGCAGCGCCCCGTACAGCACGCCGCGCACCCGGCGCCGTACGACGACGGGCACCGCGAGGACCGAGCACAGGCCCTCCGTGGCCACCGCGACGTCGTACTCGTGGCTGATCTGCCGGGAGGACGAGTAGTCCGTCACGGCGCAGGGCCGGGAGAGCGCGACCGCCTTGCCGCCCAGGCCGTTGCCCGAGGTGACCGCGAGCGCGCTGAGCGCGGCCGTCGCGGTGCCGACGAGTTCACTGATGCGGACCTGCCGGCCGCCGGGCTCGACCAGGCCGCCGAAGGCGACCGGCAACCCCGTGGTACGCCGCAGCCGCAACAGCGCACCACGCATCTCGACCGCCTCGGCTCCGTCAGCTGCCACGCACTCGCCCCTTCATCGCGGCGCACCCCCGTTCGGGGGTGGTGAGACCCACGTCACGAATTACACGATGTTAATTGGCTGTGCGGCAATGAGGAGGACACATGACGGCGACGAGCAGCGCGACGGAGGCGTTCCGGGGTGCGCGGGACTTCCTGCTGGCCCACCGGGAGGACTACGCGGCGGCCTACGCGGGCTTCGGCTGGCCCCGGCCCGAGTACTTCAACTGGGCGCTCGACTGGTTCGACGTCATAGCGCGGGACAACGACCGCACAGCCCTGCACATCGTCGAGGAGGACGGCACGCAGGCACGGTTCGGCTTCGCCGAGCTGTCCGAGCGGTCCAACCGCGCCGCCAACTGGCTGCGCGCCCGCGGCGTCCGCCCCGAGGACCGCGTCCTGGTGATGCTCGGCAACCAGGCCGAGCTGTGGGAGACGGCCCTCGCCGCGATGAAGCTGCGCGCCGTCGTCATCCCGGCCACCCCGCTGCTCGGCCCCGCCGACCTGCGCGACCGGGTGGCCCGCGGCCGGGTCCGGCAGGTGATCGTGCGCGCCGAGGACACCGGCAAGTTCGACGACGTGCCCGGCCGCTACACCCGCATCGTGGTCGGCGCCCCGCCCGGGGAGCGCGCCGCGTACGCCGGCCGGGGCTGGCTGCCGTACGAGGAGGCGTACGACGCGCCCGCCGCGTTCGCCCCGGACGGGCCGACCGGGGCGGACGACCCGCTGATGCTGTACTTCACCTCCGGCACCACCGCCAGCCCCAAGCTGGTCGAGCACACCCACGCCTCGTACCCGATCGGCCATCTGGCGACCATGTACTGGATCGGGGTGCGGCCGGGCGACGTGCACCTGAACATCTCCTCGCCCGGCTGGGCCAAGCACGCCTGGTCCAACCTCTTCGCGCCGTGGAACGCGGAGGCGACCGTCTTCATCCACAACTACACGCGCTTCGACGCGAACCGGCTGATGACGGAGATGGACCGGGCCGGAGTGACGACCTTCTGCGCGCCGCCCACCGTCTGGCGCATGCTCATCCAGGCCGACCTGACCCGGCTGCGCACCCCGCCGCGCGAGGCGCTCGCCGCGGGGGAGCCGCTCAACCCCGAGGTCATCGAGCAGGTACGGCGCGCCTGGGGCGTCACCATCCGGGACGGCTTCGGGCAGACCGAGACGGCCGTGCAGGTCTCCAACAGCCCCGGCCAGACCCTGAAGACGGGCTCGATGGGCCGGCCCAGCCCCGGCTACCGCGTCGAACTCCTCGACCCCGTCTCCGGTGCGCCCGGCGCCCGCGAGGGCGAGATCGCGCTCGACCTCTCCGCCCGCCCCGTGGGCCTGATGACCGGCTACCACGGCGACCCCGACCGCACCGCCGAGGCCATGGCGGGCGGCTACTACCGCACCGGTGACATCGGCTCCCGCGACGCGGACGGCTACATCACGTACGTGGGGCGCGCCGACGACGTCTTCAAGGCCAGCGATTACAAGATCTCCCCCTTCGAGCTGGAGAGCGCGCTCCTCGAGCACGAGGCGGTGGCGGAGGCCGCCGTCGTCCCCGCGCCCGACGCGGTGCGGCTGGCCGTACCGAAGGCGTACATCGTCCTGGCCGGGGGCTGGGAGCCGGGCCCGGACACCGCGAAGGTGCTCTTCGAGCACGCCCGTACGGTGCTCGCCCCCTACAAGCGGATCCGCCGCATCGAGTTCGGCGCACTGCCCAAGACCGTGTCCGGCAAGATCCGCCGGATCGAACTGCGTGAGGCCACGGCGGCGGGGTCCGCCGACGAATACCGCGAGGAGGACTTCCGGTGAGCCCATCCGCCCCGGCCGCGGCGAGCTACGCCCACGGCACGAGCACCACCCAACTGCTCGGCGACACCATCGGCGCCAACCTGGACCGGGCGATCGCCGCCCACCCCGGGCGCGAGGCGCTGGTGGACGTGGTGTCCGGGCGCCGCTGGACGTACGCGGAGTTCGGCGCCGCCGTGGACGAGGTGGCGCGCGGGCTGCTCGCCAAGGGCGTACTGAAGGGCGACCGCGTCGGCATCTGGGCGGTCAACTGCCCGGAGTGGGTGCTCGTCCAGTACGCGACCGCCCGCATCGGCGCGATCATGGTGAACATCAACCCGGCCTACCGCGCCCACGAGCTGGAGTACGTCCTCAAGCAGGCCGGGGTCTCCGTCCTGATCGCGTCGCTGGAGCACAAGGGCAGCGACTACCGGGCGCTGGTCAACCAGGTCCGCGAGAAGTGTCCCGCGCTGCGCGAGACGGTCTACATCGGCACCCCGTCCTGGGACGGGCTGACGGCCGGCGCGGCCTCCGTCCCCGAGGGCGAACCGGCGCGCCTCCAGGCCGAATCGAGCTGCGACGACCCGGTCAACATCCAGTACACCTCGGGCACCACCGGCTTCCCCAAGGGCGCCACCCTCTCCCACCACAACATTCTCAACAACGGCTACTGGGTGGGCCGTACGGTCGGCTACACGGAACAGGACAGAGTGTGCCTGCCCGTGCCCTTCTACCACTGCTTCGGCATGGTCATGGGAAACCTGGGCGCCACCTCCCACGCCGCCTGCATCGTCATCCCGGCCCCGTCCTTCGACCCGGCCGCGACGCTCCGGGCCGTGCAGCAGGAGCGCTGCACCTCGCTGTACGGCGTGCCGACCATGTTCATCGCCGAGCTGAACCTGCCGGACTTCGCGGAGTACGACCTCTCCTCGCTGCGCACCGGGATCATGGCCGGGTCGCCCTGCCCGGTCGAGGTGATGAAGCGGGTGGTCGCCGAGATGCACATGGCGGAGGTGTCCATCTGCTACGGCATGACGGAGACCTCGCCGGTGTCGCTCCAGACCCGCCGCGACGACGACCTGGAGCACCGCACGGGCACGGTGGGCCGGGTGCTGCCGCACATCGAGGTGAAGGTCGTCGACCCGGTCAGCGGGGTGACGCTGCCCCGCGACACCGCCGGTGAGCTGTGCACCCGCGGCTACAGCGTGATGCTCGGCTACTGGGAGGAGCCCGAGCGGACCGCGGAGGTGATCGACCACGGCCGCTGGATGCACACGGGGGACCTCGCGGTCATGCGGGAGGACGGGTACGTCGAAATCGTCGGCCGGATCAAGGACATGATCATCCGGGGCGGCGAGAACATCTACCCGCGCGAGATCGAGGAGTTCCTGTACGCCCACCCGAAGATCGCCGACGTCCAGGTGGTGGGCGTGCCGGACGAGCGCTACGGCGAGGAGGTGCTCGCCTGCGTCATCCCGCGCGATCCGGAGAACCCGCTCACCCTGGACGAGCTGCGCGCCTTCTGCGACGGCCAGTTGGCCCACTACAAGATCCCCAGCCGGGTACGGATCCTGAGGTCCTTCCCGATGACGGTGTCGGGCAAGGTACGCAAGGTGGAACTGCGGGAGGCGTACGGGAGGTAGGCGGCGGCGCGGGCGGCGGCGTCGGCTTAGGTGACGGTGACGGTGACGGTGCGGGCGTGGGTCTGGGCCGCGGGCCGGTCAGCCGCCCGAGGCGGCGAGGTCGTCGGCGGAACCGTTGACCGGGCGCGGGGTGCCGGTGAGGTCGAGCACGAAGAGCGGGACGCCCAGCCGGTCGGCGCAGTCCCGGGCGTCGTCCGCGTACCCCGCGAGCGAGAAGTAGACGCAGCCCGCGGACTCGGTCATCGCCGTCAGCCACAGGCACTCGACGTCGCGCGGCGTCGCGGGGCGCACGGTCGGGTCGACCTGCGCCACGATGCCCCGGGCCGCCAGCCCGATCCCGGCCGGCGGCCGCTGATCCGCCCGCCGCACGTCCCGGTAACCGAGCCAGCGCAGGTAGAGCGCGGCAGTGGTGACGGCATCCCGAGCGGTCCTGATGGTGACGGGCCGGAAGCGGGGGCGAGGGGGCGGGGGGAGGACTTCGCCGGACGGACCGGCACCGTCGCCGGACGGACCGGCACCGTCGCGGGGTGAGCCGGCTCCCTCGCCGGGTGGCTGGGCTTCCTCGCGGGGCGGCTCGGCTTGCCTGCCGGGCGGCCCGGCTTCCCCTCCGGGCGGATCAACTTCCGCACCGGGCCGTACGGTTGCTTCGCCGGGCGGGCGGGGCGGTGCGCCGCGTGCGGCGGATTCGTGTGGAGGGGCGTCCGGCGCGCGCCGGGCGTCCGTGGTGCGACCGGCGTCGCGAGCCGGGTCGGTGTCCGGCGCGCGAAGGGCGTCCGCGGTGCGACCGGTGTCCCTGGCCGGGTCGGTGTCCGGCACGGCGCGGGCGTCCTGCGTGCTATGGGCGTCCGGGGCGCGACCGGTGTCCGGCGCGCGACGGGGGTCCGTGGTGCGACCGGCGTCGCGAGCCGGGTCGGTGTCCGGCGCGCGACGGGGGTCCGTGGTGCGACCGGTGTCGCTGGCCGGGTCGGTGTCCGGCACGGCGTGGGCGTCCTGCGTGCCACGGGCGTCCGCGGTGCGACCGGTGTCCCTGGCCGGGTCGGTGTCCGGCACGGCGCGGGCGTCCTGCGTGCCACGGGCGTCCGGGGCGCGCGCGGTGTCCGGCGCGCGACGGGCGTCCGAGGCCCGGCCGGTGTCCGGCCCGGGTGGGCAGCCCGGCGGTGAATAGGCCGTGGCGTCCGTCGTGGTGTCGCCCAGCGGCCACGTCGCCGCAGCTGCCCCCTCGTCCGCAACCGTCGCCTCGCTCGCCGACGTCCCCTCGCCCCGGCCCCCGTCGTCAGGCGACCCCTCGGAGTGGGTGTGGCCGTGTGGTGACCGTCGTCCCGGCTCGGCCACCGCGATGCGGAGGATCGTGCCGCAGGGGCAGCCCAGTTCCGGTTGGGGCCACTCGTGTGCGCGGCCGCAGGCGTCGCAGCGCACCGGTACCCAGTCGTCGTCCCAGGTGCGGTGCCTGACGGCGACCGGCGCGGCGTGCCGGTCGAGCGACGGCGCCACCGTCGCGCCGCACACGCAGGGGTAGGTCGGCGCGGCGTAGACGTGCTCGCGGCGGCAGGCCGGGCACCGCACCGGCACGCTCTCGGCCATGGCGCCTCCGTGACGGACGTCGGTCGGACAGCGTCCCCATCGTCCTCCAGCCGCGCCCCTCGCGGCAGCCGGACGCCGGAAACACCCTCCGGCCGCACCCGGAACGTCAGTGCTGCCGCGCGTATGAGACGAAGTGCCGCCAGGCCGCAGAGGCGACGGCGAGCTGCGGGCTCTGCCGCAGCTTGGAGTTCCCCCCGGCAAACCCCGTCCGACGGGCTGTGGTCAGCACGTCCGCGGATGTCCTACGCGACCCTGACCACGTACTTGCCCCGGACGCCGCCCGCCTCCAGCGCCCGGTGTGCCGCTGCTGTCTCCTCCAGGGGGAAGACCGTGTCCACCGCAGGGCTCAGCTTCCCCTCGACCGCATGGCGGGCGAGGTCGTCGAAGTCCGCCCGCGTGGGATTGCCGCTGAAGAAGCGCACCCGGCCGTGTCCGTGGACCGTGCTGGCCGCGAGGTAGCCGAGCGACGCGGCGGGCCGTTCCAGGTCGAAGGCGATGGTGACCATGCGTCCGCCGGGGTTCAGCAGGCGCCGGAAGGCCCTCAGGCCGGTCCCCGCGGTGTCCAGGACCACGTCGAAGCGGCCCAGTTCCGCCGGCCGCACGGTCCGGTGGTCGACGGCCTTGTGCGCGCCGAGCTCGCGGACGAAGTCGAGGTTGGCCGCGCGGGCCAGGGCCGTGACCTCGGCGCCGTATGCCCGTCCGAGCTGGACGGCGGCGTTGCCGACACCGCCCGCCGCGCCCCGGACGAGGAGTCGTTCGCCGGGGCGCAGCCCGGCTTTGTCCCGCAGCGCGGTGATGGCCGTGGTGGCCACCGGCAGCGCGGCGGCGTCCACCAGGTCAAGGCCGTCGGGGAGCCGGCCGACCCGCTCGGCGGGCACGGCCACGTACTCGGCGGCGCTGCCGAACCCGGAAGTGCGGCCCAAGATCCCCCATACGCGGTCTCCGGCCGCGAACCGTGTGACTCCGGCACCCAGTGCGGCGATCTCGCCGGTGAAGTCCAAGCCGACGCGCTTGGGGAATTTCCGCCCGCTGAGGAGGCGGAGGCGGCCGGCACGGGCTGCGAGTTCGCCACCGTTGACGCTGAACGCGCGCACTTTCACAAGGACCTCGCCGGGGGCCGGCTCGGGGCGTGGCACGCGGCCCGTGTAGAGCACATCGGGGCCGCCGTAGCGGTCGTAGAGCACTGCTTTCATCATGCGGTCGTTCATCGTTCTGCCTTTGCCGCCGGGGGGCCGTACAGGGGTCTGGATCGACCGTAAGCTCTTAAGTGGACGCAATCGTCCGCTTGGACCGGAAGCGAGAGACAGTGATGGCGGAATCCTCTCGGATCACAGCCCGGGACGGGGTGCGGGCGGACGCTCGGCGCAACCGGGAGCGCGTCCTGGTCGCGGCTCGTGCGGTCTTCGCGGAGCGCGGGATCGACGCCCCGATGGCGACCGTGGCCCGACGGGCCGGGGTCGGCGTGGCGACGCTGTACCGGCATTACCCGACCCGGGACGCTCTGGTGCGGGGCGCGTTCGCGCAGCAGATGGAGACCTGCGCGCGGGCGCTCACCGAGGCTCTGGCCGCCGCTGACCCGTGGCAGGGCTTCCAGCAGCTGGTCGAGACGATCTGCGCCCTGCAACGGGAGGAAGGCGGGTTCCCGGCCGCGTTCGTCGCGGCCTTCCCGGACGGCATGTCGGAACACGCGCAGTCCCGGCAACGAGCCGAGCGGGACTTCACGACCCTGGTGCGCAGGGCCCAGGCGTCGGGCGCACTGCGGGCCGATTTCCACCCTTCCGACCTCGCCGTGCTCCTGTTGGCTCACTGCGGTCTGGTGACCGCCCTACCGGATGACGGTGCGGCGTCCCGGCGTCTGGTGGCCTATCTGCTCCAGTCGTTCCGCGCCGACACGGCCAGCGAACCGCTGCCCTCTCCGGCTGCGCTGACACTGCGCAGCCTCCCGATGGCAGCTGACAGTCCCCAGGGGCAGCGGCCCCCCAGAACCTGACACGGAACGGCACCTGCCCCGGGCGCCGCCGCGTTCGTCGTCCCACCCTTGACGGTCATTCAGCCGCGTCCTACATTGCTTCCAGAATGTAGAAGTGAGATTCCACGATACGGAACCTACAGCTTCCCGCGGGGCGCGACGGGAGTGCGTACCGACAGCCGAAGCAGGAGTACTCCATGGCTCGTATGACCGCTGCCCGCGCGGCAGTCGAGATCCTCAAGCGCGAGGGCGTCAGTGACGCGTTCGGCGTGCCGGGCGCGGCGATCAACCCCTTCTACGCCGCTCTCAAGGCCGCCGGCGGGATCAGCCACACGCTCGCCCGCCATGTCGAGGGCGCCTCGCACATGGCGGAGGGCTACACCCGTACCCACCCGGGCAACATCGGTGTCTGCATCGGCACGTCCGGCCCGGCCGGCACCGACATGATCACCGGTCTCTACTCCGCCACCGGCGACTCCGTCCCGATCCTGTGCATCACGGGCCAGGCCCCGACCGCCGTGATCCACAAGGAGGACTTCCAGGCCGTCGACATCGCCTCGATCGCCAAGCCGGTGACCAAGATGGCCGTCACGGTGCTGGAAGCGGCCCAGGTGCCCGGTGTCTTTCAGCAGGCATTCCACCTCATGCGCTCCGGGCGCCCCGGACCGGTCCTCATCGACCTGCCGATCGACGTCCAGCTCACCGAGATCGAGTTCGACCCGGAGACGTACCAGCCGCTGGACGTCTACAAGCCCGCCGCCACCCGCGCCCAGATCGAGAAGGCGCTCACGCTCCTGAACGGGTCCGAGCGGCCACTGATCGTGGCCGGTGGCGGTGTCATCAACGCGGACGCCGCGGAACTGCTCGTGGAGTTCGCCGAGTTGACCGGTACCCCGGTCGTCCCGACGCTGATGGGCTGGGGCGTCCTGCCCGACGACCACGAGCTGAACGCCGGCATGGTCGGCCTCCAGACCTCGCACCGCTACGGCAACGCCACGTTCCTGGAGTCCGACTTCGTCCTCGGCATCGGCAACCGCTGGGCCAACCGCCACACCGGCAGGCTGGACGTCTACACGGCGGGCCGCACCTTCGTCCACGTCGACATCGAACCGACCCAGCTCGGCAGGATCTTCGCCCCGGACTACGGGATCGCCTCCGATGCCAGGGCCGCGCTCGAACTGTTCGTCGCGGTCGCCCGCGAGTGGCGGGCCGAGGGGCGGCTCCCGGACCGCTCCGCCTGGGCCGCCGCCGCCCAGGAACGCCGGGCGACCCTCCAGCGCCGTACACACTTCGACGACGTCCCGATGAAGCCGCAGCGGGTGTACGAGGAGATGAACAAGGCGTTCGGTCCCGAGACCCGGTACGTCTCCACCATCGGCCTCTCGCAGATCGCCGGTGCGCAGCTGCTGCACGTGTACCGGCCGCGGCACTGGATCAACTGCGGCCAGGCGGGCCCGCTGGGCTGGACCGTCCCGGCCGCGCTCGGCGTCGCCAAGGCCGACCCCGCGGCCCAGGTCGTCGCCCTCTCCGGCGACTACGACTTCCAGTTCATGATCGAGGAACTGGCGGTCGGCGCCCAGCACCGGATCCCGTACGTCCATGTCCTGGTGAACAACGCCTACCTGGGCCTGATCCGGCAGGCGCAGCTCGGCCTCGGCATCGACTTCCAGGTCAACCTGGAGTTCGAGAACGTCAACTCGCCCGAGCTGGGCGGCTACGGCGTCGACCACGTCAAGGTCGTCGAAGGGCTCGGCTGCAAGGCGATCCGCGTCACCGACCCCGGTGAGCTGGGCGCCGCCTTCGAGCAGGCCAGGAAGCTCGCCGCGGAGTACCGGGTCCCGGTGGTCGTCGAAGCCGTCCTGGAGCGGGTCACCAACATCGCGATGAGCCGGACCAACGACATCGGGGACGTCACCGAGTTCGAGGAGGTGGCGACCGAACCCGGGCACGCGCCCACCTCGGTCAGGCCCCTGAGGGCGACGGAGGCGGCGGAGGCGGCGAAGGTCTGACGGCCGGCGCCTCGCGGCACCGTGTCACCGCACAGATGAAGGGCGGCTCATCCGGTTCGGATGGGCCGCCCCTTTTTTCCTTCCCCCGTGTTCCCCCGTACCTTTCCCCCGTTGTCCGCCGTGCTGTGCGCGCGACGGCGCTTTCCCCCGTCATGAGGCCCGCCGCCCCCGTGCCGGCGGGCCTCATACGTCGAGAATGTGCCCGGAAGCGGGGTCAGTTGAAGCCTTCATCGCGGGTTCAGAGCTTGATTTGAGCATTCCGTAGACGGCGTACGCACCCTGGAGTACAGAGCACGGCCGTACTGGGACGAGTGCCTCTGGACTATGCACCAGGCACGCCGAAGGGCCGTTCCCCGTGCGGGGAACGGCCCGGACCGCGGCGGCCGCGAAGGCGCCGGAGGCCGTCTTCCCTCAGGTCGGGAAGGCGGGCCCGGCGCTTTCACCACCGCACTGGCTCGCACGCCGCCGCGGTCTCGTGCGGCGCCGGCCGGGAGGGCCGGCGCGGTCCACCCGGGCGGGCACCGGAACCACCCCTCATCCGGGTTCCGGGCCCCTCGGGCGGTCGGTTCCGGGCCGCGGCGGCGCCTGGGCGCGACAGGACAGGTGTCAGCGCCGCCACGGCCCGGAAGTCGGAGGGGAGTTACGCGACCGGGGCGCCGGACAGGCGCTCGACCGCGCGCAGCAGCGCCGAGTGGTCGAGGCCGCCGTCGCCCTGGGCGCGCAGCGAGGCCACGAGCTGGGCGACCACGGCGCCCACGGGCAGCGCGGCGCCCACGGAACGGGCGGCGTCGGTGACGATGCCCATGTCCTTGTGGTGCAGGTCGATGCGGAAGCCCGGCCGGAAGTCACGGGCGAGGAAGTTGTCCTTCTTGCGGGTCAGCACGGTGGAGCCGGCGAGGCCGCCGTTCAGGACGTCGAGCGCCGCCTTCAGGTCCACGCCCGACTTCTCCAGGAAGACCACGGCCTCGGCGCACGCCTGGATGTTCACGGCGACGATGAGCTGGTTGGCGGCCTTCACGGTCTGGCCCGAGCCGTGCGGGCCGCACAGCACGATGGTCCTGCCGAGCGCTTCGAGCACGGGCCTCGCCGCGTCGAAGTCGGCCTGCTCGCCGCCGACCATGATGGACAGCACGGCCTCGACCGCGCCCGCCTCGCCGCCCGACACCGGGGCGTCCAGGACCCGGATGCCCCTCGCCGCCGCGGCCTCGGCCAGGTCCACGGAGGTCTGCGGGGTGATGGAGGACATGTCGATCAGCAGCGTGCCGGACCCGGCGTTCTCCAGGATGCCGTCGGGTCCGTACGCGACCGCCTCCACCTGCGGGGACGCCGGGACCATGGTGATCACCACGTCGGCGTCGCGGACCGCCTCGGCGATCGAGCCCGCCGCCGTGCCGCCGGCCGCGGCCAGCCGGTCCAGCTTGTCCCGCTCCAGCGTGAAGCCGGTGACGTCGTACCCGGCCTTGATCAGGTTCTCCGACATGGGGGAGCCCATGATGCCGAGACCGATCCAGGCGATCTTGGGAAGGGTGCTCATGGTGGACTGCCTTTCTGGGTGTCTTCCGGCGGGGGCGTCAGCGGGGCAGCCAGTCGAAGGACTCGGCGCTCGGGCGGTCGCCCGGCTTGTACTCCAGGCCCGCCCAGCCGTCGTAACCCGCCTCGCGGAGCCGGTCGAGGAGGTCTTCGAGGGGCAGGGAACCGGTGCCGGGAGCGCCGCGGCCCGGGTTGTCGGCGATCTGCACGTGACCGGTCTTCGCGGCGTACCGCTCGATCACCGACGGCAGGTCCTCGCCGTTCATGGACAGGTGGTAGAGGTCCATGAGGAACCTGGCGTTGCCCAGCCCCGTGGCCTCGTTCACCTTGTCCACGACGGCGACCCCGGCCGGGGCGCTGACCAGCGGATAGCGCGGTGACTCCGGCGCGTTGAGCGTCTCGATCAGCAGGATCGCGCCGATCCGGTCGGCGGCGCGGGCCGCGAGCACCAGGTTCTCCAGCGCCAGCGCGTCCTGCTCGGCCGGGTCGACACCGTCGACGCGGTTGCCGTACAGGGCGTTCAGGGCCCGGCAGCCGAGCGACCCGGCGAAGCCGGTGGCGGCCTCGACGTTGGCGCGGAACCGCGCCGACTCCTCGCCGGGGACGGACAGCGCGCCCCGGTCGGGTCCCGGCAGTCGTCCGGCGTAGAAGTTGAGCCCTGTCAGCCGGACGCCCGCGTCCTCGATCGCCCGCTTCAGGGCGTCGAGTTCGGACCGCGCGGGGGCGGGGGAGTCGACCCAGGGCCACCACAGCTCGACCGCGGTGAAGCCCGCCTCGGCGGCGGCCGCGGGGCGTTCGAGGAGCGGGAGTTCCGTGAAGAGGATCGACAGGTTGACGGTGAAGCGCTGCTCTGCGAATCCCATGGGATCGACGCTCCTTTCCGTATTGCGGAAGTATCATTCTGCTTAATGGAAGACTGCCGTCGGGTCTTCCGGCTTGTCAAGAGGGTGCGGGGCAAACCCAGTAGGTTGAGCGCGTGCGATTGAAAGTGGAGTTCACGACCGAGCCCTTCGATCTCGACGAGGCGCCGCGGCACGCGCTCGTGGCCCGCGAGGTCATCGAGGCCGCCGACCTGGACGCCGTGGACGTCGGCCCGTTCGGCAACACCGCCGAGGGTGGCGCCGACGCGGTGCTCACCGCCGTCGACGCGCTGCTGCGCAAGGCCCTGGGCGCGGGCGCCACCCGGGTCTCGCTCCAGGTGAACGTGGTCGGCGCCGTGGGGGAGGCCGATCAGTGACCGGTGCCGGGGACGACCCCTTCGTGGCGGCGGTCAAGCCGCTCGTCGACGCCATGGGCGGCGAGCTGCTGCCGCCCGGCCAGGCGGGCCCGGACGACGTGGTGCTCTCCTGGGAGGGCGCCGAGGTGGTCGCCGTACGCCTGCCGCAGCTCGCCGATTCGCTGGACCGCATCCTGGCCGCCCTGGAGCGCAAGCGGGGCATGCCGCTGGCGGATCTCGACCGCAAGAGCAAGCAGGAGGTGGTCCGCACGCTCGAGGCCCGTGGCGCCTTCTCGGTGCGGCACGGCGTGGAGACCGTGGCCGGCGCCCTCGGCGTCTCCCGCTTCACGATCTACAACTACCTCAACCGCGAGAAGCAGTCCTGACGAGCGGCAGTCCCGCCGAGAAGCGGTTCTGACCTGCAAATACGTCAGTGTGTACGGCCGAGTTCGGGCCGCTTGGGGCCAGCCGCCGTCCGGTGTTCCGGGCGGCGGTCTTTGTTACCCGGAATTTTCAACAGACTGTTGACGCGGTGTTTTCGAGGGCGTTAGCTATGCGCAGCCCGTCCAGCACAAGGCCACGGAGGCTGACCCGTGACTTCGAGTACGACACCCGACGGCCTCACCCGGTTCAACACCCGCCACGAACAGGCGGCCCGCGCCGCCCTGAACGAGGTGTGCGCCTCGACGGCGTGGGTGAACGCCCTGCTCGCCCGGCGCCCCTACGCCACCGCCGACGCACTCTTCGCCGCCAGTGACACCGCCACGGCGCGACTGACCGCGGCCGGGCTGGCGGAGGCGATGGCCGGGCACCCGCCGATCGGACGGCCGAAGCCGGGGGATCCGACCTCCTCGCGGGAGCAGCGCGGCATGGCCGGCGCCTCCGCCGCACTCAAGGCGGACATGCTCGAACTCAACCTGGCCTACCAGGAGAAGTTCGGTCACGTCTTCCTCATCTGCGCCACCGGGCGGACCGGCGAGCAGCTGCGCGACGCGGTCAGGGAACGGATCGGCAACCCGCCCGAGCGGGAACGCGAGATCGTCCGCACCGAGCTGGGGAAGATCAACCGCATCCGGCTCGCCCGACTCGTCGAAGAGGACGCCCCAGAGATGAGCACCCCCGCCACCGCCTCCGTGTCCACGCACATCCTGGACACCAGCGCCGGCCGCCCCGCCGCGGGCGTCGCCGTCCACCTCGCGGCCCGCACCGGCCGGGACGCGGACTGGCAGGCACTCGGCGGCTCCGCGACCGACGCCGACGGCCGGTGCAAGGACCTCCCGGTCCCGCCGGCGGGCACGACCCACGTACGGCTCGACTTCGCCGTCGAGCCCTACTTCGAGAAGAAGCAGGCCGCCGAAGAGTCACCAGCCGAGGCGCAGCAGGACGCCCCCGCGAACCGGGACAGCGGTACGACCGGAGCGTTCTTCCCGGAGGTGACGGTCACGTTCGCCGTCGTACCGGGCGAGCACTACCACGTACCGCTGCTGCTCAACCCGTTCGGCTACTCCGTTTACCGAGGGAGCTAGCAGACATGACCGACCGTTTCCACCCTGCCCGCCCCGCCGTCCTGGGCCAGAACCAGTACGGCAAGGCCGAGAACCGCGTCGTCCGCATTACCCGCGACGGCGCCACCCACCACATCAAGGACCTGAACGTCTCGGTCGCGCTGAGCGGCGACATGGCGGAGGTGCACTACTCGGGCTCCAACGCGAACGTCCTGCCGACGGACACCACCAAGAACACGGTGTTCGCCTTCGCCAAGGAGCACGGCATCGAGTCCGCCGAGCAGTTCGGCATCCACCTCGCCCGGCACTTCGTCACCAGCCAGGAGCCGATCCGGCGGGCGCGGATCCGGATCGAGGAGTACGCCTGGGACCGCATCGCCGCCCCGGGCGGTGACGGGGCCGCGCACTCGTTCGTCCGCCAGGGCCGGGAGACCCGGGTCGCCCAGGTCACCTACGACGGCACGCGCTGGGAGGTCGTCTCGGGGCTGACGGACCTCACCGTGCTGAACTCGACGAACTCCGAATTCTGGGGCTACGTCAAGGACAAGTACACGACGCTCCAGGAGGCGTACGACCGCATCCTGGCCACCGACGTCTCCGGGCGCTGGCGGTTCAACTGGACCGGCGACGACCAGCCGATGCCCGACTGGGACGAGTCCTACGAGAAGGTGAGGAAGCACCTGCTCGAAGCGTTCGCCGAGACCTACTCGCTCTCGCTCCAGCAGTCCCTGTACCAGATGGGCGCGCGCATCATCGGCCACCGCGACGAGATAGACGAGGTGCGCTTCTCCCTGCCGAACAAGCACCACTTCCTCGTCGACCTGGAGCCCTTCGGCCTCAAGAACGACACCGCCGACGGAGCCGTCTACCTCGCCGCCGACCGCCCGTACGGCCTGATCGAGGCCACCGTGCTGCGCGACGGCTGCGAGCCGCTCATACCGGTGGACACCACCAACCTCTGACCCCGCCGGTGCCCCCGGCCCGCCGGGGGCATCCCCGGCATCGGCACCCGCGGCCGTCCGGCCGCGGCACTCAAAACCCCCGGGTCCTGCCGTGCCCGCAGAACGACACGCAAAGGACGCACCATGGCAGCAGCCGAGCGCATCGTCATCGAGAACTGCGCGATCGCGACCGTCGACGCCGACGGCACCGAGTACGCGTCGGGCCACCTGGTCGTGGCCGGCAGCCGCATCGAATCGCTCGGCGCGGGCCAGGCCCCCGAGGGTCTGGCGAACGTCGTGCGCCGCGTCGACGCGACCGGTCACCTGGTCACACCGGGCCTGGTCAACACGCACCACCACTTCTACCAGTGGCTCACCCGCGGCCTCGCCACGGACCACAACCTCTTCGACTGGCTCGTCGCCCTCTACCCGACCTGGGCGCGCATCGACGAGCCGATGGTGTACGCCGCCGCACAGGGCTCCCTCGCCATGATGGCCCGCGGCGGTGTCACCACCGCCATGGACCACCACTACGTCTACCCCGAGGGCACCGGCGACCTGTCGGGCGCCGTCATCCGCGCCGCCCGCGAGACCGGCGTCCGCTTCACCCTCGCCCGCGGCTCCATGGACCGCGGTGAGAAGGACGGCGGGCTGCCCCCGGACTTCGCCGTCGAGTCCCTCGACGACGCGCTCGCCGCCACCGAGGCGACCATCGACGCGCACCACGACACCGCCTTCGGCGCGATGACGCAGATCGCCGTCGCGCCCTGCTCCCCGTTCTCCGTGTCGACCGAACTCATGCGGCAGGGCGCCGAACTGGCCCGACGCAAGGGCGTCCGGCTGCACACCCACGGCTCGGAGACCGTGGAGGAGGAGAAGTTCTGCCACGAGCTGTTCGGCATGGGCCCCACCGACTACTTCGAGTCCACCGGCTGGCTCGGCGACGACGTGTGGATGGCGCACTGCGTCCACATGAACGACTCCGACATCGCCGCTTTCGCCCGCACGGGCACCGGCGTCGCCCACTGCCCGTCCTCCAACGCCCGCCTCGCCGCCGGGATCGCCCGCGTCCCCGACCTGCTCGCGGCCGGTGTCCCGGTCGGCCTCGGCGTCGACGGCACCGCGTCCAACGAATCCGGCGAACTCCACACCGAACTGCGCAACGCCCTGCTCGTCAACCGGCTCGGCGCCCATCGCGAGGCCGCCCTGACCGCCCGTCAGGCGCTGCGCCTCGGCACCCACGGCGGTGCTCAAGTCCTCGGCCGGGCCGCCGAGATCGGCTCCCTGGAGGCGGGCAAGCTCGCCGACCTGGTGCTGTGGAAGCTCGACACCCTGGCCCACGCCTCGATCGCCGACCCGGTGGCCGCGCTGGTCCTCGGCGCGGCGGCACCGGTCACGCTCTCCCTCGTGAACGGCCGCCCGGTCGTGGAGAACGGCCGGCTGCTGAACGTCGACGAGGACGCCATCGCCCGCTCCACCCGGGACGAGGCCCGGCGCCTCGCCCGTATCGCCGCGGAAGCCTGACGCGCCGCCGCGAGCGCACCCGGATCACCCAGATCTCCGGTCGAGGGGGACGGCCCTCGACCGGTGGCCGTGGACCCGAGCGGGGTGCACGGCGGCCGTCTCCGGAGGCGAGCACGGACGTGCGCGCCTCCGGAACGGTCTCTCGTCCCGGAGCGCCGGCCCGCCGGTCCCGGAGACGGACATCGTCCCGGTCCCTCCCCCCTCGCCCGGCCGCGCCCGCGCGGGGGACCCCTCAAGACCGCGCATCACCTCCCTGACACCCGCGTCGACGAGGACGCGTAACCGACCGGAGGAGCCGCCGTGGCCGCCCAGCCCGCGCCCAGCACCGATGCAGTCCCCACCGACCGGGGCACCCACCCGGTCGACGAGAAACTACCGCCCCTGAAGATGGCGACCAGCGGTCTCCAGCACGTGGCCGCCATGTACGCCGGAGTGGTCGCCCCGCCCCTGATCGTCGGAGCCGCCGTCGGCCTGTCCGGCACCGAACTGACCTTCCTCACCGGCGCCTGTCTCTTCACCGCGGGCCTCGCCACCTTCCTTCAGACCCTCGGCATCTGGAAGATCGGCGCCCGGCTCCCGTTCGTCAACGGCGTCACCTTCGCCGGGGTCGCCCCCATGACCGCCGTCGTCGCCTCCACCGACGACAAGCGCGACGCCCTGCCGGTCATCTTCGGCGCGGTGATCGTGGCCGGGGTGCTCGGCTTCCTCGCCGCGCCCGTCTTCTGCAAGGCGGTGCGCTACTTCCCGCCGGTCGTCACCGGCTCCGTCATCACGCTCATCGGCGTCTCGCTGCTGCCGGTCGCCTTCGGCTGGGCCCAGGGCCCCGACCCGACGGCGCACGACTACGGTTCGACGACCTGTCTGGGGCTGGCGGGTGTGACGCTCGCCCTGGTGCTGCTGCTGCGCCGCTTCACCCGCGGCTTCGTCAAGCAGATCGCCGTCCTGCTCGGCCTGGTCGCGGGCACGCTCATCGCGATCCCGTTCGGCGTCACGGACTTCGCCCCGGTCGCCGACGCTCACCTCGTCGGCTTCCCGACCCCGTTCCACTTCGGCGCACCCCGGTTCCACATAGCGGCGATCCTCTCGCTCTGCGTGGTGATGGTGGTGTCGATGACCGAGTCCACCGCCGACATGCTGGCGCTCGGCGAGATCGTGGAACGGCCCGCCGACGAGCGGACCATCGCGGCGGGCCTGCGCGCCGACACCCTCGGCTCGGCGCTCAGCCCGTTCTTCAACGGCTTCATGTGCAGCGCCTTCGCGCAGAACATCGGCCTGGTCGCCATGACACGGATCCGCAGCCGGTACGTGGTCGCCACCGGCGGCGGCTTCCTGGTGCTGCTCGGCCTGTGCCCGATGGCGGCCTCGCTCATCGCGGTCGTACCGCGCCCGGTGCTCGGCGGCGCGGGCGTCGTGCTGTTCGGCTCGGTCGCCGCGAGCGGTATCCAGACGCTGGTCAGGGCCGGTCTGGAGAAGGACAACAACGTCGTGGTCGTCGCGGTCTCGCTGGCCGTCGGCATCATCCCGATCACCGCGCCGGAGTTCTACCACGCGTTCCCGGAGACGGCGCGCATCGTGCTCGACTCGGGCATTTCGACGGGCTGCGTGACCGCGGTCGTGCTGAACCTGGTCTTCAACCACTTGGGCAGGGGCAAGGACGCGCACGACGTCACCCACCCCATGGAGGCAGGCGAGGACCTGAAAGCCGTCCCGGCGCACTGACCCGCCGGCGGCACGCGGACGTACGAAGGGCGCGGCACCACGCGTGCCGCGCCCGGCGGCCGACCGGACCCGACGGTGCCTCAGCCGATGCGGTAGCTGTCCCCGTACACCTTCCAGGCCAGCGGCGGGTCCAGGTTCAGGTTCCGCTCCTGGAGGAAGACGCGCTGCGCGGTGTCGACGCGGGTGGTGTCCGAGTGGGCCTCCTCCTGCTTCATCGCCCACACCCGCGCGTCGAGGAACGCGTTCAGGTACGTCACCTCGTCGCCGCCCTGCGCGGGCGTCCTCGCCTGGGCGAGGGCCCGCCGCCGGATGGTGCCGAAGCCGGTCGCGTCGTCGCCGTCGCCGTGCATCACGATGGCGTCGTAGTACGCGAACTGGCCCAGGACGCCGAGGGAGTCGGCCTTGGCCCGCTCGACCGCGGGACCAAAGTACACCCGGTCGCGCTCGTCGTCCTGCGCCTGCCGGAAGGCCGGATCCCCGGCCGCCTCGCGCCAGGCGGCGGGGAAGCCGGGGTCCAGGCCCTCGTGCGAGTCGCCGCCGTTCACCCGGCGCAGGGCGGGCAGGTATCCGGCGAGGACGTTGCCGGGCTCGCGGTCGGTGTACAGCTCGACGAGGGCCAGCATGTCGCTGGTGCCGGAGCAGAAGCCGATGATGCCGGCGGTGTAGCCGCGGCCGTCGCCTATGTCCTCGATGTAGCCGTACTGCGCCTGCCAGTCCAGCGAGGAGTTCTCGGCGCTGGAGACCAGCCGCATGGCGATCTCCTTCTTCGCCGGGTCGTCCAGACCGGTCGCCGCCGCCCCGGCCGCGGCGGCGGACCGGGCGGTGACGGCGGCGCCCGTCCCCGCCACCAGTACGGCTCCGAACAGGGTGAGCAGCGAGCGGCGCGAGGCGCGTATGTGGGGGGAGGGGGAGTGCACGGTGCCTCCAGGCAGGGAGTACGTCCGAACTGTTAGGAAGGTTTCCTACCAGGAATGGCGGATGACGTATACCCATCAACCAAGAGGCTCCGGGAGTTCACAGGCGGGCCGGTCGCGCGCCGCGCGGCGGCCCACCCGCCGCTACCGCGTCGCCGCCAGCCGCTCCCGCACCCGCACGGCCTCGGTGTACGTGTCACCCGTGGGCCGCGTCGCCAGCTCCCCGGGGTCGCGCGTCCAGCGGTCCTCCAGGGCGAACCAGTCGATCGCCGCCGGTGCGCGGCCCGCCCGCAGCGCCGAGCGCAGCTCCTCGAAGTACGTCGACCAGCGCAGCCGGTACAGGCCGCCGACCAGCCCCGACCACTCACGGTTCGCGTAGTCGCGCAGCCCCGCGTCCGCGCCCTCGCGGGTGCCCCACACCGTCAGCAGCGACAGCGCGTC
Organism: Streptomyces sp. NPDC059785; assembly: GCF_042732375.1. Classification (NCBI taxonomy): domain Bacteria; kingdom Bacillati; phylum Actinomycetota; class Actinomycetes; order Kitasatosporales; family Streptomycetaceae; genus Streptomyces; species Streptomyces sp. NPDC059785. The sequence continues at coordinate 58,281 of NZ_JBHWHV010000019.1, forward strand.
GTACGCCAGCCGGTCCCGCTCCGTGTCGTCCGCGCCCCACGACCGGGCCCGCTCCACCCAGCGGCCCAGCAGATGGTCCGCGTCGGTGGCCACCAGCCGCTCCAGGTCGTCCATCAGGGCCAGCCAGATGCGCGCCGCCGCGTCGAACCGGGCGGCGTCACCGGAGTCGTACGCCTGCTTGACGCGCGGGAGGAGGACGCGGCTGCGGTTGGCGAGGGCCTGGCGGGCCACGTCGAGCAGGTCCCGGCGGTACGCCGACGAGCCGCGCAGCTCCTCGCGCACGCGCAGCAGCTCGTCGAGTGCGGGCTCGAATTCCTCGGCGTGGTACCGCAGTTGCCTCGGCGACCAGCTCGCCGCCCGGTTCACCGTCAGCGCGGGCCGGGCCCCGAACAGCCCGTCCGCGCCCTCGCTCCACGAGTCGGCGCGCGTGGTCCCGTACGCGGTCCGGCGCAGGATGTCCCAGGCCGCTCCGGCGTGCGGGTCGGGGGCGCCGTACCGGGCCCGCGCCCAGTCGCGGAACCAGACGGCGAGGTCGAGTTCGCCCTCCCGCCAGGCCAGTTCGGAGAAGAGCGCGAAGGCGGCGGGGTTGTTGTCGGCGGCCTCCGGCATCAGCGCGGTACCGCACAGCGTGCTGCCCTTCTTCGTGCGCCACTTCTCGTACGTGGCCGCCCACTCGGGGGTGTTGGCGCCCAGCGCCGTATGACCGCCGAAGTTCCAGATGGAGCCGAACGCGTACGGGGTGGAGCCCCAGTCGGACTCGCGGTCGGTGACCCGCGGGAAACGGTCCGACAGGCCGTCCACGACGACCATCCGCTCCTTCGACACGGCGTCGACGATCGCCCGCGGCGGATTGTGCTGCCAGCCCAGGATCACCCAGAGCGCGTCCGGGTGCGCCCGCAGCAGCGCCTCCTCGACGGCTCTCGCCGCGTCGCCGACGGGCACGTCACCCGGGCTGCCGCCCTCGTGCAGCAGATCCATCTTGAACAGGGTGGAGGGACCGAACATTTCCTCTTGGACGCGGTAGAAGGCGGCGGCCACCCGCGCGAAATGGTCGGTGCGCGGGTCCAGCCAGTCGGGTCGCGCGAGCCCCATCCACGTGCCCTGCGGGATCGTGCGGGCCCCGGGGTCGCGGTCGGCGAAGCCCGGCGGGACGGTGCCGAAGAAGCCCGGTAACACCGGAGTCATGCCCAGCTCGCGCACCCGGTCGGCGATCCGCACGCCGAGCGCGGCCCGCGCGTCGAGCAACTGCCGTGAGACCGGGTACGGGAAGCCGGACAGGTTCTGCAGCAGCCACCACGGCTGGTGGGCGGGGCCCGGGATCCACCGCCGCAGTTCCTCGTCCGCGTACCCGAACTCCTGGAAGAGCCGGTGGTAGAGGGCGTCCGCGCCCGTGTACACGAGCACCTCGTTGTAGCCGTGCAGCGCGAGCACGTCGAGCTCGCGCTCCCAGTACGCCCAGTCGTGGTACGGGCCGGTGTAGCCGTCGTTCGTGTCGTTGAGGACGAAGCGGTGCGGGACGTTCGCGCGGCGGGTGACGGTGGAGTCCGGGGCGGGCAGCTCGCGCGGCAGGTCGAGCTGCTGGCCGGCCCAGTTGACGTCCGCGTACGCGACGTTGCGCAGATACCAGTTCAGGCCGGTGAGCTGGGCCGCCGGGGTGGTGCCCGCGACGGTGACCAGACCCGTTCGCCCGGACACCTCGAAGACGTCGGAGCCGGACACCGGGGCCGCCGTGCGGAACTCGAACTGCTGCCAGTGGTCCGGCAGGAGCCGGCGGGCGGCGGCGCGGGCCGCCCCGGCGGACGCCGCGGGTGCGCCGCCGAACCCGGCGGAAGGGGTGCCGCCGAGACCGGAGGCACGGGAACAGGCCATCATCGTCCCTGCGGCCAGGGCGGCGAAGACGGCACGGCGGGCAAGCGGCATGGGGACTCCGTGTGTCGCGGGTGGGGGGATGCCGTGTGCAGGGATACCCGCTGAGCCGCCGGCCGAGCGCACCGGCACGCCACAAGGCGGTGAATCCACCGTGAACGGGCCGAATTACACCGCACGGCCGGGCAGGCGGGACCCTCCCCGCCCGCCCGGCCGCGCGGCGTGATCCGCGCTCAGCCGCGGGCGGACGCCTCGCCACTGACAGCGGGGGTGGAAGTACCGGTGGCCGTCAGCCCGGCCCGGCTGATGCCGAGAACCGCCGTTCGCGGACGGGGAGGGCGCGTCCGCCTCACGCCCGTCTCGGTGAGGCGAGCAGGTACTTCTCGCCCGTACGGGGTTCGCCGTGGGCGCTCACCTGCCAGCCGGCCCCCTCCAGTGTGGCCGCGCAGCACCGCAGGGCCGCCGGGTCCGGCTCCCGCACGGCGACGGCCTCCGGCTGCGCGGTCGCCCGCACCCGGTAGCCGGGGCCGTCCGGGTCCGGGCCCGCGGGGCGGTGGCCCGCGGCCTCCAGGGCGAGCGCGGCGGCCTGCACCAGATGCGTACGCTCCCAGTCGCACGGACGGTCCACGGCGCCGTCCCGCCCCGTCATCCGCCGCAGCTCCAGCAACCCCTCCCAAGCGCCGCGCACCTCGCGGAGCCGGGCGGATCCCGGTCCTGCGGGCTCCTCCTCGCCACCGGTCCGCGCGGCGAAGACCCCCTCGGCCCGGGCGGCGGGAGCGGCCTGCTGCTCCCGGGCGGGCTCCGCGTCCCGCACGCGGTGCCCGGCGGGCGTCAGAAAGTGGTCGTGCGGCGGCCGGGGGTGCCGGAAGGCGAGGCCGCGCTCGACCAGCGCGGCGAGCTGGGCCTGCGTACCCCGCAGCCGCCCGGTCACGGGCTCCGCGGCATCGATCACCCGCCGTTGCGCGGCGGTCGGCGGTCGCGACACGGCCGCCCCCTTCCCGGTGGCTGTGGCTGTGGCTGTACCTGTCGCTGCCGAGACTAGGCGGAGGGTCCGACATTCCAGCGGGCGACGACCGGGCGCTCGTGCTCGGTGCCGAGCAGCCCGGCGGTGCCCGTCTCGAGCTTGAACAGCGCGCCGTCGGACGGCGGCAGCCCCAGATAGCGTGCGGTGAGCACCCGCAGGAAGTGCCCGTGGCTGACCAGCGCCACATGGCCCTCGGTGGTCTCCTGCGCGGCGCGGACCCGGGCCAGTACGCGGTCGGCGCGCGCGCCGACCTGCTCCGGGCTCTCCCCGGGGTGCTCGGGCGGCCCGGCGGCGACACCGTCCGTGAACAGGAACCAGCCGGGCCGGGTGCGCTGGATCTCCGGTGTGGTGATCCCCTCGTAGGCGCCGTAGTCCCACTCGGCCATCTCGTCGTCGGTCCGCGTCGCGTGCAGGCCGGCCAGCTCGGCGGTCTGCCGGGCCCGCAGGAGCGGGCTGACGAAGACGGCGCCGACCGGTTCCTTCGCGAGCAGCGGGGCGACGGCGCGCGCCTGCTCCCGCCCCTCCTCGGTCAGCGGGAGGTCGGTCCAGCTCGTGTGCTTCCCGGACCGGGACCACTCGGTCTCCCCGTGCCGCACGAGGATCAGATCACCCATGGCCGGCAGCCTTTCTGCTCGTGTCGGGTTCCTCGAACCCGTCGTACGTCTCGCCCGGCGTCGCCCGACGCCGGTCATCATCATGATCGGTAACCGGTTACCGATCGCCCGCATTCCCGTCCGGCGGCTCCGGGCCGACTACCGCCAGCAAGTTCCTGACCAGCGGATTCCGGTCGTCCCCGCGCCATGCTACGGCGACCCGGGTACGGGCGGTGCCAGGGGCGACGCGGCGGAAGGCGACACCGCTGAGCCGGATGCGGCGGATGCTCGCGGGCGCGACCGAGACGCCCGGACCGATCCCCGCCCGGACGCGGGGCCGCCCCTTGCCCCTGCCGTGAGCGGACTGCTCGGGCCTACCATCCGATGAGTCGGCGGTGACACCGTTCGGCCTGCGCGAAGGGGGAACCGTGCTGACCGAGGTTGTGGTGGCGGCCATCGGAGCCGCGGGGACTCTGGGGGTCGCGTACCTGGCCCGCGGCCCGCAGCGCCGGGAGCGCAGGGACAGCAGCGCTCCGCTGCTGGACCTGAGCGAGCACTGCGGCTACATCCGAGGTCTCGCGGAGGCCGCGGTGCTCGACTGCGAGCGCGTGCTCGCGCTGCTGTCGGACCGGCGGTCGAGCCGCATCGACTGGCCGCTGCGCGAGACGTACGAGGTGTTCGTGGAGAAGGCGGCTCCGCTGGACGGATCGCAGGTGGAAGCCGTTCAGCTCCGCCGGTACGCGGACACGGTGAGCGGCTTCGCCTCGGAACTCGCAGCCGTGTGCGAAAAGATGCACCGCTTCGCCGAGCAGCCCGCCCCGGGGCGGAGCGCAAGCAGGACGCGCGCCCTGAGGAGACTGGCGGAGACGGACCTTCCCGGGCTGAGACGCCGACTGCCGTCGCTCGACGAACGGTTCGACACTTTGCTGGAGAGCTGGCTGGAGACGGTCAGGCTCAGGGTGCCGCCCGGTGCCACGCGGTATTTCGCACGACGCTCCCGGCGTCACTACCAGCGCCATGTGTCGATGGGAAGGAGCACGGCGTTCCTTCATCCGCGAACGCGGGAGGTGCCCGCCACCGCGACGCGTGATCCGGAACCCGTCGCCACGCCCGCGTGCAACAACTGCGTGTGGCAGTGCCCGCACGCCCCCTTCGGGAGCGGCGGCCCAGGGGACCGCCCGCTGGCGCCGCCTGCCTGAGTCCGGGGCCGTACCGCCGCTCCCTGGCGTCCCTGGGCACGGGACGAGTGACGCCTGAAGCGCGCCGCCGCTACTGCCGGTACCCGCCCAGGAAGCGGCCGATCCTGCTGATCGCCGCGTCCAGGTCGTCCGCGTAGGGGAGGGTCAGGATGCGGAAGTGGTCGGGGGAGGGCCAGTTGAAGCCGGTGCCCTGGACGACCTGGATCTTCTCCCGCAGCAGCAGGTCGAGGACGAACTTCTCGTCGTCGTGGATCTTGTGGACCTTCGGGTCGAGACGCGGGAAGGCGTACAGGGCGCCCTTGGGCTTCACGCAGCTCACGCCCGGGATCTCGTTCAGCTTCTGCCAGGCGCGGTCGCGCTGTTCGCGGAGCCGGCCGCCGGGGGCGGTGAGTTCGCGGATGGACTGGCGCCCGCCCAGCGCGGCCTGGATCGCGTACTGCGCGGGGGCGTTGGCGCACAGCCGCATCGAGGCCAGCATCGTCAGCCCCTCCAGATAGCTGCGCGCGTGCTGCTTCGGCCCCGTGACGACCAGCCAGCCGGAGCGGAAGCCCGCCACCCGGTAGGTCTTCGACAGGCCGCAGAAGGTGAGGACCACCAGGTCGGGCGCGAGCGCGGCGGCCGAGTGGTGCACGGCGTCGTCGTACAGGATCTGGTCGTAGATCTCGTCGGCGAAGACCATCAGGCCGTGGCGGCGGGCGAGATCGAGGATGGACTCGATGATCTCCTTCGGGTAGACCGCGCCGGTGGGGTTGTTCGGGTTGATGATCACGACGGCACGGGTGCGGTCGGTGATCTTCGCCTCCATGTCGGCGAGGTCCGGGTACCAGTCCGACTGCTCGTCGCAGAGGTAGTGCACCGCCTTGCCGCCGGCGAGCGTGGTCACGGCCGTCCAGAGCGGGAAGTCAGGGGCCGGGATCAGTACCTCGTCACCGTCCTCCAGCAGCCCCTGTACGGCCATCGAGACCAGCTCGGAGACGCCGTTGCCGAGGAAGACGTCGTCCACGTCGACCTCCAGACCGAGCGCCTGGTAGCGCTGGGCCACGGCGCGGCGCGCGGAGAGGACGCCCCGCGAGTCCGTGTAGCCGTGCGCCTGCGGCAGCATCCGGATCATGTCCTGGAGGATCTCCTCCGGCGCCTCGAAGCCGAAGGCCGCGGGATTGCCGGTGTTCAGGCGCAGCACACTGTGGCCCGCCTCCTCGAGCGCGTTGGCGTGCTCGATCACCGGGCCCCGGATCTCGTAACAGACCTCGCTGAGCTTGCTCGACTGCCGGAACTCCATGCCGTGCCCTCCGGTTCGTGGTGTTGCTTGGTTTTACCAAGTGGGTGCTTGGAAAGTCCAACGACATGTCTAGACTGCGTCGCATGTCACCTCGCCGTAGCTACGACCAGTACTGTTCCGTCGCCCGCGCCCTGGACGCCGTCGGTGACCGCTGGACCCTGCTGATCGTCCGTGAACTCCTCGCCGGTCCGCGCCGCTACACCGACCTCCACGCCGACCTGCCGGGCGTGAGCACGGACGTGCTGGCCTCCCGGCTGAAGGACATGGAGCGCGACGGCCTGACGACCCGCCGCAGACTGCCGCCGCCCGGCGCGGCGTACGTGTACGAAGTCACCGGCCGCGGGCGGCAGTTGCTGCCGGTGCTCCAGGCGCTCGGCGAGTGGGGCGCGCCCGCGCTGGGCGAGCGGCGGCCCACCGACGCCGTACGCGCCCACTGGTTCGCACTGCCGCTGCTGCGCGGGCTGGAGGGCGAGGGGTTCGAGGGGGTCGTGGAAGTACGGCTCGACGAGGGGGAGTTCCATCTGCGGCTCGGCGCCGGGGACGACGGCCCGGTCTACGCGGACGGTCCCGCGCCCGGGGAACCGGACGCCCGGCTTTCCCTCGACGGCGGAACCTGCGAGAGGGTCGCCGGCGGAACCCTCCCCCTGCGGGACGCGCTGCGCGCCGGACGCGCCGGGGTGACCGGCGACAGCCCCCTGGCCAAGGCGCTGCGGGAGATGTGACGCCGGGCTGCGGGCGGGCGGGTGCGCCGCGCATGAGGGGGGCCGCCGCGCCCTGGTCGGGCACGACGGGAGCCCCGCCGCGCCCTGGTCGGGCACGACGGGAGCCCCGCCGCGCCCTGGTCGGGCACGACGGGAGCCCCGCCGCGCCCCGGTCGAGCGTGGCGGGAAGCCCGCCGCGCCCGTGTGCCGCGTACGGCGGACCGCCCGGCCGGGCCTCGTGTGCCGCGTGTGGAGGGAGGCCTGCCGGGCCTCGTGTGCCGCGTCCGGCGGGGGGCCTGCCGTGTCCGTGTGTCGCGTATGGCGGGAGCCCCGTTGGGCCTCGGTCGGGCGCGGCGAGAGGCCCGTCGGGCCTCGGTCGGGCGCGGTGAGAAGCCCGTCGCGCCCTCGTGTGCCGCGTGTGGGGGGAGGTCTGCCGGGCCTCGTGTGCCGCGTCCGGCGGGGGGCCTGCCGTGTCCGTGTGTCGCGTATGGCGGGAGCCCCGTCGGGCCTCGGTCGGGCGCGGCGAGAGGCCCGTCGGGCCTCGGTCGGGCGCGGTGAGAAGCCCGTCGCGCCCTCGTGTGCCGCGTGTGGCGCGTGTGGCGGGGAGTCCGCCGGGCCCCGTGCGCCGCGTACGGCGGGGAGCCCGCCGCGCCCCGTACGCCGCGTGCGGTGGGAGGCCCGTCGCGCCCCGTGCGGGCACGGCGGGCCTCCGTGGGCCTCCGGTACCGCTCAGGCGCCCGGCGGTACCCGGGACGGGCGGCCCGAGCCGCGGGTCAGGGCGTAGCCGCCGATGCCGGCCAGGGCGGCCAGGACGCCGCCGATCGCCGTCCACACCCAGCGGTCGGACCACCAGCCGGAGGTCCAGCCGTCGTCCGGTTCGATGGACGACAGCACGGCCGCGGGGGAGTCGTCCGACTCGCCGGTGTCCTCGGCCTGCTCGGCCGTGGCGATGCCCGGGACCAGCGGCTTCGCCAGGGAGCCGTCCACCGCCGCCGCACCGCCGATGTCCTTGGCGTCCGCCTGCACCTCGGCGCTGACCGGCAGCCCCTGGTCGGACGACGGCAGGCCGGTCACGGTCAGCCGGATGTAGTACGTGCCCGGCAGCGGGTCGTCGGCCCACGGCTCGGACCAGGCGCGGACCGTGCGCAGCGTGCAGGACAGGTCCACCGAACCCGTGCCCTGGGCCGCCGTCCGCGTCTGCGCGCCGTACTGGCACGCCTGGCGGCGCCGCAGCCCGTCGTACACGTCGAGCTGCCAGGTCTCGCCCGCGTGCGAGTCCGGCAGTTTGACGGTCGCCTTCACGGTGGGCCGCTGGCCGGCGTCCGCGGGGAACGACCAGTACAGGTAGTCCCCCGTGGAGCCGCCCGCGGTGCCCTGCTGGCCGAGGTCCAGCTCCGTCGCCGTGCGGAAGGAGGTGCCCGCCTCGGTGGGCGCGCCGTCGTCGTCCGACGGGCTCGCCGACGGCGAGGAGTCGGCGGTGGCCGGGGAGGCGGTGGCCGGGAAGAATGCCGCGCCGAGCGCGAACAGCCCGGCGGTCAGCACACGGGCGGCGCGGGTGACTCGTACGGTACGCATCAGTTGGTCCTCCAGACCGCGACCCGCCAGCGGGAGATCCAGCCCCACAGCACACCCGCGAGGAAGCCGGTGAGCACCAGGGCGGCCAGCAGCCACCAGCCGCGGCCGAGGCCGAACGAGGCCACGTCGCCCGCCTGGTCGGGCCCGTCGACGACGTCGACGGTCAGCTCCAGCGGCAGACCCGGGGTGGTCTTGACGCCGCCGGCCGCGGAGAAGGAGTTGGTCACCTGGAGGCAGACCGTCTCGGGGGTCGTGTCCTCGTCGTCGTCGCTCTCCGCCTTGGGGTAGCGCAGACCGGTGGACATGACGTCGGTACGGCCGTTGCCCGCGGCCTCGCCGCGGACGATCTCCCGGCCGTGCACGGTGACCGCGCGCAGCAGGACGCCGTAGTCCGGGTTGACGGCGCGGTCCGCCGACACGCTCACGGAGGCGCGCAGTTCCTTGCCCGGCTCGACGTCGACGCGGTACCAGCGCTCCTGGCCGAACTCCTCGCGGTCGGTGTAGAGACCGGACTTCAGCTCGGGGGCCTTGGCACAGGCGTCGGCGCCGTCCACGGCGACCGGTGTCACCACCGGGTCGGCCGCCCGATCGACCAACTGGCCGACGCGGTCGGAGAGTTCCTCCTTGTGCTGCACCGAGGTGTAGGTGCCGCCGGTGGCCTCCGCGATGCAGGAGAGCTGGTCGCGGGTCTTCGCGTCGGGCACCAGGCCCAGGGTGTCGATGGTCAGGCCGATGCCCTTGGCGGCGATCTCGCGGGCCACCTCGCAGGGGTCGAGCGGCTGGCAGGTGTCCTCGCCGTCGCTGATCAGCACGATCCGCCGGGAGCCCTCGCCGCCGTCGAGGTCGTCGGCGGCCTTGCGCAGCGCGGGCCCGATCGGCGTCCAGCCGGTGGGGACGAGGGTCGCGACCGCGGTCTTGGCGTCGGTGCGGTCCAGCGGGCCGACCGGGTAGAGCTGCGCGGTGTCCTTGCAGCCCGTCTTCCGGTCGTCGCCCGGGTAGTTCGCGCCGAGCGTCCGTATCCCGAGCTGGACCTCCTCGGGCGTCGCGTCGAGCACCTCGTTGAACGCCTGCTTCGCCGCGGCCATCCGGGTGCCGCCGTCGATGTCCTTCGTCCGCATCGAACCGCTGACGTCCAGGACGAGTTCGACCTTGGGGGCGGTCGCGGTCGTCTCGTCGGCGACCGCCGCGGACGGGACGGCGATCCCGGCCGTCAGGGCGGCGAGCAGGGCACAGATCCCCGTCGCCAGCCGTTGTCTTGTGATCATCGCCGGATCCTATTGAGCAAAGGTGCCGCGCTTCAAAACGGCCGGGTCACGCCCGCGGCCCCGCCAGCGGGTTGGGCAGCGCCGTCCACTGGTCGCCCGGTGTCCCCGGGGACAGCCGCATCAGCGTCAGCGCCTTGACCGGCAGCGGGTCCTCGAGCAGCGCGGCGAGATCGGCGGTGTCCGGCAGATCCCGTACGGCGGTGCCGAGGGCGGTGCGCAGCGCGGCCGTGGAACCCGCCGTGGCGCCCAGCGTGCCGGCCACGAGCGAACCGAACAGCTTGCGGCGCAGCGCCGTCACGTCGTCCGTGATGATGCGGGCCGCCGGCTCCGGGGCCGGGATGCCGTGCCGGGCCAGCCGGACCGGGCTGACCCGGATGTCGGACAGGTCGCGGTAGACCAGCCGCAGCGGGGCGCCCGAGGGGGAGAGGACGACCAGAAGGTTCTGTCCGTGCGCCTCCAGGGCCACTCCCAGGTCGAGCAGGCGCAGCCCGGCCCGCAGGGTCAGACGCGCGAAGTCGGCCAGCCAGGCGGCGGACCTGGGCAGCCCGGTGCCGGGGAGGGCGGCCACCGGGACCACCCGCTCGCCCGTCCCGGCGTACGCGTCCGGGGACTCGCGCACCATCGCGGCCAGATCGGGCGAACCGGTGGTGACCGCGCCCAGGGTGCGGGTGATGTCCAGCAGCCCGTCCGTGTACGCGGCGGCCTTCTCCATGAACGCCGACACCGGCGCCGCCATGACGATCGAGGCGACCGAGATGTCCCGCACGGAGGAGGTGAGCCGGGTGCTCAGCGCGGTCTTGACGTGCACGCCCGCCTGTTCGGCGGCCGGGCCCCCGGCGAGGGCTAGGGTGCGCAGGGACATCAGCGGGTGGGCGGCGGGACCCGGCAGGACCGGCACGCCGAGCACGTGCTCCGCCTGCCAGGGGTGGACGGGTATCAGCACCCGGCCGCCTTCGCGCAGCCACCCCGGCCACTCGCCCGTCACGGCGGAGGCGTCCACCGCCACGTACCGCAGCTCCACCAGCGGGCGGTGCTCGGGCCCGTACGCCAGTTGCTCGGCCACGGTGAATCCGGGCCGCGAGCGGCAGTTCGGGTGGTACGGGTGCCCGTCGACCACTCGCTGCTCCCACTCCCACCCCGGCACCGGGAGCCGGCCGCGGACCCGGACGTCACCGCTCGGCTGCGCGGCCCGGGACAGCGCCAGCGAGGCGACGCTGTCCGCGAGTTCGGCGGCGAAGGCGGCACCGTGCGGGACGCCGAGCGCCGTCATCAGCGCCGCCGGACCGGCGTACGGCCGCCCGTCGAGGCGGACTTCGGTGACGTGGTCCGCCGTCGTGTACGGGTCGGCGGGCGGTCCCTGGAGCCGCCGGCCGTCGGCGAGACGGAGCGTGAGCCCCTCGTGCTCCCGTGCGCGGTGCGTGACCCAGGGCAGCGGCTCGTGGGCCAGCGCGCGCCACAGCCGGGACAGGACCGCGGCCCCGGCACCGGGCAGGGCCGCAGCGTACGGCTCCGCCAGTCCGGGGCGCAGCGCGTCGAGCTCGGCGGCGAATCCGAGGCCAGGGGTGGGGGGTCGGTGCACGGTGGGACTCCTCGATGCGGGGGCGGTGTGGCGGGTACCGGCGGGTACGGGCACGCTGGTCACCGGTGCGATCGCACATGGTCACCGGTGCCATCACACCTCACGCACGGTCATACTGATCACCAGCACAGTGCCGTATGGAACGAGTGGATCGCGTGGACTCCATGCACCCCATGCCCCGCGTGGACGACATGACCGACATGAAAGACACGATCGACATGGCCGGTCGGCCCGACATGGCCGATTCCGCCGAACCCGTGGACGGGGCGGCCGCGGTCGACGGAGCGGGCGTGGCCGGGATGGCGACCGCGCTCGGCGAGGCGGACGTGACCGGGACGGCGGACGTGGCCGGGACGGCGGGCGTGGCCGGGACGGCGGGCGTGGCCGGGACGGCGGGCGTGGGGGAGACGGCGGGCGTGGCCGGGACGGCGGGCGTGGCCGGGACGGCGGGCGTGGGGGAGACGGCGGGCGTGGCGGAGGCGGCCGACGACCTCGCCGTCGCGCCGTTGCTCAACTGCCTGTTGCGGGAGGTGGGCGAGGCCGCCGACGGCCAGGGTGTGTACCGGCTGCGGGCCAGCGGACGGCTGCTGCGGGTCAGCGGCGACCGGCGGCCCACCCGGCCCCAGCTGTACTCGACGGGCGCCTGGCACCCTCTCACCCACGCCGAGCTGGTCAAGCTCACGGCGGACGAACTGCGCCGCCACACCGGCCTGGTCAACTCCGAACTGCCCGCCGAGATGCTCGACAGCCGCGAGGCGGTGGCCGCGCTGCTCGCCGCCCGCGCCCGCCTCGCCCCGCCGGACGACCTCTACCGGCGCTCCGAACAGTCCCTGGTCACCGGGCACCCGCACCACCCGGCGCCCAAGGCGCGCGGCGGCGGACCGGTCACCGCCTGGCTGCCGTACGCCCCCGAGGCGTACGCGGAATTCCCGCTGGAACTGCTCGCCGTGCGCGAGGACGCCGTGGTGGAGGAGGGCGACCCCTCGGCGCTCGACGCCCTCGGCACCGCGCCGCCCGGCTACCGGCTGCTCCCGGCCCACCCCTGGCAGCTCGAACTGACCGCGGCGCAGCCGGAGATCCGCGCCGCCCTCGCGGACGGCCGGCTGCTGCGGCTCGGCCGCACCGCCCGCCCGGTCTGGCCGACGGCCGCCGTCCGCACGGTGTACGCGCCCGAGGACGACCTCTTCCTCAAGTTCAGCCTCGATGTCCGCATCACCAACGACATCCGCCGGCTGTGGCGGCACGACCTGCTGAAGCTGTGCCGCACCGACGCGGCGGCCGGCGCGGCGCTCGCCGCCGGGGACACCGCCGCCGCCTGGCTCGGCGACCGCGGCTACCGCACCGCGGACTTCGCCTTTGAGGAACTCGCGGTACTGGTCCGCGACGGACTGCGCGGGCATCTGCTGCCCGGCGCGACGCCCGTCCTCGCGGCGGCGCTCGTGGAGGGCTTCGACGGCAGCCCGCTCGACCGGGCCGCCGACCCCGGCGCCTGGTGGGCCGCGTATCTGCGGCAGGTCGTGCCGCCGGTCCTCGACGCGTTCGCCCGGCACGGCGTCGTACTCGAAGCGCACCTCCAGAACACGCTGGTGGCCGTCGACGCCGACGGCATGCCCGTACAGGCGCTGTTCCGCGACGCGGAGGGCGTGAAGGTGCTGCCCGGCGTGACGCGCGCGGCGGGCTGGGAGCGGCTTGTGTACTGCCTGCTCGTCAACCACCTCACCGAACTCGCGGCGGTGCTCGCCGAGCGGCGCCCGGGGCTCGATCCGTGGCCCGCCGTACGGCGGGAACTGCTGCGCCACGGCGACCTGCCGGAGGTCGGGGAACTGCTCCGTGCGGGGGCCCTGCCGGGGAAGACGAATCTGCTTCTGCGGTGGACCGGAGCGGATGGTGCGGACGCCCGGTATGTTCCGTTGCCCAATCCGCTGGCCTGCGTTTAGCGCACCGCTGGAAGGGTCGTTCGTCGGCTGCTGCGCCGTCGTGGCTGGTCGCGCAGTTCCCCGCGCCCCTAGCGGGCCGCGCCTCCAGCGGGCGCGGCCACGCGGCATCTCATGCCTGATGCAGGCTGCCTATAGGCCGGATATAGCCCCCGAACACACGCTCAACTCACCCGAACGGATGGGGGAGAGATGGCGGAGCTTGGGGGACAGATGCCGGAGCAACCGACTCAGACAGCGCTGGTGACCGGAGGATCCCGGGGGATCGGGCGCGCGGTCGCCACCCGGCTCGCGAACGACGGGTTCGACGTCGCGATCTGCTACCGGTCCGACGAGGGCGCGGCGGAGCAGGTGGCCAAGGAGATCCGGGCCGCGGGCCGCCGGGTCCTGACCCGCCGGGTGGACGTGGCCGACCGGGTCGGCGTGCGCGCGTTCGTCGCCGACGTGGAGAACGACCTCGGCCCCGTGTCGGCGGTGGTGACGTCCGCGGGCATCACCCGGGACCGCCCGCTCGCCCTGATGCAGGACGACGAGTGGGACTCCGTACTGCGCACCAACCTCGACGGGACCTACAACCTGCTGCGGTCCGTGGTGCGGTCGATGATCCGCCGCCGCGAGGGCACCGTGGTCACGCTCTCCTCGGTGGCCGGCGTCGTCGGCAACGCCGGGCAGACCAACTACTCGGCGTCCAAGGCCGGCATCATCGGCCTGACCCAGGCGCTGGCCAAGGAGTTCGGCCGGTACGGCGTACGGGCCAACGCGGTCGCCCCCGGCTTCATCGACACCGAGATGGTCGCCGGGGTCCCCGAGTCGGTCGCCAAGGAGGCGATGGGCCGGATCCCGCTGGCCCGCTTCGGCACCCCCGCCGAGGTCGCCGCCCTGGTCTCCTACCTGGTCTCGCCGCAGGCCGAGTACATCACCGGCCAGGTGGTGCGGATCGACGGCGGCATGGCGCTGTGACCGGGACGGGGATCTGGTTCCGCCGCTACCGGGGGACGGTGGCGCCGCGGCTGCGCCTGGTGTGCTTCCCGCACGCCGGCGGCAACGCCCGGCTCTTCCACGGCTGGGCCGCCCGGCTGCCCGCCGACGTCGAACTCCTCGCGGTGCGCTACCCGGGCCGCCTGGAGCGGATGGACGAGCCGTGCGCGGAGTCGATGGACGAACTGGCCGGCCGGATCTCCGAGGCGCTCGACCCCGAACGCGACCTGCCGCTGGTCCTCTTCGGCCACAGCATGGGAGCCGCCGTGGCCTACGAGGTCGCGGTACGGCTCGAGAGCCCGCACAGCGACGGCCCCGGCCCGGCGCTGCTGCTGCTCTCGGGGCGGGGCGCGCCGCACCGCACCCGGTCCACCGCGCTGCACCGGGCGGCGGACGACGTGCTGGTGGCGGGCGTGACCCGGCTCGGCACCCTCGGCGGCGACGCGTACGCCGTACCGGAGCTGCGCGAGCTGCTGCTGCCGGTGCTGCGGGCGGACTACCGGCTGATCGAGACGTACGAGCGGCCGCGGCCCCCGGTGGTGCGGGCGCCGGTGGTGGCCTACCTGGGCGACCGCGACCCCGGCGTCTCACGGGAGGGCGTCGAGGCCTGGGCGGAGCTGACCGGGGGCGGCTTCACCGTCCGCGCCTTCCCCGGCGACCACTTCTACCTCGCGCCCCAGGAGGCGGCCCTGACCGCCGACATCAGGGCGCGGCTCGCCCGCCTCCCGGTGGGCAGGGCGGCCTGACCCGCCCCGCGCCCCGTACACGACACATCACGGACCACAGCGAAAGGAGAGGTGACATGGCGAATACCGCGGCCTGGGCGCCGACGGAGATCACGGCGGCCGAGGGCGGTGGCCCCGAGGAGCTGCTGCGCCGGGTGGACGCCCTGGACGGCGGCCTGACCGGGGCGCTGACCCGCGAGAAGGCGCTGGTCTTCCGCGGCTTCGGGATCACCCCGGACACCCTGGACCCCGTACTGGACCGGCTGCTGCCGAACCGGCTGGCCTACGTGCACGGCAACTCGCCGCGCACCAAGGTCGGGGGCAACGTCTACACCTCGACGGAGTACCCGCAGGAGTACACCATCTCGATGCACAACGAGATGAGCTACGCCCATGCCTGGCCCGCCCGGCTGGCCTTCTTCTGCCAGATCACCCCCGGCGGCGGCGGAGCCACCCCCGTGCTCGACGCGGCGCTCTGGCTGGACTCCCTCGACCCGGAGGTGCGCGACGCCTTCGCGGGCGGCGTGCGCTACGTGCAGAACCTGCACGACGGCTACGGCCTCGGCAAGAGCTGGCAGGACACCTTCGAGACGGCCGACCGCGGCGAGGTGGAGACGTTCCTCAAGGGCGCGGGCGCCGAGTGGACCTGGCGCCGCGACGGCAGCCTGCGCGTCGAGTCGCTGCGGCCCGCCACCACCGTCCACCCGGTGACCGGCACCGAAGTCTGGTTCAACCAGGCCGACCAGTGGCACCCGGCCGGGCTCGGCGACGACACCGCCAAGGAACTCGCGCAGATCCTCTCCGAGGACGAGCTGCCGCAGTCGGTGACCTTCGCGGACGGCGGCCCCATCCCCGCCGAGTACGTGCTCCAGATCCGCGACCGCGGCCTGGACCACGCGGTCGACGTCGACTGGACCGCCGGCGACCTGCTGCTCATCGACAACCTGCTGCTCGCGCACGGCCGCCGCCCCTACACGGGCGACCGGCGGGTGCTGGTGGCGATGTCCGACTGACCGTCCACGGTCCGAGAACCCTTCCCGACCGGTACGTGAACCGGCCTTCGACGCCGCGACGACCAAGCGAGTTGACCATGACCATCACCTCGGAAGAGATCCCCGCCGGCTGGTCGGGAAGCGGAACCGTGCCCGGCCTGTGCCGGCCGGACGCCCCCGGCCGCTCCATCCACGACTACCTCACCGGGCACCGCGCCGAGCTGCGCGCCCTGCTCGGGCAGCGCGGTTCGCTGCTGCTGCGCGGCTTCGACGTCGGCGGCGTCGACGGCTTCGACCAGACCGTCCGCGCCTTCTCCGGCACCCCGCCGCTGGCCTACGCCGAACGGTCCTCGCCCCGCTCCACCATCAAGGGCCAGGTCTACACGTCGACGGACTACCCGCAGGGCGAGGAGATCTTCCTGCACAACGAGAACTCCTACCAAAGCGTGTGGCCGCGCACGCTCTACTTCTACTGCGTGGAACCGGCCGTCACCCAGGGCGCGACCCCGCTCGCCGACATCCGGCAGGTGCTCGCCGCGATCGACCCCGAGGTGCGGGCCGAGTTCGAGGCGCGCGGCTGGCAGGTGGTGCGCAACTTCCACACCGGCTTCGGCGTGCCCTGGCAGGAGGCGTTCAACACCTCGGACAAGGACGCCGTGGTCGCGTACTGCGCGGAGCGGCGCATCGAGGCCGAGTGGCGGCCCGACGGCGGACTGCGCACCACGGCCGTCCGCCGCGCCGTGCACCGGCACCCGGTCAGCGGCGAGGAGGTGTGGTTCAACCACGCCACGTTCTTCCACACCAGCACGCTGCCCAAGGAGGTCGGCGAGGGGCTGCGCGCGATCTTCGACGACGAGGACCTGCCCACGCACACCTTCTACGGCGACGGCGGGACCATCCCCGACGACGTGCTCGACCACCTGCGCGGCTGCTACCGGGCGGCGTCCGTCCGCTTCGACTGGCAGCGCGACGACGTGCTGATCGTCGACAACATGCTCGCCGCGCACGCCCGCGAGCCGTTCACCGGCCCCCGGCGGATCGCCGTCGCCATGGCGGAACCGTCCGAATCCTGACGTTGGGAAGAGAGATGCTCACCACACACGGATCACGCATAGCCGCCCTCGCGGTCTACCGGCCGTCGCGCCTGGTCGGCAACGAGGAGCTGTCGCGGCGGACCACGGTCTCCCCGGAGTGGATCGAGAGCCGCACCGGCATCAAGACACGCCACCACGCGGACGAGGAGGAGACCATCGCCGCGATGGCGGCGGCCGCCGGTGAGAAGGCCGTGGTCGCGGCCGACATCGACCCGGCCGACGTGGACCTCACCATCGTCGCCAGCGCCACCCGCCGCGTCCGCATGCCCGGCGTGGCCCCCGAGGTCGCCAGCCGCATCGGACTGCCGAACTCCGGCGCGTACGACCTGAACGCGGTCTGCGCCGGCTTCACCTACTCACTGGCCATGGCCTCCAACGCGGTACGCCTCGGCGAGGCCCGGCACGCGCTGGTCATCGGCGCCGAGCGGACCAGCGAGTGGATCGACCCCAATGACCCGGACACCTTCGTCATCTTCGGTGACGGCGCCGGTGCCGCCGTGGTCTCCCGCTCCGAGACGGCCGGCATCGGCCCGGCGGTGTGGGGCGCGGACGGCGCGCGGCACGAGGTGCTCGGCATCACGGAGAAGGCCGACGGCCGCGAGTACGTCACCATGAACGGCCCGCTGGTCTACAAGTGGTCGACGGCCACCATGCCGGACGTCGCCCACCGGGCGTGTGCCGCCGCCGGAGTCACCCTGGAGGACATCGCCTGGTTCGTGCCGCACCAGGCCAACCAGCGGATCATCCGCACCCTGACGGACAACCTGGGCCTGCCGCAGGACCGCGTCGTCAACGACGTCGTCGACACCGGCAACACCTCCGCGGCCTCCGTGCCGCTGGCGCTGGGCCGCCTCAAGGAGAGCGGCCGCGCCACCCCCGGCGAGAAGGTCCTGCTGCTCGGCTTCGGCGCGGGGCTGACCTACGCGGGCCAGGTCGTCGACATGCCCTGAGCGCACCACCTTCCTCGTACCACTTCTGCTCACTCCACACAGAGAACTCCACACAGAGACGGAACCGTCATGACCAGAGACGAAATGATCGTCGAGATCATCAACCTCACCCTGCGCACCGCCCCCGACCTGGAGGGCGAGGTGAGTGCCGACTCCAGCTTCGAGGAGCTCGGCATGGACTCCCTGACCCGGATCGACCTGCTGGCCGCCGTGGAGAAGGCCTTCAACCTGTCGGTACCGGACGACAAGGTCGGCGACCTGCTGCGGGTCAGTGACGTCGCCGACTTTCTCCTGACGCACAAGGCGGGAGTCTGACCCATGAGCCACACGGATCCCGGGAGCGGGGCGCTGCCCCTCTCGGTGGGCCAGGAAGGGCTGTGGCTCCTGCACAGCCTGGCTCCCGAAAGCTCCACCTATCACCTCGCGGGAGGTGTCCGCATGGAGCCGGCGCCGGATCCCGAGATCCTGGCGCGGGCGGTCGACGCGGTCACCGAGCGGCACCCCATGCTCCGCTCGGTGTACGCCGACACCGAGGCCGGGCCGCGCCGCCGCGTCCTGCCGCCCGGCGCGACCGGCCGCCTCACCGTGCGTGAGGTGGCGGACGTGGACGACGAGGAACTGCGCCGGATGGTGGACGCGGAGGTCGCCCGGCCGTTCCGCCTCACCGAGGAGGGCCCGTTCCGGGCCGTGCTGCTGCGGCGCGGCACGAAGGACGCCGTGACGGTGATCGTCACGCACCACATCGCCACCGACGCGCTCTCGCAGTGGCTGCTCTGGCGCGACCTGCTCACCGCCTTCGCGGACGCGGCCGCGGGAAAGGACCCGCGTCTCGAACCACCGGCCACCGACTTCGACCACTTCGTGCGGGCCGAGCGGACCCTGCTCGACTCCTCGCGCGGCGCCCGGCAGGCCGAGTTCTGGCGGGAGGAGTGCGCGGGTTCCCAGGCCGGGGAGTTCCCGACCGACCGGCCCCGCCCCGCCGCCCCGGCGAGCAAGGGCGCCAGCCTGGTGCGCCGGCTGCCCGACGCGCTCTCCGAGCGCATCCGGACCGCCGCCGCCGGACAGGAGGTCTCCCAGTTCGCCGTGGCGCTCGGCGCGCTCCAGGCGCTGGTGAACCGCTGGACCGGCATGCGGGACTTCCTCATCGCCTGCCCGGCCTCGGTCCGCCGCTCGGCGGCCCGCGAGGTCGTCGGCTACTACGTCAACCCGGTGCTGGTCCGCGCGCGGATCGACCGCAGCGCCACCCTGGGCCGGGTCGTCGCCGACGCCGCGGACCGCATCCGGCAGGCCACCGCCCGCGCCTCGTACCCGTTCCCGCTGGTCGCCCGGGACGCCGGGGACGCGGGGCCGCTGTACCGGATCTCCATGACGATGGTCGCCACCGACCGCTTCGACGGCGGCATGGAGGTGGCCGCGGCCGGGGTGCCGATGGAAGTGGGCGGCGTCACCGTCACCTACCTGGAGATGGCCCACCTGGAGGGCCAGTGCGACGTGTCCCTTGAAGTCCTGCGGGACGCCAACGGGCTGACCGTCGCGCTGCGCTACGACACGGCGCTCTTCGAACGGGCCACCATGGAGCGCCTCTTCGACCAGTACGTACGCTTCCTGACCGCCGCCGTCGACGACGCGGACCGCCCCGTCGGGCGCATCCCGCTGACCGACGGCGACGACAAGCGGGCCCTGCTCGCCCTCGGCGCCTCATGACCGCGCCCGTGCTCCACGGCATCCTCGACGGCGTCGGCGACACACCCCTGGTGGAACTCACCGGACTGCTGCCCCGGCTCGGCTCCCGCGTCTTCGCCAAGCTGGAGGCGTTCAATCCGGGCGGCAGCGTCAAGGACCGGTCCGCGCTCTCCATGCTGCTCGGCCGGATCCGCAGCGGCGACCTGGTGCCCGGCCGGTCCACCGTGGTCGAGTCCTCCTCCGGCAACCTCGCCATCGGCATGGCGCAGATCTGCCGCTACTTCGGCATCGACTTCATCTGCGTCGTCGACCCCAAGACCACCGAACAGAACCTGGCGATCCTGCGGGCCTACCGCGTCACCGTCGACATGGTCACCGAGGTCGACCCCGAGACCCGCGCCTACCTGCCGACCCGCGTCAAGCGGGTACGGGAACTCGTCGCGAGCATCCCGGGCGCGTACTGGCCCAACCAGTACGCCAACCCCCGCAACCCGCTGGCCCACGAGCGCACCATGCGCGAGATCGCCGAGGCGCTGGACGGCCGCGTCGACTACCTGTTCTGCTCCACCGGCACCGGCGGCACCCTCACCGGCTGCGCCCGCTACATCCGCGAACACCGGCTGCCCACCACCCTCGTGGGCGTGGACGCCCTCGGCAGCGTGCTGTTCGGCGGGGTCCTGGGGCCGCGGCTGCTGCCCGGACACGGCGCGGCGGTACGGCCCGCGCTCTTCGACCCGGCGCTCGCCGACGAGGTCGTGCACGTCTCCGACCTGGAGTGCGTGGTGGGCTGCCGGGCGCTCACCGACCGCGAGGCCATCCTCGCGGGCGGCTCCTCCGGCGCGGTCACCGCCGCCCTCGGCAAGTTCGCGGCCCGCATCCCGGCCGGCCGCAACATCGTCCTGATCTTCCCCGACCGGGGCGACCGCTACCTCGACACGATCTACTCCGACGCCTGGGTCCGCGCCCACTTCGGAGAGGTCTCCCAGCTGTGGCAGGAACCCGAACTCACATCGGCGGTGGGCGCATGCTGATCATCAAACACGGGCAGGTGGACGGGCTGCTGAGCGGCCACGAGAAGGAGATCGTGGACCTCGTCGCCGAGGCCTACGAGCGGCACGACGAGGGCCGCACCGTACTGCCGCACTCCGTCTTCCTGCGCTTCCCCGACCGGCCCCGCGACCGCATCATCGGCCTGCCCGGCTACCTCGGCGCCGCCGCCGGGGACGACACTCCGGGCAACGAGGTCGCCGGCCTGAAGTGGATCTCGTCCTTCCCCGGCAACGTCGCCGCCGGACACGAGCGCGCCAGCGCCGCGATCCTGCTCAACTCCCTTCAGACCGGGCACCCCGAAGCCCTCATCGAGGGCTCCCTCATCTCCGCCCGGCGCACCGCCGCCTCCGCCGCGCTCGCCTCCCGGCTGCTCCTGGACGGCCGCCGGCCCACCGGCGTCACCCTCGTCGGCACCGGCGTCATCAACCGCGAGGTGCTCCGCTTCCTCGCCGTCGTCCACCCCCACCTCGACTCCCTCGCCGTGTACGACACGGACCCGGCCCGCGCCGCCCGCTTCACCGCCGACCACGCCCGGCTGCTGCCCGGCGCCCGGGTACGGCACTGCGCGAGCCTCGACGAGGCGCTGGCCGCACACGACCTGGTGTCCTTCGCGACCACCTCCGCCACCCCGCACACCGGCCTCGACGCCTGCCCGCCCGGCACCGTCGTGCTGCACGTCTCCCTGCGCGACCTCACCGTCCCCGCGATCCTCGGCGCCCACAACGTCGTGGACGACCCGGACCACGTCTGCCGCGAGCGGACCTCGCCGCACCTGGCCGAACAGCACACCGGCGGCCGGGACTTCATCCACGCGTCGATCGGCGCGCTGCTGCGGGGCACCGCCGAGCCGGTCCCGCAGGACGGCCGCCCCGTGGTGTTCTCCCCGTTCGGACTCGGTGTGCTGGACCTGGCCCTGGCCCGGTTCGTCCGCGACGAAGCACGCGCCCGGGGCACCGGCACCACCATCGAGGGCTTCCTGCCCGGCCGCACGCCCTGACGTGACGCCCCGGGGCGCCGCCCCGCCCCGGGGCCAGTCCCGCACCGCGACCCGTACCCGATCACCACCTCTGGACCTCTGGAGAGAAGAGATGTCTGTCCCGCTGCACGAACTGATCTCCCGTCAAGCCGTCCGTACCCCCCAAGCCATCGCGGTCGACGACGCACGGGGGACGACGACGTACGAGCAGCTGGACCGGCACGCGAACCGCGTCGCGCGGCTGCTGCGCGAGCGCGGCGTCACCCCGGAGGAACGGGTCGCGGTGTGCCTGCCCCGCACCCGCGAGCTGCCCGCCGTGCTCCTCGGCGTGTGGAAGGCGGGCGCCGCCTACGTACCGCTGGACGTCGCCCACCCCGCCGAGCGCACCGCCTGGATGGTCCAGGACAGCGGCGCCCGGCTGGTCCTGACGGTGCGCGGCTCCGCGCCCGAGGGACTGGCCGAGGGCACCGCGCTGCTCCTGGACGACCCGGCCACCGGCCTCGACGCCCTGCCGGACACCGACCCCGAACCGCTCGCCGCCGACCCGGCGGGCGCCGCCTACCTCACCTACACCTCGGGCTCCACCGGCCGCCCCAAGGGCGTCCTGGTGGAGCACGCCGGCATCGCCAACCGGGTGAACTGGACGGTCCGCGCGCAGGGCCTCGGCCCGGCCGACCGGATGGCGCAGAAGACGGTCCTCACCTTCGACGCCGCCGCCCTGGAACTGTTCGCGCCGCTCGTCGCGGGCGGCACCGTGGTGATGGCACCGCAGGGCGCCGAGTCCGACCCGGCGCTGCTCGTGCGCACCCTCACCGAACAGCGCGTCACCGTCCTCCAGGGCGTCCCCTCCGTGCTGCGGCTGCTCACCGACGAACCCGGCTGGGCCCGGTGCACCGGACTGCGCCTGGTGTTCTCCGCCGGTGAGGCCCTGGACGCCGAGCTGTGCCGCCGCCTGAGCGAGCCGACCGGCGCCACCGTCTGGAACACGTACGGGCCCACCGAGTGCTCCATCGACGTCACCGCCCAGGAGTTCGACCCCGAGGTGCACACCGAGGCCGTACCCATCGGCCGTCCCCTCGACGGACTGCGCGTCTACGTCCTCGACGAGGAGTTCGACCCGGTGCCCATCGGCGTCGTCGGCGAGGTGTACGCGGCGGGCACCGGCCTCGCCCGCGGCTACGCGAACCGCCCCGCGCAGACCGCCGAGCGCTTCCTGCCCGACCCGCACAGCGGCGACGGCAGCCGTATGTACCGCACCGGCGACCTCGCCCGCTGGCGCTCCGACGGCAGCCTCGCCTACCTCGGCCGCGTCGACCACCAGGTCAAGGTCAACGGCGTCCGCATCGAACCCGCCGAGGTCGAGGCCGCCCTGCACGCCCACCCCGACGTACGGTCCGCCGTCGTCGGCGCGTACACCGCGAACGGCGCCACCCGGCTCGTCGCCCACCTGGTCGCCGGGCGCCGTATCCCCCGCGACGAACTGCGCAGCTTCCTGCGGCGGCGGCTGCCCGAGCCGATGATCCCCGCCCAGTTCGTGCCCGTGGACGCCTTCCCGCTGACCGCCAACGGCAAGGTAGACCGGGCCGCCCTGCCCGACCCGGCGTCCCCCGAGGCCGCCGCGACCGGTGACACCCCCGCGCACGTCGCGCCCCGCACCCCGGCCGAACGCCTCGTCGCCGACGTCTGGGCGCAGCTCCTGAAGGTCGAGAACGTCGGCGTGCACGACGACTTCTTCGCGCTCGGCGGCTCCTCCCTGGTCCTGACCCGCCTCGCCGTCGCCCTCGCCAAGGCGTCAGGCGACGACATCCAGCTGCGCGGCCTGTTCGGCGCCTCCACCGTCGAGGCACAGGCCCGGCTCCTCGAAGAGGCCCGGCCCGCCGTGCCCGAGGTGGTACCGGTCGACCGCCGGGCGCCGCTGCCGCTCTCCTTCGGCCAGCACCGCCTGTGGTTCCTCGACCGCATGCACCCGGGCAGCCCCGAATGGGTCGCCCCGCTCTTCCTGCGGCTGCCCGCGGGCACCACCGAGGACACCGTCCGCACCGCCCTGAACTCCCTGGAGGAGCGCCACGAGGCGCTGCGCACCCGCTACGTCCTCCAGGGCGAGGAGCCCCGCCAGCTCGTCGTCGACGCGGCTCCCGTCGAACTGCGCGTCGAGAACGCCGGCGAGGCCGACCTGGAACGGCTCTTCGGCGAGCAGTTCCGCCGCGGCTTCGACCTGACCGACGGACCACTGTGGCGGGCCCTGCTCGTCCGCGTCCCGCTCGGCGGCCCCGTCCTGCTGGTCACCGCCCACCACATCGCGAGCGACGGCTGGTCCACGGTCGTCCTGGAACGCGAGATCCGCGAACTGTGCGCGGCCGCCGCCGAGCACCGCGCCCCCGCCCTGCCCGCACCCGCCGTCCAGTACGGCGACTACGCCGCCTGGCAGGCCGCCCGCTCCGACGACACCGTCCTCGACCGCGAACTCGACTACTGGAAGACCGCCCTGCGCGGGATGCCCGAACTCCAGCTCCACACCGACCGGCCCCGCCCGGCCCGCCGCGACGGACACGGCCAGGGCGTACGGTTCTCCGTGCCCGCCACGCTCGCCGACGCCCTCAGCGGCATCGGCAGGCAGCACGGCGCCACCCCCTACGCCGCCCTCCTCGCCGCCTTTGCCGCGCTGCTCTCCCGCTACAGCGGCCAGGACGACTTCGGCGTCGGCAGCCCTGTCACCGGCCGGCTGCGCCCGGAGACCCAGGACACCGTGGGCTTCTTCCTCAACTCGCTCGTCCTGCGCTGCGACCTGACCGGCGACCCCACCTTCGCCGACCTGCTCGACCGGACCAAGGAGACCGTCCTCTCCGGCTTCGCCCACCAGGAGCTGCCCTTCGAGCGCCTGGTGGACGAGCTCCAGCCGGTCCGCGACCTGTCCCGCACCCCGCTCTACCAGGTCGCCTTCGACCTCCAGGACGAGGGCGCCACCACGGTCGCCGCCGACGGTGTCCTCATGGACGCCTTCCAGGGCGCCTGGCAGGTCGCCAAGACCGACCTCACCCTCTTCGTCTGGCGGCACGCAGACGGCTCCCTCACCGGCGCCTTCGAATACGCCACCGCGCTCTTCGAGCACACCACCGTGGAACGCCTGGCGGACCATTTCGTCCGCCTCGTCCAGGCCGTCGTGGACGCCCCCGGCACCCCGCTCTCCGCGATCGACCTCACCACCGTCCACGAACACCGCCTCCTCCGCCTCTGGAACGACTCGGCGGTCCCGGTACGCGAGACCTCGGTCCCGGAGCTGATCGCGGAACAGGTGACGGCCCGTCCGGACGAGGTCGCGCTGGAGTCGGCCGATCGCGTCCTGTCCTACGCGGAGTTGGACGTACGCGCGAACCGTCTGGCGCATGCGCTGCGTGCGGCGGGTGTCGGCGCCGAGTCGTCGGTGGCGGTGCTCCTCGACCGTTCGGTCGATCTGGTGGTGGCGCTGCTGGCGGTGTGGCGGGCGGGTGCGGGTTACGTGCCGATGGACCCGGTGCTGCCGGGCGCGCGGATCGCGGGGATGGTCGCGGACGCGGGCGTTCGGACGGCGGTCACCTCCGCCGAGTACGCCGACCGGTTCGGCGTACCGGTGGTGCGGGTGGACGAGGACCTGAGCCGGCACCCGTCCTCCGCGCCCGGTGTCCTGGTGGACCCGGACTCGGTGGCGTACACGGTCTTCACGTCCGGTTCGACGGGCCGTCCCAAGGGTGTGCAGGTCTCGCACCGCAGCCTGGCCAATCACATCGACTGGGCGGTACGTGAGCTGGCGTCGGCCGGTTCCGGAGGCGCGCCCGTCTTCTCCTCCGTCGCCTTCGACCTGGTGGTGCCGAACGTGTGGGCGCCGCTCGCGGCCGGTCAGCGGACCTGGCTCTTCGACGGTGAACTGACCGGTCTGGGCACGGCGTTGGCCAAGTCAGGCCCCTTCTCCTTCATCAAGCTCACGCCCGGCCATCTGGAAGTCCTCTCGGGTCAGCTCTCGGACGAGGAGATCGCCGTGCTGACGGGCCGGGTCGTCGTGGCCGGTGAGGCGCTGCCCGGTGCGCTGGTCGACCGGTGGCGCCGGGTCCTCGGGGACGGGAAGGTCCTCAACGAGTACGGGCCGACCGAGACGACCGTCGGTACGTGTGTGTTCCCGCTGGTGGAGGCGTTCGAGGGGGTGGTGCCGATCGGGCGTCCGCTGCCGAACATGACGATGCGGATCCTCGACGGGCATCTGCGGCCGGTTCCGGTGGGGGCGGTCGGGGAGTTGTTCGTCGGGGGTGCCGGGGTGGCCCGTGGTTACGTGGGTGATCCGGTGCGTACGGCGGACCGGTTCGTGCCCGATCCGTACGGTCCGGCGGGCAGCCGGATGTACCGGACCGGGGATCTGGCGCGGTGGCGGTCGGACGGTGCGGTGGAGTTCCTGGGCCGGATCGACGACCAGGTGAAGGTGCGCGGATACCGGATCGAGCTGGGTGAGGTGCGGGCGGCGCTCGTCGTCCAGCCCGGCGTCTCGGATGCCGCGGTGATCGTGTCGGATGAGGACCAGCGGCTGATCGCCTATGTCGTCGGCGAGGTCCCGGATCTGACGGACGTACTGCCCGAGTACATGATCCCGTCCGCCTTCGTGCGCCTGGATGCGATCCCGCTGACCGCCAACGGCAAGCTCGACCGGCGGGCGCTGCCCGACCCGGACGAGAACGCGGCCGATGCCTACGTCGCCCCGAGCACGCCCACCGAGGAGCGCATCGCCGCGATCTGGAGTGATCTGCTCGGCAAGCAGGCCGGCGCGCACGACAGCTTCTTCGACATCGGCGGGCACTCCATCCTCGCGGTCCGGCTCGTCTCGCGGCTCCAGCAGGACTTCGACCTCGACCTGCCGATGCGGGTCGTCTTCGAGCGGCCCACCATCGCGCAACTGGCCGTGGACATCGAGGACCGGGTCCGGGCCGAGATCGACGCGGAGCTCGCCGGATCCTCCTGACCGACCGGCCGGCGAGTGGCCCGACCGGCCGGCGAGTGGCCGACCCCTCCTGACCGACGAGTGACCGAGTGAAGGACGTCCCGATGCGCCACCTCATCTCACTGACCGATCTGACCGACGACGAGCTGCACGCGCTGGTCGCCCGCGGGGCGGAGTTCGCCGCCGGGGCGGTCGCCAAGCCGCTGCGGGACGAGGTGGTCGGCGTCTACTTCCGCCGCACCTCGACCCGTACCCGTACCGCCTTCACCAGCGGGGCGCTGCGGCTCGGCGCGCAGACGGTGACCTTCGGACCCGGCGACCTCCAGCTCAACACGGGGGAGACCACCGAGGACACCGGCCGGGTGCTGTCCGGCATGCTGGACCTGCTGGTGGCGAGAACCGCGGACGCGACCGGGGAGCTGCGCACCTGGGCGGCGGCCGGACCGATGTCGGTGGTGAACGCGATGACGGCGGAGGAGCACCCGACGCAGGGGCTCACCGACCTCACCACGCTGCACCGCCACTTCGGCCGGGTCGAGGGGCTTCGGGTGCTGTACGTGGGCGAGGGCAACAACAGCGCCGCGGCGCTCGCCCTCGGCCTCACCCGCTACCCGGGCACCGAGCTGGAGCTGCGCACCCCGCCCGGCTACGGTCTGACGCCGGACATCCTGGCGACCGCCGGCGAGCAGGCGGCGCGCAGCGGGGCGAAGGTGTCCGAGCAGCACGACATGGCGGCGCTGCCCGCCGGGTTCGACGTCGTGTACACCACCCGCTGGCAGACAACGGGCACCAGCAAGCCGGACGCGGACTGGCGCACGGTGTTCGCGCCGTTCCAGGTGACCGGCGCCCTGTGGGAGACCAGCCCCGGCGCGGTGTTCCTGCACGACCTGCCCGCCCACCGGGGCGAGGAGGTCACCGCGGACGTGCTCGACGGACCGGCCAGCCTGGCGTTCGCCCAGGCCACGCACAAGCTGCACAGCGCGATGGCGGTCCTCGAATGGTGCCGGGCCGCCCGTCCATGAGAAGGAAGCGCAGAGCCCGCCCCGACGCGAGGGGCGGGCAGAAGCACAAGCTGCCGTCGCTGCGCAGCTACCGCGACTTCCGGCTGCTGTGGACCGGCTCGGCGATGTCGGTCATGGCGGAGCGCTGCTCCGGGATGGCCTTCACGCTGCTGGTGCTGTGGAGCACCAGGTCGGAGAGTGCCGCGGGCATCGTCGGGTTCGCCGGGCTGCTGCCCTCGCTGCTCGTGCAGCTGCCCGCGGGCGTGCTGGTGGACCGGCTGAACCGGCGGCGCGTGATGATGACGTGCGTCGTGGTGCGGATGATCGCCGTGGCGACGGTCGCCCTCTCCCTGCTGGGGGACGAGGTGTGGGTCTGGCACATCGCCCTGGTGGCGTTCGTGCAGAGCAGCATGACCGTCTTCTACCAGCTCTCGGAGCGGGCCATGGTGCGCGGTGTGGTGCCGCGGCAGCAGCTCAGCGCGGCGATGGCCACCAACGAGGCCCGCTCCCGCGGCGTCAACTTCATCGCCAATCCCACCAGCGGGGCCATGTTCGGCCTGTCGGCGTGGGTGCCGTTCATGTCCAGCGTCGGGCTCTACCTGGGCTCGCTGATCACCCTGATCCGGCTGCGCGCCGAGCCGCAGCCGCCGCGCCGGCCGCGCACCGGGCGCCCCCCGCTGCGGTCCGAGGTCGCGGTCGGCCTCAACTGGGTCTGGGGACGGGCCTACTTCAGGACGGCGCTGCTGATCATCTCGGTCAGCAACCTGGTGTTCCAGGGGCTCATCCTGACCGTGGCCGTGGTGATCAGGGAGGACGGCGGCGCCGCGGGCACCATCGGCCTGATCATGGCGGCGGGCGGCATGGGCGGGCTGTGCGGGGCGCTGTCCGGCGGCTGGCTGAACCGGCGGCTGTCGATGGGGCAGATCATGATGCTCGCGCACGGCGCCTGGGCCGTGGTCATGCCCACAGCGGTGTTCTTCCGGCAAGCCTGGGCACTTGGGGTGCTTTTCTACATAACGTCGTTTATAGGAGCCACTGTTACGGTCTCCGGCATGGCCTACCAGGTGCGCATCACCCCCAACGACATGCAGGGGCGGGTCGGCAGTGTCGTCATGCTCCTGGTGTCCGGGGCGAGTTCGCTCGGCGCGCTCGGTACCGGATATCTGCTGGAGGCGGTCGGCAGCCGGCACACCCTGACAGCGCTGTCGGCGGTGATGGCTGCCCTCGCCCTGGTGGCGGCCGTCGTCTTCAGCAGACCCGGCGCGGCCCGGGAGGACCGCGCGGACAGCACCGAGAGCACCGAACCTCCCGACGCGGTGCACACCACCCCGGTACCGGCGGCGCTGCCGGTCCCGGACGTGCCCGCGCCGGCCTCCGTCGTGGACGGGACGCCGGCCGATCCCCTCACCCACGAAGCACGGAGTACCGATGGATGACGCAGTGCGGCTCGAGTCGCTCACCAAGACCTACGGGTCGGGGGAGAGCGCGGTGCCGGCCTTACGCGAGACCAGCCTGTCCTTCCCGCGGGGCAGCTTCACCGCGATCATGGGGCCCTCGGGCTCCGGCAAGTCGACCCTGCTCCAGTGCGCGGCCGGGCTCGACCGGCCCACGTCGGGCCGGGTCCTCATCGACGGACAGGACACCTCGGGCCTGAACGAGACCCGGCTCACCGAACTGCGCCGCGCCGCCACCGGGTTCATCTTCCAGTCGTTCAACCTGCTGCCGTCGCTGACCGCCGAGCAGAACGTGGCGCTGCCGATGCGGCTCGCGGGCCGCAGGCCGGGCCGCGGCGCGGTACGGCAGGCGCTCGCCCAGGTCGGCCTGGAGAAGAAGGCCGGCAGCAGGCCCAGCCAGCTCTCCGGCGGACAGCAGCAGCGGGTGGCCATCGCCCGCGCCCTGGTCGCCCGGCCCGCCGTGCTCTTCGCGGACGAGCCGACCGGCGCCCTCGACATGTCGACCGGGCGCGAACTCCTCGGCACACTGCGGGCGCTGGCCGGTCCCGGCGACGGTGACGTCGACGGCACCGGCGACCGGGTGACCACCACCATCGTCATGGTCACCCACGACCCGAACGTCGCCGCGTACGCGGACCGGGTGCTGTTCCTCGCCGACGGCAGCCTCGTCGGCGAACTCCTCCAGCCGACCGCCGAGGACGTCGCCGCCCGTATGACGCACCTGGCGGTGTCCTCGTGATCAGGGTGGCCTTCCAGACCCTGCGGGCCCGCTGGGTGTCGTTCCTCGGCACGGTGGTCGCCCTCGTCCTCGGGGTCGCGCAGGTCGCGGCCATGGGGCTGCTCGTCACGACCGCGTTCGACCTGCCCGACCGGCCGGTGGAGCGCTTCGCCGGCGCGGACGCCGTGGTGCGCCCGCTGTCGGACGGCTGGAACCCGGCCCACCACGACCTGGGCGTCCGCTCGCCCGAGGCGGCCCGCGGACTGAGCACCGAACTGCGCGACCAGGTCACCGCGACCGGGCGGACCGTCGTGGACCGCTCCT
Source organism: Streptomyces sp. NPDC059785 (assembly GCF_042732375.1). Classification (NCBI taxonomy): domain Bacteria; kingdom Bacillati; phylum Actinomycetota; class Actinomycetes; order Kitasatosporales; family Streptomycetaceae; genus Streptomyces; species Streptomyces sp. NPDC059785. The sequence goes on from NZ_JBHWHV010000019.1 coordinate 88,201, forward strand.
TCTACGCGCAGCTGCGCGGCGGCCCCGAGGACCAGGTCGGGCACCCGTGGCCGGTGGCGCGCTTCGGCGGCTACCGCCTCACCGACGGCGCGGCGCCCACCGGGGACGGACAGCTCGTCGTCCCCTCCGACCAGGCCCGCACCGGCGACAAGGTGACCGTGCTGACGGCGTCCAGCGTGCGGACGTACACCGTCAGCGGCACCGTCGCCCCCGTCGGCTACGAGGACGCCGTCTTCTTCTCCGAGGCCGAGGCCGCCCGGCTGTCCCCGCGGATCGACTCCCTGGTGGCGCTCGGGTCCGCGGACGCGGTCAGGGACGCCGTCGGCGACCGGGCCGACGTGCTCACCGGGCAGGACCGGCACGAGGCCGACGCCAGCGAGGCCGAGGACCGCGAGACCCTCGACAACACGATCACGCTCGTGCCGGTGATGGCGGCCGTCGCCGGGACCACCGCGATCTTCGTGGTCGCCTCCACCTTCGCCTTCGCGGTCGTCCAGCGCCGCCGGGAGGTCGCCCTGCTGCGCGCGGTCGGCGCCACGCCCAGGCAGGTCCGCAAGATGGTCCGCAACGAAGCGCTCCTGGTCGGCGGTCTCGCCGCCGCCGTGGGCACCGTGCTCGGCCTGTTCGGGGCGCAGCTCCTGGCCGACATGCTGATCGCCATGGACATCTCGCCTGAGTGGTTCACCGTCACCCCGTCCCTGCACTGGACGGTGCTCGCGCCGACCGCCGGCGCCTTCCTGGTGGGCCTGCTAGTGTCGGTCGGCGGTGCCGCGGCGGCGGCCCGCCGGGCCGGTTCCATCCAGCCCGTCGAGGCGCTGCGGGAGGCCGCCGTCGACGACACGGGCGTCACCCCGGGCCGCGCCCTGCTGGGCGCCGCCGCCCTGGTCGGCGGCGTCGGCTGGACCGCGTGGATCGCCACCGGCTCCCCGGTGACGGTGCTCTCGCCGACGATGTACGTGATCTCGCTGATGGTGCCGGTGCTGGCGGCCGCGGTCCTCGCGCCGCTGGCCGTCGGACCGCTGGCCCGGCTGCTGATGCGGCCGTGGCGCCGGGCCGCGGGACCCACCGCGATGCTGGTCCGCGAGAGCGTGCTGACCGCCCGCCGCCGCACTGCGGCGACCGCCGCGCCCGTCCTGCTCACCGTCGGCCTGTCCTTCTCGCTGCTCGCCGCCACCGACTCGCTCGGCGCGGCCCGGGACAGCGGTCTGCAGAACCGGGTCGTCTCCCAGTACGCGCTGGCCCCCGACGACACCCCGGGCATCAGCACCGAGGTGATCGACAAGGTGGCCGAGGTGCCCGGCGTGCAGATCGCCGCGCCGCTGCTCACCACGGTGTACTGGAAGGACGAGGACCGCTACGACGAGAACGACGGCCTGGTCGTCGACCCGGAGGCGCTGAAGCGGACCATGGACCTCAAGGTCATCGAAGGGTCCCTGGACGACCTCGACGACAACAGCATGGCCGTCGCCGACCTGTGGCACATGGACCTCGGCTCCACGCAGGAGGTGCTGATGGCCGACGGCAGCACCCAGCGGCTGAAAGTCGCCGCCGTCTACAAGGCGCTGCGCGGCGAGGACGTGGCGTACCTGCCGGAGCGGTTCGCCGACACGGCGCTGTACGCGCGCGACGGCCTGGCCCGCCGCGCGTACATCACCCTCGACCCGGGCACCGACGAGGACAAGGCCACCGCCGCCATCGAGAAGGCGATCGCCGGCAGCGGCGCCGACTTCATGACGCGGGACCAGCTCGTCGCCTCCGAGGCCGCCTACGCCAAGCACCTGACCGAGGTCAGGCAGCGCTCCACGGCCGTGATCATCATGCTGTTCTGCTTCATCGCGATCCTGAACACGCTGCTGATGGCGACCGCGGACCGGCGGCGCGACCTGGCGATCCTGCGGACGGCGGGCGCCACGCCGCGGCAGGTGCTGCGGTTCTTCGTCGCCGAGTCGCTGCTGGTGTCCGCGATCGGCGTGGTCCTCGCGCTGGCCGCCACCGCCGTCAACCTGGCCGGGCTGTGGGGAGCCCTGTTCCAGCTCTTCGGCACCACCCCGATCGTCGCGCCGTACGCGATCGTCGCGGGCGTGGCGGTGATCTCCACGCTGCTCGCGCTGCTCGGCACGGTGCTGCCGGTCGGCGCGGCGCTGCGGGCCCGTGCGGTGCAGTTGATCGGAGCCCGCGAGTGACCCGGTAGCGCCCCTTTGTACGACCGTCCGCACCGCCCCCGGACCACACGGCCCGGTCCCGCCACCCCCGTCGGGACCGGGCCGTGTGCCGTACGCCGGGGGCGCCGCCGTGTCCGGCCCCGGCGCCCCCGTGTCCCAGCCCGGCAAGGCCCGTAAGAGAGCCGGTAAAAGCCGGTAAGAGCGCCGGTATAGGCCGCCGTCGGACGCTGGTCGCGCATCCGACCACCGGCCACGGCCTTCTGGCCTCCGGCCTCCGAAAGGACACGTCATGGCTGACGAGCAGACCGACGACCGCACCTACCTGGTCGTCCTCAACGACGAGGAGCAGTACTCGATCTGGGCCGCGGACCGGGAACTCCCCGCCGGCTGGCGCGCCGAGGGCACCGAGGCCTCGCGGCAGGACTGCCTGAAGCGGATCGAAGAGGTCTGGACGGACCTGCGCCCGGCGAGCCTGCGCCGCCGCATGGAGCAGGCCTCCGCCTGACCACGGTCCACGCCCCCCGGCCCACGGCGCCGACGGCGGCGGCACACACCGCACAGCACCCAGCACCACGCAGGCACCACACGAGACACGTCGTACGGAACGAAGGTCGGGAGGGGCGCTCAGCATGACCACGAGCGAAGTCCGCACGAGCGGACAGGGCGACGGCAGCGGATCCGCCGGTGACGGCGGAGCGGTCGGCGGCGGCGGAGCGGCCGAGGGCAGCACGTCTGTCGGCAACGGCGCGTCTGTCGGCGGCGGGGCGTCTGTCGGCAACGGCGCGTCTGTCGGCGGCGGGGCATCCGCCGACCGCGGCGTGTCGGCCGGCAGGGGCCGGGCGGCCGACGGCAGTGCGTCTGTCGGCAACGGCGCGTCTGTCGGCGGCGGCGCATCCGCCGACCACAGCGGATCGGCCGACGGCGGCGGATCGGCCGACGGCGGCGGACCGGTCGACGGTGGCGGACCGAGCGGCAGCGGTTCCGCGGCCGACCGCAGGCGTGAGGAGTTGGTGCGGGCCAGGCTCGCCGGAGGGCGGGCCGGGGGCCGCGGTGGGCGGCGGGGCGCTGTCACCCCCGTCGACCGCGACGGGCCGCTCGCGCTGTCGCACGGGCAGCAGCAGATGTGGTTCCTCAGCAGGCTGGACCCGGAGAGCTGGGAGTACAGCGTGCCCGTGGCGCTCCGGCTGCGCGGGCGGCTCGACGCCGGTCTGCTGCGGCGCGGCTTCGAGGAGCTGGTGGCCCGCCACGAGATCCTGCGCACCCGCTACCGGCTCGACGGAACCGAAGCGGTCCAGCTCATCGACCCGCCCGGCCCGTTCGACCTGCCCATCGACGATCTGACCGGCAGCGGCACCCCCGCCGAACGGGAGGCGGCGGCCCGCCGGCTGGCCGAGGCCGAACCCGGCCGCCCCTTCGACCTAGCCGAAGGCGCCCCGCTGCGGGCCCGCCTCATCCGCGTCGCGGACGACGACCACCTGCTGGTCGTCGTCTTCCACCACGTCGCCTGCGACGAGTGGTCCGTGGGCCTGTTCCTCGGCGAACTCGCCGCGCTGTACGAGGCGTTCGGCCGCGACGAGCCCTCACCCCTGGCCCCCCTCCCGGTGCAGTACGCCGACTACGCGGCCTGGCAGCGCCGCCGTCTCGACGGCGGGGAGCTCGACCGCCAGCTCGACCACTGGCGCGAACGGCTCGCCGGACTCACCCCCCTGGAGGTGCCGGCCGACCGCCGCCGCCCCGCCACCCGCTCCTACGCCGGTGACGCGGTCCCCGTCCACCTGCCCGCACCGCTCGCTGAAAAGCTCCGCGACCTCGGTGCCGCGCACGGCGCGACCCTCTTCCACACCCTCCTCGCCGGCTACCAGGGGCTCCTCTCCCGCTACACGGGACGCGACGACATCGCCGTGGGCACCGTCGTCTCCGGACGCAACCGGCCCGAGCTGGAAGGGCTCATCGGCTACGGCATCAACACCCTGGTCCTGCGCGGCACCTGGCAGGGCGACCCGACGTTCCGGCAGCTCCTCACCGGCGCCCGGGAAACCGTCCTGGACGCCTTCGACCACCAGGAGTACCCCTTCGCCCGCCTCGTGGACGAACTGGCCCCGGTCCGGGACATGTCCCGCACCCCGCTGTGCCAGGTCGCCTTCACCATGCACCGCGAACGCACCACCGGCTTCACCCTGCCCGGCGTCGACACCGAGACCCTGACCGCCACCTCGCAGGTCTCCCGCTTCGACCTCACCCTCCAGCTCCGCGAGGCGCCCGACGGGTCCGTCACCGGCACCCTCGAATACAGCACCGCCCTCTACGACCGGACCACCGCCGAGCGCATGGCCCGCCACCTCCAGCGGCTGCTGGCCTCCGCCGCCGACCACCCCGACCGCCGCCTGTCCCGCCTGGACATGCTCGACGCCGCCGACCTCGCCGTCCTGCTGCCCGAGGTCCGCGTCTTCGACGCGCCCACCCGCTGCGTCCACCAGCTCGTCGAGGAGCGCGCCGCCGCCACCCCCGACGCCGTCGCCGTCGTCTGCGGCACCGAACGCCTCACCTACGCCGAACTCAACACCCGGGCCAACCGCCTCGCCCACCACCTGCGCTCCCTCGGCGCGGGCCCCGGCCGCCTGGTCGGCGTCGGCCTCGACCGCGGCCCGCACCTGGTGCCCGCCCTGCTCGGCGTCCTGAAGTCCGGCGCCGGCTACCTGCCGCTGGACCCCGAGCACCCCGCCGACCGCATCGGCTACGTCCTGAAGGACGCGGGCGCCGACGTCGTCGTCACCTCCGGCGGACACGCCGCCCACCTGCGCGCCGCCGCCGAGGGCAGCCGCTTCGTCGTCCTGGACGACCCCCAGGAGACCGCCGCGCTGGCCGCCGCCCCCGATCACGACCCGGACACCGGCGTCCACCCCGACGACCTGATCTACACGATCTACACCTCGGGCTCCACCGGCAGGCCCAAGGGCGTCGGCCTCAGCCACACCAACGTGCTGCGCCTGTTCACCGCCACCGAGGAGCACTTCCACTTCGGCGAGCGGGACGTGTGGACCCTCTTCCACTCCTACGCCTTCGACATGTCGGTGTGGGAGATCTGGGGCGCCCTCACCTACGGCGGCCGCCTGGTCGTCGTACCGCCGGAGACCTCCCGCTCACCGGAAGACTTCCTGCGCCTGCTCGCCGGCGAACGGGTCACCGTCCTCAACCAGACCCCGTCCGCCTTCCGCAGCCTGGTCTCCCTGGCCGCCGAGGGACACCCCCTCGTCGACGAACTCGCCGTCCGCGTAGTCTCGTTCGGCGGCGAACGCCTCGACATCCCCGCCCTCAAGCCCTGGGCGGAGCGCCGCGGCCTCGACGTCACGGAACTGGACAACCTGTACGGCATCACCGAGACGTGCGTGCACACCACGTTCCACCGCGTCACCGAGGCCGACCTCGACGCCGAGACCGGCAACCCGGTCGGCGTGCCGATCAGCGACCTCCAGGTCCACCTGCTCGGCCCGCACGGCGAACTCGTACCCGTCGGCGTACCCGGCGAGATCCACGTCGGCGGCCCCGGCGTCGCCCTCATGTACCTGGGCCGCCCCGCCCTCACCGCCGAACGCTTCGTACCCGACCCCTACGGCACCCCCGGCACCCGCCTCTACCGCAGCGGCGACCTCGCCTCCCGCCGCCCCGACGGCAGCCTCGACTACCTCGGCCGCATCGACCACCAGGTCAAGATCCGCGGCCACCGCATCGAACTCGGCGAGATCAAGGCCGCCCTCACCACCCACCCGCGCGTCCGCGACGCCGTCGTCGTCGCCCGCGAGGACACCCCCGGCGACCGCCGCCTCATCGCCTACGTCGTGCCCACCGGCGACGCCGTGGCCGCGCCCAGCGAACTGCGCGCCCTGCTCGCCCGGAGCCTGCCCGAGTACATGATCCCGGCCGCCTTCCTCGTCGTCGGCCGCATCCCGCTCACCGTCAACGGCAAGCTCGACCAGGCCGCCCTGCCGGCCCCCGACCGCAGCGCCCTCGGCGTCGACGCCGTGCACGTCGCCCCGCGCACCCCCGCCGAGGAGGAGATGACCGCCGTCTGGCGCGAGGTCCTGGGCGTGGAGACGGTCGGTGTCGAGGACAACTTCTTCGACCTCGGCGGCGACTCCCTGCGCGCCGTCGCCCTCGTCGGCGCCCTGCGCGGCGGCGAGTACGACGTCACCGTCCGCGACGTCTTCGAGCACCGCACCCCCGCCGAACTCGTCGCCTTCGCCACCGGCCGCCCCGCCCCCGCGGAGCCCGAGCCGCCCGTCGCCCCCTTCGCCCTGCTCGGCGCGGACGACCGCGCCCGGCTCCCCGAGGGCCTGGTGGACGCCTACCCGCTGGCGCAGGTCCAGCTCGGCATGGTCGTGGAGATGCTCGCCGACGACGGCCGCAACCACTACCACAATTCCACCTGCTTCCGGATCCTGGACGAGCACCCCCTCGACCCCGGCGTCCTCCAGCGGACCGTCGACACCGTCCTGGCCCGGCACGAAATCCTCCGCTCCTCCTTCGCCGTCGAGGGCTACTCCGTACCTCTCCAGCTCGTGCACGCCGAGGTCGTCTCACCCGTCACCACCCGCGACCTCACCGGCCTCGACGCGGACGCCGCGGAGCAGTCCCTGCGCGCCTACATGGCGACGGAGCGCACCGAGCTCTTCGACCTGACCCGCGCCCCGCTGATCCGCTTCACCGGCCACGCCCGCGACGACGGCTCCTGGTGGCTGACCCTCACCGAGTGCCACGCCGTGCTCGAAGGCTGGAGCCACCACTCCCTGCTGATGGAACTCGTCACCACCTACCACGCGTTGCGCGCGGGCGAGCCCCTGCCGGACCCGGACACCCCCGGCATCCGCTACGCGGACTTCGTCGCCGCCGAGCTCCAGTCGCTCGCCTCCGAGGAGGATCGCGGCTACTGGCAGGGCGTCCTCGACGAGCACACGCCCTTCGAGATCCCGGCCAGCCTCGGCGACGACCCCGCCTCCACACCCCCCGGCCTCAACCGCTCCTGGGTGCCGTACCACGATCTCGAAGCCGGGCTCCGCACCCTCGCCACCCAGGCCAAGGTCCCCATCAAGAGCGTGCTGCACGCCGCGCACCTGAAGGTGATGAGCCAGCTCACCCCGGAGGAGTCGTTCTTCACCGGCCTCGTCACCAACGCCCGCCCCGAGGCGGTCGGCGCGGAACGCGTCTACGGCGTCTACCTCAACCCCCTCCCGTTCGCCCACCGGCGCGGCGCCCGCACCTGGCGCGAACTGGTCCGCCAGGTCTTCGACCAGGAGATCGAGGTCTGGCCGCACCGCCGCTACCCCCTCGGCGCCATGCAGCGCGAGCTCGCCGGCACCGAACGTCTCGTCAACGTCCGCTTCAGCTACCAGAACTTCCGCCAGGTCGACCAGGACCTCGTCGACTACCCCGCCACCATCGACGACAGCCCCACCGAGTTCCCGCTCGGCGTCTCCACCCGCGCCGGCTTCATGGTGATCACCGGCCACCGGCACCACTTCGGCCGTACGGCGGTGGACCGGCTGGCGGCGATGTACCGGACAGTCCTCGAAGTTATGGCCGCCGACGTGGACGGCGACGCACAGGAGACATTCCTGCCGGGCGGTGAACGCGAGCGCGTACTGACCACCTGGAACGACTCGGCGGTGCCGGTGCCTCCCCGCTCCGTCCCGGAGCTGATCGCGGAGCAGATGGCCGAGTGGCCGAACGCGGTCGCGCTTGAGTCGGGTGAACGGGTCCTGACGTATGCGGAGTTGGACGTCCGGGCGAATCGTCTGGCGCATCGCCTGCGTGCTGAGGGTGTGGGTGCGGAGTCGTTGGTGGCGGTGTTGCTGGACCGGTCGGTGGATCTGGTGGTGGCGTTGCTGGCGGTGTGGCGTGCGGGTGCGGGTTATGTGCCGATGGACCCGGTGCTGCCGGGCTCACGGATCGCGGGGATGGTCGCGGATGCGGGTGTGCAGGTGGCGGTGACGTCGGAGGCGTACGCGGGCCGGTTCGAGGTGCCGGTGGTGCGGGTGGACGAGGACCTGTCGCGCCTGCCGTCGTCCGCGCCCGAGGTCCGGGTGGATCTGGACTCGGTGGCGTACACGGTCTTCACGTCGGGTTCCACGGGTCGTCCGAAGGGTGTGCAGGTCTCGCACCGGAGCCTGGTCAATCACGTGGACTGGGCGGTACGGGAGCTGGCGTCCGTCTGGTCGGGCGGCGCCCCCGTCTTCTCGTCGGTGGCCTTCGACCTGGTGGTGCCGAATGTGTGGGCGCCGCTGGCGGCCGGTCAGCGGACCTGGCTCTTCGACGGCGAACTCACCGATCTCGGCGCCGCGTTGAACGAAGCCGGCCCCTTCTCCTTCATCAAGCTCACTCCCGGACACCTGGAAGTCCTCTCGGGCCAGTTGTCGGACGAGGACATCGCGGCTCTGACGGGCCGGGTCGTGGTGGCCGGTGAGGCCCTGCCCGGCGGTCTCGTCGAGCGGTGGCGCCAGGTCCTGGGCGACGGGGCGGTCCTCAACGAGTACGGGCCCACTGAGGCGACCGTCGGCACATGTGTCTTCCCGCTGGTGGAAGCCTTCGAAGGCGTGGTCCCGATCGGGCGTCCACTGCCGAACATGACGATGCGGATCCTGGACGGTCGGCTGCGGCCTGTTCCGGTGGGTGCGGTCGGTGAGCTGTTCGTCGGCGGCGCGGGTGTGGCTCGTGGCTATGTGGGTGACCCGGTGCGTACCGCCGAGAAGTTCCTGCCGGATGTGTACGGGCCGGCGGGCAGCCGGATGTACCGGACCGGGGATCTGGCGCGGTGGCGGTCGGACGGTGCGGTGGAGTTCCTGGGCCGGATCGACGATCAGGTCAAGGTGCGCGGATATCGCATCGAACTCGGCGAAGTACGGGCCGCGTTGATCGCCCAGCCGGGTGTCACGGACGCCGCGGTGATCGTGTCGGAGGAGGATCAGCGGCTGGTCGCGTACGTCGTCGGCGAGGTCCCGGATCTCACCGATGCGCTGCCGGAGTACATGATCCCGTCCGCGTTCGTGCAGTTGGACGAGCTGCCGCTGACCGCGAACGGCAAGCTGGACCGCCGTGCCCTGCCCGATCCGGACGAGAACGCGGCCGACTCCTACATCGCCCCCCGTACGCCCGCCGAGGAGCGCATCGCGGCGGTGTGGAGCAAGGTGCTCGGTGTCGAGCGGGTCGGGGTCGAGGACAACTTCTTCGATCTCGGCGGGCACTCGATCAAGGCGATCGCGCTGGTGGGTGCCCTGCGGGCGGAGGGCTTCGAGGCCGCCGTACGCGACGTGTTCCAGAACCGCACGGTCGCCGGGCTCGCCGCCACTCTCACCGGTGGCGAAGTCGCCGACGGTTACCAGGCGGTGCGGCCCTTCGCCCTGATCGGCGACGAGGACCGGGGCCGGCTGCCGGAGGGTCTGGTCGACGCCTACCCGCTGGCCCAGGTCCAGCTCGGCATGCTGGTGGAGATGCTCGCCGACGACGGGCGGAACAAGTACCACAACACCACCACGTTCCGGATCAGGGACGGCCGTCCCTTCGACGTGGAGGCCCTGCGCGGCGCGGGCCAGGCGGTGGTCGCACGGCACGAGATGCTGCGGGCCTCCTTCGAGCTCGACGCCTACTCCGTACCGCTCCAGCTCATCCACGCCACGGCGGACCTCCCCGTCACCGTCCACGACCTGCGCGGCCAGAGCGCCGAGCAGCAGGCCGAGGCGCGCCGGGCGCACCTCGTCGGCGAACGGGCCACGGCCTTCGAACTCGACCGGGCCCCCTTGCTGCGGGTCTCGGCGCTGGTCGAGTCAGACGAGGCGTGGTGGCTGTCGGTCAGCGTCTGCCACCCGATCACGGAGGGCTGGAGCCACCGCACCCTGCTCAGCGACATCGTGGAGGGCTACCTGCGGCTGCGCGCCGGCGAGCGACTGCGCGAGGCCGACGTCCCCGAGGTCCGGTACGCGGACTTCGTGGCGGCCGAGCAGGCGTCCCTCGACTCGGACGAGGACCGCGCGTACTGGCGCGAAGCCCTCACCGAACACGCCAAGTTCGAGCTGCCGGCCGGCTGGGGCGACCCGGAGCCCGGCGACCGCGCGGTGACCGTGCAGGTACCGCTCGGCGACCTCACCGCCGACCTGCGGGCGGCCGCGCGCTCCACCAGCACCTCGCTCAAGGCGGTACTGCACGCCGCGCACCTGAAGGTGATGAGCCAGCTCACCGTCGAGGACGCCTTCTGCACGGGCCTCGTCTCCAGCGGCCGCCCCGAGGTCGAGGGCGCCGAACGGGTCTACGGCATGTACCTCAACACCGTGCCGTTCGCCCACCGCACCGGCGCCCGCACCTGGGCCGACCTGATCGACCAGACCTTCGAGCAGGAGGCCCGGCTCTGGCCGCACCGCCGCTTCCCGATGCCGGTGATGCAGCGGGAACTGGGCGACGGTACGCGCCTCCTCGACGTCCGCTTCAGCTACCTCGACCTCTCCGACGCCCAGGCCGACAGCGAACTCGTCGACGCGGACTCCGGTGACGGCGAGGGGGCCACGGAGTTCGGGCTCGCGGTCGCCGCCCGCGGCAGCGGACTGCTGCTCACGGCCGACCCGGTGGTCCTCGGCCGTACGGCGGTGGACCGGCTGGCGGCGATGTACCGCGCGGTCCTCGAAGCCATTGCCGCCGACGTGCACGGCGACGCACGGCAGACGTTCCTGCCGGCCGGCGAACGCGAGCTGGTCCTGACGGCCTGGAACGACTCGGCGGCGCCTCTGCCGGCCGGCTCCGTCCCTGAGCTGATCGCGGAGCAGGTGACACGACGGGCCGGAGAGACCGCGCTCGCAATGAGCCAACAGAGCCTGTCGTACGCCGAGTTGATTGCACGGGCGAATCGCCTGTCGCATGCGCTGCGCAACGCGTGTGTCGGCGCCGAGTCCTCCGTCGCGGTGCTCCTTGACCGTTCGGTCGACCTGGTGGTGGCGCTGCTGGCGGTATGGCGGGCGGGCGCGGGTTACGTACCGATGGACCCGGTGCTGCCGGCCACCCGCATCGCGGGGATGGTCGCGGACGCGGGCGTTCAGGTGGCACTGACCTCCGCCGCTTACGCCGACCGCTTCGAGGTCCCGGTGGTACGGGCGGACGAGGACCTGTCAGGGCTGCCTGAAACGGCGCCCGGAGTGGTCATCGACCCGGACTCGGTGGCGTACACCGTCTTCACGTCCGGTTCGACCGGCCGCCCCAAGGGTGTGCAGGTCACCCACCGCAGCCTGGCCAATCACGTGGACTGGGCGGTGCAGGAACTGGCGTCCGCCGGTTCCGGCGGCGCCCCCGTCTTCTCCTCCGTCGCCTTCGACCTCGTCGTCCCGAACGTGTGGGCGCCGCTGGCGGCCGGTCAGCGGACGTGGCTGTACGACGGTGAACTGATCGACCTCGGCGCCGCGTTGCACGGAGCCGGCCCCTTCTCCTTCATCAAGCTCACGCCCGGCCACCTGGAAGTCCTCTCGGGTCAGCTCTCGGACGAGGAGATCGCCGCGCTGACGGGCCGGGTCGTCGTGGCCGGTGAGGCGCTGCCCGGTGCGCTGGTCGACCGGTGGCGCCGGGTCCTCGGCGACGGAGCGGTCCTGAACGAGTACGGACCGACCGAAGCCACCGTCGGTACCTGTGTCTTCCCGCTGGCGGAGGCGTTCGAGGGGGTCGTCCCGATCGGACGCCCGCTGCCGAACATGACCATGCGCGTCCTGGACCGTCACCTCCAGCCCGTTCCGGTCGGTGCGGCCGGTGAGCTGTACGTCGGTGGCGCGGGTGTGGCCCGCGGCTACGTGGGCGATCCGGTCCGTACCGCCGAGAAGTTCCTTCCGGACGTATACGGTCCGGCGGGCAGCCGGATGTACCGGACCGGGGATCTGGCGCGGTGGCGGTCGGACGGTGCGGTGGAGTTCCTGGGCCGGATCGACGACCAGGTGAAGGTGCGCGGATACCGCATCGAGCTGGGTGAGGTGCGGGCGGTGCTCGTCGCCCAGCCGGGTGTCTCGGATGCCGCGGTGATCGTGTCGGATGAGGACCAGCGGCTGATCGCCTATGTCGTCGGCGAGGTCCCGGATCTGACGGACGTACTGCCCGAGTACATGATCCCGTCCGCCTTCGTGCAACTGGATGCGATTCCGCTGACCGCCAACGGCAAGCTCGACCGGCGGGCCCTGCCCGACCCGGACGACAACGCCGCCGACTCCTACATCGCCCCGCGCACCCCCACCGAGGAGCGCATCGCGGCGGTGTGGAGCAAGGTGCTGGGGGTCGAGCGGGTCGGGGTCGAGGACAACTTCTTCGATCTCGGCGGGCACTCGATCAAGGCGATCGCGCTGGTGGGTGCCCTGCGGGCGGAGGGCTTCGAGGCCGCCGTACGCGACGTGTTCCAGAACCGGACCGTCGCCGGGCTCGCCGCCACTCTCACCGGCGGTGAAGCGGGCGACGGCTACCGGGCGGTGGAGCCCTTCGCGCTGATCGGGGACGAGGACCGCGACCGGCTGCCGGCCGGGATCACGGACGCCTATCCGGTCGCCAAGATGCAGCTCGGCATGCTGGTGGAGATGCTGGCCGGTGACGGGCTGAACAAGTACCACAACACGGCCACGTTCCGGATCAACGACGGGCGGCCGTTCGACGCCAGGGCGCTGAACCGGGCGGCCCGTACCGTGGTCGAACGGCACGAGATGCTGCGGACCTCCTTCGACCTGGAGACCTTCTCGGTGCCGCTCCAGCTCGTGCACCCGGCCGCCGAGCCGCTGGTCACCCTGCGGGACCTGCGCGGCACGGACGCGGAAGGGTTCGCGGCGGCGCGGCAGGAGCACATCGCCGCCGAGCGGGCGCTCCTCTTCGACCTGGACCGGCCGCCACTGCTGCGGTTCGCCGCGCTGATCGAGTCCGACGAGGCGTGGCACCTCGGCTTCACCCACTGCCACGCCATCACGGAGGGCTGGAGCCAGCAGTCGCTGCTGCGGGAGATGCTGGACCTGTACCAGGGCTACGCGTCCGGCGCCGTGCCCGCGGAGCCGGAACCGGCGCCCGTGCGCTACGCCGACTTCATCGCCGCCGAGCAGGAGTCGCTGGACTCCGGCGAGGACCGCGCGTACTGGCGCGGGATCGTCGACCGGTACGCGCCGTGCCGGCTGCCGGAGGAGTGGGGGGCCGGGAACGGCGCGCCGCGCGAGGACTTCAAGCTGTCCGTGGACTTCCGCGACATCGAGCCCGCGCTGCGCGATCTGGCCAGGTCCACCGACACCTCGTTCAAGGCGGTGCTGCTCGCGACCCACCTCAAGGTGCTGTCCACGGTCACCGGCGAGGACGCCTTCCACACCGGTGTGGTGTACAGCGCGCGGCCCGAGGCGCCGGGCGCGGAGCGGGTGTTCGGGATGTTCCTGAACACGCTGCCCTTCGCGCACGACCGGAGCGCGCGGACCTGGCGGGAGCTGGTGCGCCAGGTCTTCGACCGGGAGGCGGAGGTGTATCCGCACCGGCGGTATCCGCTCCCTGCGGTGCAGCAACTGGCAGACGGACGGCGCCTGTTCGAGGTGATGTACCGCTACCAGGACTTCCACCAGACCGCGGGCAGCGCGGTGGATGTGCAGGCGGGCGCCGGGGACAGCTCCAACGAGTTCACGCTGTCCGTGGCCAATGTGCCGGGCCGGCTCGTGCTGCGCGCGGTCAGTACCGGGCTCGACCGGGCCAACGCCGAGCGCGTGGCCGGGATATACCGGGCGGTCCTTGACGCGATGGCGGCCGACCCGGACGGCGACGTGGACGCCTCACTGCTGTCCGTGACGGAGCTGGCCCAGGTCCTGGACGACTTCAACGACACCGAGGTGGAGTGGGGATGAGACGCTACGTCCACGAGGTGATCGAGGGGCAGGCCGCGGCCACTCCCGACGCCGTCGCCGTGCAGATGGGCGAGGACACGGTCACGTACCGGCAGCTCGACGAGCGGGCCAACCGGATCGCGCACCGGCTGCGGGAGGCGGGCGTGGGGCCCGAGTCGGTGGTCGGGGTGCTGCTGCACCGGGGCCCCGACACGCTGCCGACGCTGCTCGGCATCTGGAAGGCGGGCGGTTCCCATCTGCCGCTGGACACCGGGCTCCCGGCCGAACGGCTGCGGTACATGCTGGACTCGGCGGGCGCGCGGCTGACGGTGACGCACGGCGGCAGCGCCGCGCTCCTCGGCTCCGGACACGAGGGGAAGATCCTCGACCTGGACCGGGAGCGCGACCGGATCGCCGCCTGCCCGGCCGTCCCGCCCGACCGGTCCGCCGACCGCGACCCGGACGACCCCGCGCGCACCCACCGGCTGGCGTACACCCTCTTCACGTCCGGCTCCACGGGCCGCCCCAAGGGCGTGCAGATCGGCCAGTACGCGCTGCTCAACATGCTGTTCTCGATGCGGCGGTGGCACCGTTCGCGCCCTGAGCACCGCTGGCTGGCCATCACCTCGCTCGCCTTCGACGTGTCCACCGCCGAGCTGTACCTGCCGCTGGTCACCGGCGGCCGGGTGGTGCTCGCCGACGACACCGAGGCCCGCGACCCGGCCGCACAGCTCCGGCTGATCGAGCGCACGGGGGTCACACACGTACAAGCGACCCCCGCGGGCTGGAAACTGCTCCTCGCCGCGGGCCTGGACCGGCTGGACGTCACCGCGGTCACCACCGGCGAGGAGTGCCCGCCGGGGCTTGCCAGGGACCTGGTGGGCCGCGTCGGCCGGCTCAGCAACCTGTACGGGCCCACCGAGGCCACCGTCTGGTGCACCGGCACCGACCTGGCGCCGGAAGCGGCGACGGTGCCGATCGGGCGGCCGCTGCCCAACTACCGTGCTTACGTGCTCGATTCGGCGCAGCGGTCGGTGCCCGTCGGCGTGACCGGCGAGCTGTACATCGCGGGCGCGGGCATCGCCCGCGGCTACGTGGGCCGTTCCGGTCTCACCGCGGAGCGGTTCCTGCCGGAGCCGTACGGCGGGCCCCCGGGCTCGCGCATGTACCGCACCGGGGACCTGGCCAGGTTCCGCGCCGACGGGCAGCTCGAGTGTCTCGGGCGCATCGACAACCAGGTCAAGATCCGCGGCTTCCGCATCGAGCTCGGCGAGATCGAGGAGGTGCTGCGCGCGGCTCCCGGCATGCACGACGCCACCGTGCTGGCCCGGGACGACGACCAGGGCGAGAAGTGGCTCGTGGCCTATGTCGTCGGCGAGGACGGGGAGTCACCGGACCCGGTGGCGCTGCGCGAGCGGCTGACCGCCACCCTGCCCGCGTACATGGTGCCCGCGGCCGTCGTACCGCTGCCGGAGCTGCCGCTGAACGCGGCGGGCAAGGTCGACCGGGCGGCGCTGCCCGTGCCGGGGCGGGCGGCGCTGGCCGGGGACCGTGCCTACCTGGCGCCCCGCACCGCCACCGAGCGGCGGCTCGTGGACATCTGCGCCCGGGTACTCGGCGTGACCGACGTCGGCGTACGGGACCGGTTGCAGGACCTGGGCGCCGACTCCATGCGGATCGTGCACGTGATGGCCGCCGCCCGGCGGGCCGGACTCGATCTCACCCTGCGGATGCTGCTGGACAGCGAGACCGTCGAGGACCTGGCACAGGCCCTCGACGGGATCTCGCCCGACGGAACCGGAACGGACGACGAGGCAGAGGGCGAGGGAACGCCGATGACGTGGGTGGCACCGACGGGCGGGTCCCTCGACCCGGCCACCACCATGGCCGCGCACCGGGTGCCGGGCGCCGCGGTCGCCCTGCTGCGGGACGGCCGGGTGGTGGGCGTCCTCGCGTACGGGGTGCGGTCCGCGGAGAGCGGACTGCCGGTGACGCTGCGCACCCGCTTCCAGGCCGGGTCCATCAGCAAGCAGGTCACCGCGTTCGCCGCGCTGCGCCTGGCCGCCCAGGGGGTACTGGACCTGGACGCCGACGTCGACGGGTACCTGACCGGGCGGCGCGCGCCGCGCACCGCCGCCGGAGCCCCCGTCACCCTGCGCCACCTGCTGTCGAACACGGCGGGCTTCTCCGGGGCGGCCGCGACCTGGTGGCGGCCCGGCGAGGCCATGCCGAAACTCGACACCGTGCTCGACGACGTCACCGCCGAGCACGAACCGGGCACCCGGTTCCGCAAGGCGGGCAGCCAGTGGGCGCTGGCCGAACGGCTCCTGACGGACGTCACCGGGCAGGACTTCGCGGACCTGGCGGCGGAGCTGGTCTTCGCACCGCTCGGCATGACCGACAGCTCCTTCACCCCGCCGGGCGAGGCGGGCACCGGGACCGACTGGGCGGCGGGCCACGACCAGCACGGCCGGCCGCTGCTCGACGGTTTCCGGGTGCGGCCGGTCCGGGCCGGCAGCGGCCTGTGGACCACCGCCTCCGACGTCGCCCAGCTCGCCGTGGAGATCCGCCAGGCCCACCTGGGCTGCTCCGGCCTGCTGCCCGCGCCGCTCGCCACACAGATGCTCACCGAAGCGTTCCCCGGCAGCTTCTACGGTCTCGGCACGGTCGTCGACACGTCCCTCGGGGAGTCGGAATTCGGCCACGGCGGGCAGACCGCCGGGTACCGGGCGCTGGCGTCGGTACGGCTGCGCTCCGGCAGCGGCTGCGTGGTGCTGACCAACGGCGACGGCGGCAAACACGTGCACAAGGCGGTCGCCGCGTCCCTCGGCCGGGAAGTGGTCGTCGGCGACGACTGAGCGTCCGGCGAAGGCCGGGCGACCGGCGACCGGCCGTTCTCGGACGTCACGGTGAAGATTCGGTGGTGTTACCGAACGAATAACATGAAAATAAGGCCCCCGCATAGCTTCGGTAGCGAGTACATCGTTCGCACATGCCAGACGGGGGGGTGTCGCATGGACTTCCGAGTCCTCGGCCCGGTTGAGGCTCACAGGGGCGGGTTACGCATTCCGCTCTCCGGATCCAAGGTGCACACGGTACTGGCGGCCCTGCTGCTCGCCAAGGGCCGGGTCGTGTCGGACAGCAGACTCAACTTCCTGCTGTGGGGCTGGGAACCGCCGGCCACGTCCGGAGCGCAGATCTACACGTACATGTCGCGGCTGCGCAAGCTCCTCGGGGACGAGGTGCGCATAGAGCGCCGGCCGCCCGGCTATCTCCTCCAGGCGCCGCACAGCGCGGTGGACCTGCTGGAGTTCGAACGTCTCGACCGGCTCGGGCGGGCGGCGCTCGCCCGCCGCCGGCACCGGGAGGCGGGGGCGCTGCTCGCCGAGGCCCTCGGGCACTGGCGCGGCACCGCCCTCGCCAACGTCACCGAACACCTCGCCGACGCGGAGCTGCCGCAGCTCGAAGAGGCGCGCATGCACGCCCTGGAGAGCCGCATCGAGGCCGACCTCGCGCTCGGCCGGCACGAACAGCTCACCGCCGAACTCACCGGCCTCGTCGCCCGGCATCCGCTGCGCGAGAAACTGCGGGCGCAGCTCATGACGGCCCTGTACCGCAGCGGCCGGCAGAGCGACGCCCTCCAGAGCTACTACGAGGGCCGCACCCTCCTCGCCGACCAGCTCGGCATCGACCCCGGGGAAGCGCTCGGCTCGACCTACGCCGCGGTCCTCAAGGGCACCCAGGGGCCGGGACCCGGCGGCGCCACCCGGCCCGCGCGGGAGCCGGCGGCCGGCCTCGCCGCACCGGCCACCCTGCCGCCGGACGTCGACGGGCTCATCGGCCGGGACGGCGAGGCGCACGTGCTGCGCACCCAGCTCGCGGAGTCGGCCGCCGGGCGGGGCCCGCGCCACCTGCTGATCACCGGCATGGCCGGGGTCGGCAAGACCGCCCTCGCGGTGCACGTCGCGCACGCCGCCGCCGCGCACTTCCCCGACGGCCGGCTCTTCGTCGAACTGTCCGACGCGCACGGCCGTCCGCGCCATCCGCGCCACGTCCTCATCGGACTCCTGCGGGACCTCGGTGAACCCTTGAGGGAGAGCGACGGGGCCCTGGCCGACTCCGGTACGGGGACCGGGGCCGACGACGTGAGGTTCGAGGACCTCGTACGGCTGCTGCGCACCCGCACCATGGGCCGGCAACTCCTCGTGGTCCTGGACGGCGCGGCGGAGGGGGAGTCGCTCGCCCCGCTCCTCGCCGGACTGCCCGGCGGCGTGGTGCTGATCACCGGCCGCACCCGGCTCACCCAGGTCACCGGCGCCCGTACGACGCCGCTCGCGCCGCTCGGTGACGCCGCCGCCCACGACCTGCTCGCCGCCGTCACGGGCCGGGCCCGGCTGCTCGCCGAACCCGACGCCACCGACGACCTGCTCGGCTACTGCGGCGGGCTGCCGCTCGCGCTCCGCATCGTCGGCAGCCGGCTCATCGCCCGCCCGTTCTGGCCCGTCGCCCGGCTCGCGCAGCGGCTGGCCGCCCCGGAGCACCGGCTGCGGGAACTGACCCACGGCGGCCTCGACATGGCCCGTGCGCTGCTGCCCTCGCTGTACGCCCTGCCGGCCCCGGCGCGGACGGTGCTCGCCCGGCTCGGCTCCATCGGCACCGAACCGTTCCTGGCGCAGCGGGCGGCCGGACTCCTCGGCATGACCGAGGCGACGGCGGAACAGTGGCTGGAGCAGTTGGTGGACGGCGCGCTGCTCGACCTGTGCGGCGTGGACCTGAGGGGCCGTCCCCTGTACCGGCTGCACGAACTGGTGCTGCTCTTCGCCGCCGCGCAGCCCGCGCAATCCGCCGTCCAGCCCGCCCAGTCCGCGGTCCGGAGCGCCTAGCCCCGCAGCCACCCGAGGTCGCCGTGCGGTGAGCAGTCCGTGCGGTGAGCAGTCCGGGCGGCGAAACGTCCGGACGGCGAAACGGCCCTGCCCCCGAGCCAGGCTCGGGGGCAGGGCCGCGCGGTGGCGCGGTGGCGCGGATGCTCAGTGCCAGCTCTCGTCGTCGGAGCCGGTGGCCTGGGCGGCGTGTGTGCGGGTGGCGCGGATGTCCAGCATTTTCTTCCCCCATGAGTCGATACCGGTGTTCCGTGTTCCGAATGTTCCGTGTTCCGAAAGCGCGCCTCACACGTTAGTCCGGCGCGTTTTCCCCTCATTATCGATCGGCTTTTCCCGGCCCGTCCGGCTCGTTCGGCCCGTTTTGATCGGGCAGTTCGGCGAGCGCGGCACGGGTCCGCTCCAGCCACGCCGCCACACCGATACGCTCGAAATCCGCCAGGGCGCCGAGGAAATCGCGCCGGGCCGCTAGGGAATCACCGCAGCGTAAATTCGCGGTGCCCAAGGCGAGTCTGATGCGGCCCTCGACGAGCGCGCCGCCCACCAGCGCGGCGGCCTCCAGCGCCTGCCGCAGCGTCGCCCGTGCCTGCTGCCACCGCCCGGCGCCCATCCGTGCCTCACCGAGCGCGAGCAGCCCGTGGGCCAGACCGAGCGTGTCCAGCTGACCCCGCACGATGTGGATGACGCGGAGCAGCGCCTCCTCGGCCAGGTCGTACTCCTGGCGGGCCAGATGCACCCGGGCCAGCCGGTGGGTGCCGAGCGCCAGACTGCGGGCGCCGCCCTCGCCGATGCCGAGGGAGACCCGTACCGACTCCTCGCTCAGCCGCTGAGCCTCGTCGACGTCGTCCCGGTCGAGGCAGATCTGCGCCATGTTGTTCAGCACGTGCGCCTCCGAGGAGCGGTCGCCGACCGCACGGAAGACCTCCAGCGCCGCCGTGCTGTACCGCATCGCGGTGTCCAGTTCGCCGCGCATCTCGTCGATCATCGCCATGTTCCGCAGCACCAGGGCCCTGCCGTGCTCCTCCCCGGCCCGCTCGTGCAGCTCAAGCGCCCGGCCGAACAGGTCGTAGGCGCAGGTGAAGTCGCGCTGGCGCATCTCCAGCGCGCCGAGGACGTGCAGCATGGCCGCCTCACCCCGCGCGTTGCCCGCGGCGCGGGCCGCGGCCAGTGAGCGCTCCGCGCACTCGCGCCAGTCGTCGAGGTAGTTGCGGGTCTCGAACAGGACCAGGACCGACAGGGTGAGGTCCCAGGCGAACTCGTCCAGGCCCGCGGCGGCCGCCCGGCCGATGACCGCGGTCAGCGACAGCCGCTCGGCCTCCAGCCAGTCCAGCGGCCGGGCCAGCAGCGCGTCGGTCAGCTCCGGCGGCAGCGGGTGCGGGGCGACGGTGCCGTGGATGATGCTGAAGTCGCCGCCGTAGGACCGCCGGTGGGCCTCGGCCGCCAGGAACAGATAGCTGCGGAAGACGCGGTCCAGGACGGCGCGCCGCTCCTCGGCGCTCTCCTCCTCGGCACGCTCGCGGGCGAACAGGCGCAGCAGGTTCTGGAAGCGGTAGCGGGTCTGCCCCGACACGTCCTGCCCGACCACGTCGAGGAACTGCGCGTCGACCAGCTCCTCGATGAGCCGTTCCCCCGTGTACAGATCGGTGTCCAGCAGGGCGGCGGCCACCCAGGAGGAGAAGTCCGGCACGTCGAGCAGGCCGAGTCTTCGGTAGAGCTGGGCGGTCTGCGCGGCCAGCCCCCGGTAGGTGAGCGCGAAGCTGGCCCTGACCTGCGACTCGCCCTGGCTCAGCTCGTCCAGCCTGAGCCGCTCGTCGCTGAGCCTGCGCACCAGGTGGCCCACGGCCCAGTGCGGCTTCGAGGCGAGCCGGGCCCCGGCGATGCGCAGCGCCAGCGGCAGCAGGTCGCAGAGTTCGGCCAGCGTGGTGGCGGCGGCGGGGGCGTCGGCGATGCGCTCCTCGCCCACGATGCCGCCCAGCAGCTCGACCGCCTCGTACGGGGAGAGCGGCCCGAGCCGCACCCAGGCCCGGGGCGGCCAGGCCACCAGCTCCGGGATCTGCTCACGCCCCGTGATCAGTACGCAGCAGCCGGCGCCGCTGGGCAGCAGCGGCCGCACCTGTGCGTAACTGCGAACGTTGTCAAGCACGACCAGCACCCGGCGGTCGGCGAGCAGGCTGCGGTAGAGCGCGGCCCGCTCCTCCGGCTCCGCCGGAATCTGGGCGGCGGGCACGGACAGCGAGCGCAGGAAGCGGCTCAGCACCTCGTCGGCGCCGGTCGGCTCCAGCTGCTCGTCGTAGCCGTGCAGGTCGGCGAAGAGCTGGCCGTCGGGGAACAGCTCCGCGACGCCGTGCGCCCAGTGGACGGCGAGGCCCGTCTTGCCGACCCCGGCGACGCCGGTGATCAGACCGGTGGCCGGGCCGCCCGCGCCGCCGTCCGTGCCGAGCAGCTCGCTCAGCAGGGCCAGCTCCTCCTTGCGGCCGGCCAGTCTCGGCACGTCGGGCGGCAGCTCCAGGGGTTCGCCGACCGGGTTCGGCGCGGTCACCGGCTCGCCGTCCGGGTCGTGCACGGAGAGCGAGCGTTCGTCCTGGAGGATGGCGTCGCGCAGCTCGGTGAGGGCCGGGCCCGGCTCGATGCCCAGCTCCTCCATGAGCCACCGCCGGCCCTCCTGGAAGGTCTCCAGCGCCTCGGCCCGCCGCCCGGAGCGGTACTGCGCGGTGATGAGCTGGTGGCGGGCGCGCTCCCGCAGCGGATGGCTGCGGACCATCGCCGCCAGGTCGGGCAGGACCCGCTGGTGGTCGCCGAGTTGCAGCCGCACCGCGGTGGCGTCCTCGAAGGTGTTGAGCCGCAGCTCCTCCAGGCGCTGCGCCTCGTCCTCCACGCGCAGGCCCATGACGCCGGACAGCGGGCGCCCGCGCCACAGCCGCAACGCGTCCGCGTAGGCGCGGGAGGCCTCCGGCAGCCGCTCGTCACGCACCGCCGCCTCGGCGCGGGCGACCAATTCGGTGAACTCGGCGGTGTCCAGCGTGTGCCGGCCGATGCGCAGGAGATATCCGGGATGGGTCGTGACGATGACTTCCTCGGCGCAGCCGGCGTTCTTGAACGCCTTGCGCAGGGCCGCGATGCAGATGGATATCTGGGTGCGCGCCGTCGCGGGCGGCCGCTCGTTCCATACCGAGTCGATCAGTGCGTCGACCGGGATCACGCGGCCCGGGCTGAGAAGCAGCAAAGTGAGAATGGTGCGGTGTCGCGGCCCGCCCAGAGGCACCTGCACATCCCCGACGCGTACTTCCAGTGGCCCCAGAATCCGGAATGACAGCCGCTTGTCCATGCTCCCCTTGATTCCCGTGCTCCGCGGACAGGCGGAAGCGGTATCCCTGTGCCACTCGAATACCGACGGCTCGCCCCTGAGCCCACGATACGACGCAGGAAGAAGCTACTGTGCAGTAGACAAGCCCTAACCGGCAGTAACAAAAGGGAGTTCACGCAGAACACGTCCGTCTCGGACATCCGGTGAATGAAGATGAGGAGTGCTCACTTTTCCCGGCGGTGATTTCCGGACATGCGGCGGCAGCCCGCAGGAAGCCCAATGGTCATCCGGTGATCAACCCCCGGTTACTATGCTCACCTGATGCTGAGAGAGGTCACCGCCACCCGTTACGTCACCCCGCTGCACTCGGGCGGCTCCGTACCCGGCGTCGTCGAGGCCGACGACCTCGGAACGTACGTCGTGAAGTTCACCGGCTCCGCGCAGGGCCGCAAGGCGCTGGTCGCCGAGGTGATCGTGGGTGAGCTGGCACGCCGGCTCGGACTGCGCTTCCCCGAACTGGTCCTGGTGGACTTCGATCCGGCGATCGCCGCCGACGAGCCGCACCAGGAGGTCCAGGACCTGCTGCGCTCCAGCGCCGGACGCAACCTCGGGATGGACTTCCTGCCGGGCGCGGCCGACTTCACCCCGGAGCTGGCGGAGCGGTTCGCCGTCGACCCGCTGGAGGCGGGCAAGGTGATCTGGCTGGACGCCCTGACCGTCAACGTCGACCGTACGGTGCACAGCTCGAACCTGATGCTCTGGCCGACGGCGGGCGTCGCCCCGCCGAAGCTGTGGCTGATCGACCACGGCGCGGCCCTCGTCTTCCACCACCGCTGGGACACCTCCGCGCCGGAGAAGTCCTACGACTTCCGCCACCACGCGCTCGGCGGCTACGCGCCCGACGTCCGCGCCGCCGACGCCGAACTGGCGCCCCTGGTCACCCGGGACCTGCTGCGCGCCGTCGTCGCCGAGGTGCCGGACGCCTGGCTGGCGGACGAGCCCGGCTTCACCACGCCGGACGAGGTACGGGAGGCGTACGTCGGCTACCTCCACGCGCGCGTGGAGGCGTCCGCGGCCTGGCTGCCCACCGACTTCCCCAGCCGCGACGAACTCGCCGCCGAGGAGGCCCGACGGGCCGCGAAGACCCGCCGCGGCCGCCCGGCCTGGCTGAAGCAGGTCCCCGACCTGCACGGCAAACCACCCGCGGAACAGGACTGGACGGTGCATCTGGGGTGAGCGGGGGCGAGGGCACGGGGGCGCGGCCGGGACCACCCCGGAGTGGTCCCGGCCGGGGCCCCGGGTGAGGGTCAGCCCTTGAGACGTTCGTACGCCGGGAGGGTCAGGAAGTCGGCGTAGTTCTCGTCCAGGGCGACCGTGAGCAGCAGGTCGTGGGCCTGTTGCCAGTTGCCCGCCGTGAACGCCTCGTCGCCGAGTTCGGTGCGGATGGCCGCGAGTTCTTCCGCGGCGACCTTGCGGGCCAGTTCCGGTGTCGCCTTCTCGCCGTTCTCGAACTCCACGCCCGCGTTGATCCACTGCCAGATCTGGGAGCGGGAGATCTCCGCGGTGGCCGCGTCCTCCATCAGGTTGAAGATCGCGACCGCGCCGAGGCCGCGCAGCCACGCCTCGATGTAACGGATGCCGACCTGCACGGCGTTGACCAGGCCCGGGTACGTGGGCCTCGCGTCGAGCGTGTCGATCGCGATCAGGTCGGCCGCCGCCACGTGGACGTCCTCGCGCAGCCGGTCCTTCTGGTTCGGCTTCTCGCCGAGGACCGCGTCGAACGACTCCATGGCGATCGGCACCAGGTCCGGGTGGGCCACCCAGGAGCCGTCGAAGCCGTCCCCGGCCTCACGGTCCTTGTCGGCCTTGACCTTCTCGAAGGCGACCTTGTTGACCTCCTCGTCGCGGCGCGAGGGGATGAAGGCCGCCATGCCGCCGATCGCGTGCGCACCGCGCTTGTGGCAGGTGCGCACGAGGAGTTCGGTGTACGCGCGCATGAACGGGGCCGTCATCGTGACCGCGTTGCGGTCCGGGAGCACGAACTTCTCGCCGCCGTCACGGAAGTTCTTCACGATGGAGAACAGGTAGTCCCAGCGGCCCGCGTTCAGCCCGGAGGCGTGGTCGCGGAGCTCGTACAGGATCTCCTCCATCTCGTACGCCGCCGTGATCGTCTCGATCAGGACGGTCGCGCGGACGGTGCCCTGCGGGATGCCGAGGTGGTCCTGGGCGAAGACGAAGACGTCGTTCCAGAGCCGGGCCTCCAGGTACGACTCCGTCTTCGGGAGGTAGAAGTACGGGCCCTTGCCGAGGTCGAGCAGGCGCTGGGCGTTGTGGAAGAAGTACAGGCCGAAGTCGACCAGCGCGCCGGGGACGGGCGTGCCGTCCGCGTCGACGAGGTGCCGCTCGTCCAGATGCCAGCCGCGCGGGCGCGTCACCACCGTGGCGAGCTCGCCGGCGGCCTTCAGGGCGTACGACTTGCCGGTGCGCTCGTCCGTGAAGTCGATCCGGCGCTCGTAGGCGTCGGTCAGGTTGAGCTGGCCGAGGATCACGTTCTCCCAGGTGGGCGCCGAGGCGTCCTCGAAGTCCGCGAGCCACACCTTCGCGCCCGAGTTCAGCGCGTTGATGGTCATCTTGCGGTCCGTGGGGCCGGTGATCTCGACGCGGCGGTCGTTCAGCGCGGCCGGTGCGGGGGCCACCCGCCAGGAGTCGTCCGCGCGGATCGCGGCGGTCTCCGGGAGGAAGTCGAGGGTCGAGGTGCGGGCGATCTCGGCGCGGCGCACCGCCCGGCGGGCGAGGAGCTCGTCACGCCGGGGCGTGAACAGCCGGTGCAGCTCGGCCACGAAGGCGAGGGCCGCGTCGGTGAGGACCTCTTCCTGCCGGGGCAGGGGCTCGGCGTCGACGATGGCCAGCGGGGACGGCGCTGGTGCGGACATGAGCTGTCACTTCCTTCAGCGGGCGTGCGGCGGGGCGTTTCCGTCAGTGGATAGTAGTTTCCTCATTGTGGAAGTTCAATGGTTTGTTGATGTCAAGAATCTCCGGCTCGACATACTCGGCCTACTCGACCGGCAGAGGCGGCCGGCTCCGGACTGCCGCTCACTCGAGGTGGACGAGATCCGCCTCCGTGTCGATGTCGTACGCCTCCGCCACGTCCCCGCATTCGATCAGCGTGAGCGCGTCCGCGTGCGCCCGCAGGTAGTCGCGCGCTCCCCGGTCGCCGGTCGCGCTCGCCGCGATCCCCGCCCAGTGCGCGGCGCCGAACAGCACGGGGTGGCCGCGTTCGCCCCGGTACGCGGCGGCGGCCAGGGTCCGCGGCGACTCGTACGCGCTCCGGACCCGGGCGACCGCCTCGGGGCCGATGCCCGGCTGGTCCACCAGCGAGACCAGCGCCGCCCGCGCCCCGGTGTCCGCCAGCGAGCCGAGACCGGCACGCAGCGAACCGCCCATGCCGTCCGCCCAGTCCGGGTTGTCCACCAGGACGCAGCCGGGCAGCACCGCCCGCTCCCGTACGGTCGCCGCCCGGGCTCCCAGTACCACGTGGATGCGAGTGCAGCCGCCCGCCCGCAGTACGCCGGCCGCGTGCTCGACCAGGAGGCGGCCCCGGTGCGGCAGCAGCGCCTTCGGGCGGCCGCCCAGGCGGCGCCCGCCGCCGGCCGCCAGCAGCACTCCGACGACCTGCTCGTTGTTCTCCGTCATGGCACCTGCCCACCGTTCTCCGTCATGCCCCCTGCTTACCCGACCCGCCCGCGAACCGGTGCGGTACGGCCGGTGTCCCGGCAGGGAAATTCGGTCCGCGCAGTGGCGCCCACCGCCACGCGTGGCGTTTACTTGCCCGCATCCCACGGCGCCTGACCAACGCCGCACGGGAGTTGAGCGGTGCGAGAGGGCGCACAAGGACGTGCGAGGGGGAGAGCTGTGTTGCGGAGCTTGGGACAGAGGCCAGTGACCGGCAGCGACGAGGACCCGAGGGTGGTGGAATTACGGTCCGCCGTGTCCCGGCTGCGCCGTGAACTCGCCGCGCACCCGGCCGAGTTCGCCGACCGCGGCATCGCCGAGGACGAACTCGCCTCCCTGGCCGCGATGGCCGGCGGCGGCAGCCCCGAGATCCCGCGGCTGCGCCGCTCCCTGCTGCTCGTCGCGGGCGCGATCGGTTCGGTCAGCGCCCTGACGGCCGGGCTGGCCGAGGTGCGCAACGCGGTGGAACTGTTCGGGCGGCCGCCCCGGGGATGAGGTCAAGGGCAAGGGGCGGGGGCGCGTCGCCGAGGCTTACGTCGTCTGGCCCGAGTTGGCCAGGGACTCCGACAGCTCCGCCGCCACCTGCTGTAGTACGGGAACGATCCGTTCCGTGGCGGCGTCGGTGACGCGGCCCGCCGGGCCCGAGATCGAGAGCGCCGCGGCGGTGGGGGAGTCGGGGACGCTCACCGCGAGGCAGCGGACCCCTATTTCCTGCTCGTTGTCGTCGACCGCGTAGCCGAGCCGGCGCACCTCGTCCAGCGCGGCGAGGAAGCCGTCCGGCGTGGTGATCGTCTTCTCCGTCGCCGCAGGCATCCCCGTACGGGACAGCAGCGCGCGCACCTCGTCCGCCGGGGTGTCCGCGAGCAGCGCCTTGCCCACGCCCGTGGAGTGCGGCAGCACCCGGCGGCCGACCTCGGTGAACATCCGCATCGAGTGCTTCGACGGCACCTGGGCGACGTAGACGATCTCGTCCCCGTCCAGCAGCGCCATGTTCGCCGTCTCGCCGGTCTCCTCGACGAGCCGGGCCAGGTACGGGCGGGCCCAGGTGCCGAGCAGCCGGGACGCGGACTCGCCGAGCCGGATCAGACGGGGGCCGAGCGCGTACCGGCGGTTGGGCTGCTGGCGCACGTAACCGCAGGCGACCAGGGTGCGCATCAGGCGGTGGATGGTCGGCAGCGGCAGCCCGCTGCTCGCGGAGAGTTCGCTCAGGCCGACCTCGCCCCCGGCGTCCGCCATCCGTTCCAGCAGGTCGAAGGCGCGCTCCAGGGACTGGACACCGCCGCTGGCGGAGGCTGACTTGGCGGCGGCTTGTGCGGGGGCGTCGCTGGCGCTGGACGTCGGCACGGCGCGGTCCTTTCGAGGCGGGCGGGCAGAGAGGCAGCCTACCCGGCGGCCGGTTGACTCCCCGGTTGTGCGTAGCTACGTTCTGCTCGCCGGAATTTTAGTTTCGCTTCGTGGAAACGTCCAGGATTCGGGATGCCGGGGGCCTCCAGGAGGTGGTGGCGGCCGGGCGGGCCGGGGACCCCTTGACGGTGGGAGATCCCGGGGGAAGACTCGTGACGACTCCTTCAACAGAACGTTGAATTCTGTTGCGTGGAGGTAAACGGCGGCATGGAAGGGGTCCGGGTGTCCGACGTCGAACTGGTGCTGCGCTCGACGCGCGTCATCACTCCCGAAGGGACGCGGCCCGCCTCGGTCGCCGTCGCCGCGGGGAAGATCACCGCCGTGCTCGCGCACGACGCCGAGGTACCGGCCGGTGCCCGCCTGGAGGACTTCGGCGACGACGCGCTGCTGCCCGGCCTCGTCGACACCCACGTACACGTCAACGACCCCGGGCGCACCGAGTGGGAGGGCTTCTGGACGGCGACCCGCGCGGCCGCCGCCGGCGGCATCACCACGCTCGTCGACATGCCGCTCAACTCCCTGCCGCCGACCACCACGGTCGCCCATCTGCGTACCAAGCAGGACGTCGCCCGCACCAGGGCGCACATCGACGTCGGCTTCTGGGGCGGCGCCCTGCCCGACAACGCCGGGGAACTGGGGGCGCTGCACGACGCGGGTGTCTTCGGCTTCAAGGCGTTCCTCTCGCCCTCCGGCGTCGAGGAGTTCCCCGAGCTCGGCCCGGAGCAGCTCACCCGGTCCCTCACCGAGATCGCCGGGTTCGGCGGGCTGCTCATCGTGCACGCCGAGGATCCGCACCGGCTGGCCGCCGCCCCGCAGAAGGGCGGCCCGCGCTACGCCGACTTCCTCGCCTCGCGCCCGCGCCGCGCCGAGGACAGCGCCGTGGCGCACCTCATCGAGCAGGCCCGGCGGCTCGACGCGCGCGTGCACGTGCTCCATCTGTCCTCCAGCGACGCGCTGCCGCTGATCGCCGAGGCCAGGGCCGAGGGCGTCCGGCTGTCCGTCGAGACCTGCCCGCACTACCTCACCCTCACGGCCGAGGAAGTCCCGGACGGCGCCAGCGAGTTCAAGTGCTGTCCGCCGATCCGCGAGGCAGCCAACCAGGACCTGCTGTGGCAGGCGCTCGCCGACGGCACCATCGACTGTGTCGTCACCGACCACTCGCCCTCCACCGCCGACCTCAAGACCGACGACTTCGCCACCGCCTGGGGCGGCATCTCCGGCCTCCAGCTCAGCCTGTCCGCCGTCTGGACCGAGGCCCGCAAGCGCGGGCACGGGCTGGAGGACGTGGTGCGCTGGATGTCCTCCGGCACGGCGCGGCTCGTCGGGCTCGACGGGCGCAAGGGCGCCATCGCGGTCGGGCGCGACGCCGACTTCGCCGTCCTCGACCCCGACGCGACCTTCACCGTGGATCCGGCCTCGCTCCAGCACCGCAACCGCGTCACGGCGTACGCGGGGAAGACCCTCAGCGGTGTCGTCCGCTCCACCTGGCTGCGGGGGCGGCGCGTCTTCGCCGACGCGGGGTTCGGGGAGCCGTCCGGGCGGCTGTTGGTCCGGGAGCGCTGAGCGCTCTCCGCACTGATACAAGACCACCGCGCGTCCGCACGCGTCGCGGCCGGAACACCCAATCCGAGAGGGAGACTTATCAACGTGACGGCCATACCCGGCTTCACCGGAGACGCGAACCCCTACGGCGGCGGCGACCCCTACGCGGACTACCGCACCGCGGACTTCCCCTTCACTGAGTACGTCAATCTCGCCGACCGGCACCTCGGTGCGGGCGTCATCGCCGCCAACGACGAGTTCTTCGCCCAGCGCGAGAACCTGCTCCTGCCCGGACGCCCCGAGTTCGACCCCGAGCACTTCGGCCACAAGGGCAAGATCATGGACGGCTGGGAGACCCGGCGGCGGCGCGGCGTCTCGGCCGCGCACCCGTGGCCCGCTCCCGACGACCACGACTGGGCCCTCGTACGCCTCGGCGCCCCCGGCGTCGTCCGCGGCGTCGTCATCGACACCGCGCACTTCCGCGGCAACTATCCGCAGGCCGTGTCGGTCGAGGGGATCTCCGTCCCCGGCTCGCCCGCCGCCGAGGAACTGGTGGCCGACGGGACGAAGTGGACGACCCTCGTGCCGCGCACGGCGGTCGGCGGGCACGCCGCCAACGGGTTCGCCGTCGACGTCGAGCAGCGCTTCACGCACCTGCGCGTCAGCCAGCACCCGGACGGCGGCATCGCCCGGCTGCGCGTGTACGGCGAGGTCGTACCGGACCCCGCGTGGCTGTCCGCGCTCGGCACCTTCGACGTCGTCGCGCTGGAGCACGGCGGCCGGGTCGAGGACGCCTCCAACCTCTTCTACTCGCCCGCCACCAACACCATCCAGCCGGGGCGCTCGCGCAAAATGGACGACGGCTGGGAGACCCGGCGGCGGCGCGACAGCGGCAACGACTGGATTCGTTACCGGCTGGTCGCGCAGTCCGAGATCCGCGCGATCGAGATCGACACGGCGTATCTGAAGGGGAACGCGGCCGGGTGGGCGGCGGTCTCCGTGTGGGACGCGGGTGCGGGTGCGGGTGCGGGTGCGGGTGCGGGTGCGGGTGCGGGCGCTGACGCGGGCGCGGGTGGGGGCCCGGGCGCGGGCCCGGGCGCGATGGCGGAGGGCGGTGGTGAGTGGGTCGAGGTGCTGCCCCGGACTCGGCTTCAGCCCGACACCTGTCATCGGTTCGTTCTCGACACGCCCGTGGTCGGTACCCACGCGCGCGTGGACATCTATCCCGACGGGGGGATCTCGCGGCTGCGGCTGTTCGGGGCGCCTACCGGGGCCGGGGCTGCGCGGCTGGTCGCGCGGCATCAGGAACTGGGTGGCTGACAGGAGCTGGGTGACTGACAGAACTGGGTGGCTGACAGGAACTGTGCGGTGGACCGGCCCGGGGACGGGTCGGTCCGGTGTCCGGAACTTCTTCGTCCGCTTCACCGTTCTTCCGGCGTGACCCTTCAGCAAGAAATCGTCGGCAACGCCATGCAGATGGCGGTCGTGAACCTGACCCCCGGGCAGACCGTGTACTGCGAGGCCGGGAAGTTCCTCTTCAAGACCACGAACGTGACCATGGAGACCCGGCTCTCGGGACCCTCGGGCGGTGGTGGCGGTGGCGGTCAGCAGCCGGGTGGTGGCGGTGGCGGCGGTGGCGGCATGGGCGGGATACTGCGGCAGGCCATGGGTACGGCCATGCAGGTCGGTCAGCGCGCTCTCGCGGGGGAGTCGCTGGCGTTCCAGTACTTCAGCGCCCAGGGCGGCCAGGGCACTGTCGGCTTCGCCGGTGTGCTGCCGGGGGAGATGCGCGCCCTGGAACTGAACGGCACGCGCGCGTGGTTCGCCGAGAAGGACGCCTTCGTGGCGGCCGAGTCGACGGTGGAGTTCGGCATCGCCTTCCAGGGCGGCCGGACCGGGCGCAGCGGCGGCGAGGGGTTCATCCTGGAGAAGTTCACCGGGCGCGGCACCGTGATCATCGCGGGCGCGGGGAACTTCATCGACCTCAACCCCGCGGACTTCGGCGGCCGGATCGAGGTCGACACCGGGTGCGTCGTCGCCTTCGAGGAGGGCATCCAGTACGGGGTCCAGCGGGTCGGCGGGCTGAACCGGCAGGGGTTGATGAACGCCGTGTTCGGCGGTGAGGGGCTGTCCCTGGCCACGCTGGAGGGGAACGGCCGGGTGATCTTGCAGTCGCTCACGATCGAGAGCCTCGCCAATGCGCTGAAGAAGGCGCAGGGCGGTGACAAGCAGGGGCCCACGGGGGGTCTTTTCTCCACGCATGCCGGCTGACGCGGGTCGCGTGGTCGTCCTTCCCACGGTCCGTGGGTCGGGGCCGCGCCGGTACATCCGCCCGTCGCTGTCGTGGTCGCCCAGGGGGTTGACTCGTGCTGGTTTCCGTACGACCACGCCATCGACGGGCATTTGATGTACCGGCGCGGCCCCTTCCGTGCTTCGTCCGCTGCGGGCGCGATTCGGCTGCGAGGCGAAGTTGCGAGGCGAGGTTGCGGTGCTTCGTCGGCCGCGGGCGCGATTCGGCTGCGGCACGAGGGTTCGGTGGCTCGTCGGTCGCGGGTCCCGTGTCTCTCGTCGGCTGCGGGCCGAGTTTCGTCAACTCTGTGAAAACACACGGAACTCGGCCGGAAATTCTTCATTCTTGACATTGACATGCCAGGGTCTACGCGCGTCATGCTAGACGCATGAGATTCCCCCCACGTTTCTCCCGTATCGGCGCCGCAGGCGCCCTGCTGTCCGCCCTGCTCATCGGCGGCACCGTCAGTGCGAACGCCGCGGACACCTCGGTCGCCGCGGTCGGCAGCATCTGTTACAGCGATCTGCCCTCGCAGGCCTACGACACGCTCGACCTGATCGAGTCGGGCGGTCCCTTCCCGTACTCGCAGGACGGGACCGTCTTCCAGAACCGGGAGGGCATCCTGCCGTCCCAGAGCACCGGCTACTACCACGAGTACACGGTGATCACGCCGGGGTCCTCGACGCGCGGCGCCCGTCGCATCGTCACCGGTGAGGAGTACCAGGAGGACTACTACACGGCGGATCACTACGCCTCGTTCGACCTGGTCGACATCGACTGCTGACCGTTCCAGGATCCTCGCCCCGCGGACCCCCCACTGCCATCGGCCGCGGGGCGAGGTACGGCCTCAGACGCGTCGTGGTACCACTCGTCTGCCCGACGTCCCGTACACCCAGGCCGCGGTGTCGTCCAGGAAGTCCGACGGGAAGCCCGGGCGGAAGCCGGTGGCGCTCTCCAGGCCGGCGATCACGTCCTCGGGCAGTTCCAGGCCCGCCGCGCCCAGGTTGTCGGTGAGCTGGGCCGCGGTGCGGGCGCCGACGATCGGGTGGACGGCGGGGGAGCGGGCCATGGTCCAGGCGAGTGCCACCTGCGCCGGGGACGCGCCCAGGGCGTCGGCCGCGGACCGTACCGCCTCCGCCACCGCGCGCTCGTGTTCGCCGATCGCCTCGGCCGGCAGCCGGGTCGGGGCGCCGGTACCGGCGCCGGGGTCCGTGTACTTGCCGGACAGGATGCCGTTCTGGAGCGGGCTCCAGGCGGCCACCGACATGCCGAACGCCTCCGCCATCGGCAGGATCTCCCGCTCGATGTCCCGGCTGAGCAGGCTGTACGGGACCTGGAGCGCCGAGAACGGCGTCCAGCCGTGCCACTCGGCGAGGGTGTTGGCCCGTGCGACCACCCACGCCGGGGCGTCCGAGATCCCCACGTAGAGGACCTTGCCGGAGCGTACGGCGTCGTCGAGCGCTCTTGTCGTTTCCTCGATCGGGGTGTTGCGGTCCCAGATGTGCACCCAGTACAGGTCGATGTAGTCGGTGCCGAGGCGGCGCAGGCTCGTCTCCAGGGAGAGCGTCAGGTTCTTGCGGTGGTTGCCCGCGGCGTTCGGGTCGCTGCCGTCGCGCGAGACCGTGTACTTCGTGGACAGCACGAAACGGTCGCGGCGGCCGGCGAGCAGCTCGCCCACGATCGCCTCGCTGGCGCCCGCGCGGTAGTTGATGGCCGTGTCGACCACATTGCCGCCCGCCTCCGCGTACACGTCCAGCATGCGCGCGCACTCGTCGAGCGGCGCCCCCATGCCGTCCTGTTCGCCGAACGTCATGGCGCCCAGGAAGAGTTCGGAGACCCGCAGTCCCGTCCGCCCCAGCAGTCGATAGCGCAACCGTGTTCCTCCGTGCTCGATCCGTTCGCCGACCGACGTTAGCCGCTGACGGCGCCGCGAGGGGCACGGTTGCGCAGGTCGCCGCCCCGGACCGGGCACGGTGCGCGCAAGGAGCTGTTCACGGTGGGGCATGACCGCTATCCGGCTGCTCCTCGTCGACGACGATCCGCTCGTGCGCGCCGGGCTGTCCCTGATGCTGGGCGGCGCCGACGACATCGAGATCGTCGGCGAGGCCGCCGACGGCGGTGAGGCCGGCGCGCTCGTCGACCGGACCCGGCCGGACGTCGTCCTCATGGACATCCGGATGCCAGGGACGGACGGTCTCGTCGCCACCGAGCGGCTGCGCGCCCGTGCGGACGCCCCGCAGGTGCTGGTGCTCACCACCTTCCATGCCGACGAGCAGGTGCTGCGCGCGGGCGCGGGCGGGTTCGTCCTCAAGGACACGCCGCCCGCGGAGATCCTGGCGGCGGTCCGCCGGGTGGCGGCCGGCGAGCCGGTGCTCTCGCCCTCCGTCACCCGCCAGTTGATCGAGCACGCCGCCGGGGCTTCCGCCGGCACCCGGCGCGGTGCCGCGCGGGAGCGGATCGGCGTCCTCAACGACCGTGGGCGCGAGGTCGCCGTCGTCGTCGGGCGTGGCGCCTCCAACGCGGAGATCGCCGGGGAGCTGTACATGAGCGTCGCCACGGTCGAGACCGACGTCTCCCGCGTCCTCGCCGAGCTCGGCCTCGACAACCGCGTGCGGATCGCGCTGCTGACCTACGACGCGGGGCTGGTGGAGGCGGGCGGGCGGTGAGCGTCGGGCGTCAGTCGCGGCCGCCCGGGATCTCCGCCAGCTGGACCGGGCGGTGTTCCAGGCGGGACAGTTCGCAGGCCTCCGCGATGCGCAGGGCGTGCAGGGCCTCGCGGCCGTCGCAGGGGTTGGTGCGTTCGCCGCGGACGACCTCCACGAAGGCGGCGAGCTCGGCCTCGTACGCGGGGCCGAAGCGTTCCAGGAAGCCGGTCCAGGGCTTGTCCGCGGGCGGCGGGCCCGCCGGTTCGGTCGAGGCGATCGGCGTACGGTCGTCCAGGCCGACGCCGATCTGGTCCAGCTCCCCGGCCAGCTCCATGCGGACGTCGTAGCCGGCGCCGTTCATCCGGGTCGCGGTCGCGGTGGCCAGGGCGCCGTCGTCGAGGGTGAGGACGGCCGCGGCCGTGTCGACGTCGTGCGCCTCGCGGAACATCGCCGGACCGGCGTCGGACCCGGTCGCGTACACCTCGGTGACCTCGCGGCCCGTCACCCAGCGCAGCATGTCGAAGTCGTGGACGAGACAGTCCCGGTAGAGGCCGCCGGAGAGGGGGAGGTAGGCGGCGGACGGCGGGGACTGGTCGGAGGTGTTCGCCCGGATCGTGTGCAGCCGGCCGAGGCGGCCGGACCTGACGGCCTCGCGTGCCGCCGCGTAACCCGCGTCGAAGCGGCGCTGGAAGCCCAGTTGGAGCACCGTGCCCGCGGCATCGACCTCGGTGAGCGCGGCCAGCGTGCCCGGCAGGTCGAGGGCGATCGGCTTCTCGCAGAACACCGGGAGCCCGGAGCGGGCCGCCCGGCCGATCAGCTCGGCGTGGGCCGCGGTCGCCGCGGTGATCACCACGGCGTCCACGCCCCAGGTGAAGATCTCGTCCGGGGTGGGCGCCGCCGTGGCACCCAGCCGGTCGGCGAGCTCGTGGGCCCGCGCGCCGTCCGCGTCCGTCACGATGAGGGAGCCGACCTCGCGGTGCCGGCTGAGAGCGGTCGCGTGAAATGTGCCGATACGACCCGTTCCGATGAGTCCGATGCGCATGACAACAAATTGCGGGTCGACCCGGCGGCGTGTCAATGGTTTGTCCGGCTGTCCGGACAATCGAACTTCACAACTTCCCGTCAACATCTCCCGGGGCTACGCTCGGCGCGTGGCCAAACCAGACGTGGATCCGACCGTGTCGCTCCAGCTCAGTGTCGACCGCAGCAGTCCGGTCCCCCTGTACTTCCAGCTCTCGCAGCAGCTGGAGGCCGCGATCGAGCGTGGCGCGCTCACCCCCGGCAGCCTGCTCGGCAACGAGATCGAGCTGGCCGGCCGGCTCGGTCTCTCCCGGCCCACGGTCCGCCAGGCCATCCAGTCCCTCGTCGACAAAGGACTCCTCGTACGGCGCCGCGGCGTCGGCACCCAGGTCGTGCACAGCCAGGTCAAGCGCCCCCTGGAGCTCAGCAGCCTGTACGACGACCTGGAGGCGGCCGGGCAGCGGCCGGCCACCCGGGTGCTGCACAACGCCCTCGAACCCGCCTCCGCCGAGGTCGCGGCCGCCCTCGGGGTCGCCGAGGGCGGCGAGGTCCACCGCGTCGAACGGCTCCGCCTGGCCCACGGCGAGCCGATGGCGTACCTCTGCAACCACCTGCCCACCGGTCTGCTGGAGCTGGACAGCGGGCGGCTGGAAGCGACCGGTCTCTACCGGGTGATGCGCGCCGCCGGCATCACCCTGCACAGCGCCCGGCAGTCCGTCGGCGCCCGCGCCGCCACCGCCGAGGAGGGCGAGCGGCTCGGCGAGAGCGCCGGCGCGCCGCTGCTCACCATGGAGCGGACCACCTTCGACGACACCGGGCGCGCCGTGGAGTTCGGCTCCCACACCTACCGCGCCTCGCGCTATTCGTTCGAGTTCCAGCTCCTCGTCCGGCCGTGAACGCAAGTGGTCCGACCGCGAGTACAAGTCGTCCGGATGTTCTGACAAGGGCATTGACGGCCGTGTCGGGCCGGAGCTAGAACCTTGCGCAGCCGCAACGGGGCGGCGGGGAAGAGGGTGGGTTCACCATGCGCACAGCCCGCACAGCAGCAGCGGCGATGGTCGTGGTCGCGCTCGCCGCCGGGTGCAGCAGCTCGGGCGGCAAGGAGTCCGAGGACAGGGCGAGCGGCGGCGACAGCGGCGGCAAGGCGGCCGTCAGCACCCCGCGGCTCAAGATCGCCATGGTGACCCACGCGGGCGCGGGCGACACCTTCTGGGACATCGTGCAGAGCGGCGCCGAGCAGGCCGCGGCCAAGGACAACGTGACATTCCTCTACTCCAACGACGAGGAGGCCAAGGGGCAGGCCGAGCTCGTCCAGTCCGCCATCGACAAGAGGGTCGACGGGATCATCGTCACCCTCGCCAAGCCCGAGGCGATGAAGGACGTCCTGGCCAAGGCGAAGGCGGCCGGCATCCCGGTGGTGACGATCAACTCCGGCTCCGAGTACTCGCAGCGCTTCGGGGCGCTGACACACATCGGGCAGGAGGAGTCCGTGGCCGGCGAGGCCGTCGGCGACGCGCTGACCGGGCGCAAGCTGAAGAAGGCGCTCTGTGTCGTCCACGAGCAGGGCAACGTCTCCCTGGAGCAGCGCTGCGCCGGGGTGAAGAAGACCTTCGACGGCACGGTGCAGAACCTCAACGTCACGGGCACCGACGCGCCCTCCGCCCAGTCCGCGATCGAGGCGAAGCTCCAGTCGGCGAAGGACATCGACGCGGTCGTCACGCTCGGCGCCCCGATCGCCGCGCTCGCCGTGAAGGCCAAGAGCGACGCGGGCAGCAAGGCGGAGATCGACACCTTCGACCTGAACGCCGAGGTCGTCAAGCGCCTCAAGAACGACGAGGTCGGCTTCGCCGTCGACCAGCAGCCCTACCTCCAGGGCTATCTCGCGGTGGACGAGCTGTGGCTCTACAAGTACAACGCGAACACGCTGGGTGGCGGCCGTCCGGTGCTCACCGGCCCGGCCGTGGTGACCAAGAAGGACGTGCCCGTGCTGGAGAAATACACCGCGCGCGGTACCCGATGACCCGGTCGCCGGTCCCGGTGTTCGATACTTGGTGCGACCAAGGGACGAATACTTGGTGTGACCAGGGAACAGAGCAAGAAGGGCACGGCCTCGTGGCACGGACTCGGACGTGGGTATCCATCGCCCTCGCAGGGGCGCTCGGCGTATCCCTCGCGGGCTGCAGCAGCACCGGCGGCAAGCGCGCCGAGGACGCCCGCAAGGCGGCCGCCGCCCAGGGCAGGGCCGCGGTGAACACGCCCAAGTGGACCATCGCCATGATCACGCACTCGGGCGACGGCGACACCTTCTGGGACATCGTCAAGAGCGGCGCCGAGCAGGCGGCCCGCAAGGACAACATCAACTTCCTGTACTCGCACGACGACGAGGCGCAGCAGCAGGCGCAGCTCGTGGACGCCGCCGTGGACAAGAAGGTCGACGGGATCATCGTCACCCTCGCCAAGCCGGACGCGATGAAGGCCGCCGTCGCCCGCGCGGAGAAGGCGGGCATCCCGGTCATCACCGTCAATTCGGGCTCCGCCGAGTCCAAGGAGTTCGGCGCGCTCACCCACATCGGGCAGGACGAGACCATCGCCGGCGAGGCGGTCGGCGACGAGCTGAACGAGCGCGGCCGCAAGAAGGCGCTGTGCATCCTGCACGAGCAGGGCAACGTGGGTCACGAGCAGCGCTGCGCCGGGGTGAAGAAGACCTTCGACGGCACGGTGCAGAACCTGTACGTCACCGGCACCGACATGTCCTCCGTGCAGTCCTCGATCAGCGCCAAGCTCCAGGCCGACAAGTCCATCGACACGGTCGTCACGCTCGGCGCGCCGTACGCGGACACCGCCGTCAAGGCCGCGGACGAGGCGGGCAGCAAGGCGGAGATCGACACCTTCGACCTGAACGCCAAGGTCGCCGCCGAGCTCAAGGACGGCACCCTCGGCTTCGCCGTCGACCAGCAGCCCTACCTCCAGGGCTACCAGGCCGTGGACCTGCTGTGGCTGTACAAGTACAACGCCGACGTCCTCGGCGGCGGGCAGCCGGTCCTCACCGGGCCGCAGATCATCACCAAGGACCAGGCCGGCGCCCTGGCCGAGTACACGGACCGGGGGACACGATGACCGCCACAGCACCGGCACCGGCGCCGGGCACCACGACGGACGAACGGCTGCTGCGCACCTCGCCGCTGCGCCGCCTCCTCGGCCGCCCCGAGCTGGGCTCCGTGGTCGGCGCGATCGCCGTCTTCCTCTTCTTCGCGATCGTCGCGGACAGCTTCCTGCGGGCCGCCAGCCTCGCCACGGTGCTGTACGCGGCGTCCACCCTCGGCATCATGGCGGTGCCGGTGGCGCTGCTGATGATCGGCGGCGAGTTCGACCTGTCCGCGGGCGTTCTGGTGACGTCCTCGGCGCTCACCTCGTCGATGTTCAGCTACCAGATGACCGCGAACGTCTGGGTCGGCGTCGGCGTCTCCCTGCTGGTCACGCTCGCCATCGGCGCCTTCAACGGCTTCATGCTGACCCGTACGAAGCTGCCCAGCTTCATCATCACGCTCGGCACCTTCCTGATGCTGACCGGCGCGAACCTCGGCCTGACCACGGCCATCAGCGGCACGGTCGGCACCAAGTCGATCTCCGACATGGAGGGCTTCGCGTCCGCCCACGCCGTCTTCGCGTCCGTCATCACCATCGGCGGCGTCGACTACAAGATCACCATCCTGTGGTGGATCGGCCTGATCGCCATCGCCTCCTGGATCCTGCTGCGCACCCGCGCCGGGAACTGGATCTTCGCGGTGGGCGGCAACAAGGACGTGGCCCGCGCGGTCGGCGTCCCCGTCGACCGCACCAAGATCGGCCTCTACATGGGCGTCGGCTTCGCCGCCTGGGTCTCCGGCCAGCACCTGCTCTTCTCCTTCGACGTGGTGCAGTCGGGGGAGGGCGTCGGCAAGGAGCTGATCTACATCGTCGCGGCCGTCATCGGCGGCTGCCTGATCACCGGCGGCTACGGCTCCGCGGTCGGCTCGGCGATCGGCGCACTGATCTTCGGCATGACCGACAAGGGCATCGTCTACGCCGAGTGGAACGCCGACTGGTTCAAGTTCTTCCTCGGAGCGATGCTGCTCCTCGCGACCCTGCTGAACGCCTGGGTCCGCAAGCGCGCGGAGGCCATCAAGTGACGGACACCAAGGGCACTAAGGACACCAAGGACATCACGGCGACCACGGCGAGCACGGCGGCCGGGGAGCACACGGCGCTCGTCGAGCTGGACGGCGTCAGCAAGTACTACGGCAACGTGCGCGCCCTGGAGGGCGTCTCCCTGGAGGTGCACGCGGGGGACGTCTCCTGCGTCCTCGGCGACAACGGCGCGGGCAAGTCCACCCTCATCAAGATCATCGCGGGGCTGCACCAACACGACGGGGGCACCTTCCGCATCGAGGGCGAGGACACCCGCCTCGCCTCCCCGCGCGAGGCCCTGGACCGCGGCATCGCCACCGTCTACCAGGACCTCGCCGTCGTCCCGCTGATGCCCGTGTGGCGCAACTTCTTCCTCGGCTCCGAGCCGACGAAGGGCGCCGGACCCTTCAAACGCCTGGACGTCGACCTCATGCGCCGCACCACCCGCGCGGAACTGCTCCGCATGGGCATCGACCTGCGCGACGTCGACCAGCCCATCGGCACCCTGTCCGGCGGCGAGCGCCAGTGCGTGGCCATCGCCCGCGCCGTCTACTTCGGCGCCAAGGTCCTGGTCCTCGACGAGCCCACCGCCGCCCTGGGCGTCAAGCAGTCCGGTGTGGTCCTCAAATATGTGGCCGCCGCACGGGACGCCGGACTTGGTGTTGTATTGATCACCCACAACCCGCACCACGCGTATCTCGTGGGCGACCGATTCGTGCTCCTCAAGCGCGGCACCATGTTCGGCAGCCACACCCGTGACGAGATCACCCTGGACGAGCTGACCCGCCAGATGGCGGGTGGCAGCGAGCTGGACGACCTCCGCCACGAACTGGAGCGCGCCCCCGCCCCGGCCCACCTGGGCGGACACCCACGCAAGAGCGCCACCGACGAGTGACGGACGGTCCCGCAGGGCGCCGCCATGCGGGGCCGCCGCGGCGTGAGGCAGAATCGGCGCGATGAGCACCTACCGCGAACTGGCCCTGCCCCGGGCCC
Source organism: Streptomyces sp. NPDC059785 (assembly GCF_042732375.1). Taxonomy (NCBI): domain Bacteria; kingdom Bacillati; phylum Actinomycetota; class Actinomycetes; order Kitasatosporales; family Streptomycetaceae; genus Streptomyces; species Streptomyces sp. NPDC059785. Next base: position 128,183 of record NZ_JBHWHV010000019.1, read on the forward strand.
TCGGCTCCGCGCGCGCGGGGAGCGCCCCCATCGGCTCCCGCCGGGCCACCGTCCTGCGGACCGCGGGCACCCGGGAACGCCGATCCCATCTGACGGCCCCCCGGGTACCCACCGTGGGCATCGACATCGGCGGTACGAAGGTGATGGCGGGCGTCGTCGACGCCGACGGCACCATCCTGGAGAAGGTGCGGGCCGAGACCCCGGACAAGTCCAAGAGCCCCAAGGTCGTCGAGGACACCATCGTCGAACTGGTCCTGGACCTCTCCGACCGGCACGACGTGCACGCGGTCGGCATCGGCGCGGCCGGCTGGGTCGACGCCGACCGCAACCGCGTCCTGTTCGCCCCCCACCTGTCCTGGCGCAACGAGCCGCTGCGCGACCGCCTCTCCGGGCGCCTGTCCGTGCCCGTCCTGGTCGACAACGACGCCAACACCGCCGCCTGGGCCGAGTGGCGCTTCGGCGCCGGACGCGGCGAGGACCACCTCGTCATGATCACGCTGGGCACCGGCATCGGCGGCGCGATCCTGGAGGACGGCCAGGTCAAGCGCGGCAAGTTCGGAGTCGCCGGCGAGTTCGGCCACATGCAGGTCGTGCCCGGCGGCCACCGCTGCCCGTGCGGCAACCGCGGCTGCTGGGAGCAGTACAGCTCGGGCAACGCCCTGGTCCGCGAGGCCCGCGAGCTGGCCGCGGCCGACTCCCCGGTGGCGTACGGGATCATCGAGCACGTCAAGGGCGCCATCGGCGACATCAGCGGCCCGATGATCACCGAGCTGGCCCGCGAGGGCGACGCCATGTGCATCGAACTGCTCCAGGACATCGGCCAGTGGCTCGGCGTCGGCATCGCCAACCTGGCCGCCGCCCTCGACCCCTCCTGCTTCGTCATCGGCGGCGGCGTCTCGGCCGCCGACGACCTGCTGATCGGGCCCGCCCGGGACGCCTTCCGGCGCCACCTCACCGGCCGCGGCTACCGGCCCGAGGCCCGTATCGCCCGCGCCCAGCTCGGCCCCGAGGCAGGCATGGTCGGCGCCGCGGACCTCGCGCGCCTGGTCGCCCGCCGCTTCCGCCGCGCCAAGCGCCGCCGCGTCGAACGGTACGAGCGCTACGAGCGGTACGCGGAGACCCGCCGCACCACCCAGGACTCGCTGTGACGGCCTCCCTGCCGCACCAGGCGGCACCCCCGGACGAGCCCTCGCAGCCGCCCGAGGGCCGCGGGCACATGATCCGCAGGCGCGCGCTGACGCTGCTGATCATCGTGCTGCTCATCGGCGTCCCGGCCGGCTATCTGGTGATCTCCGCCGACCAGAGCCGCAACAGCGGCAAGGACAAGGAGAAGAAGTACTCCGCGACCGGCCTCACCGAGGGCTGGCCCTCGCGCGTCCAGCGGCGCCTGTACCACGTGCCCGTCCCGGGCTGGTCCGACCGGGTCGCCTACTACGAGACCAACAACTGGAAGACCAGCCGCCTCTACGTCCAGTTCCGCACCAGCAACGACGGCCTGGACACGTTCCTCAAGAACATCGGGACCTCCGCCGACGCGCTGAAGCAGGACGACCTCACCATCAGCGCCCGCGACCAGCGGATCATCGGCTGGGACTTCACCGGACCCGGCCCCTGGTCGGGCCTCGTCCACCGGCAGAAGGACCCCGCCCCCACCCAGGACGTCGTGGTGAACCGCTCCGACCCGCGCCACCCCATGGTCTACGTCGTCTCGCGCACGATCCCCTGACAGTTCCCGGCGGCCCCCTCCCGGCCGCCGCCGGGGCCGATTGTCAGACCCCGCCCGTAGAGTCGGAGACGACTGGCGGGACCGACACGACCAGGGGCGGGAGGTGACCGGACGGATGAGCGGCACGCTGCGGACAGCGGGGGACACGGCGGCCCGGGCGGCCCTGCCCGGACGGCTCGCCGCGGTCTTCCTGCCCGCCCCGCTGCCGCGCGCCGGCCGGATCGCCTTCTGGGACCCGGAGGGCGATCCGCTGCCCGCGGGGGGTGGCGGGGGCGGTGCCGGACGGGGCGGCCCGTCCGGAGAGGGTGAGCCGGCCGGGCGGGTCGAGCCGGGCGAGCCGGTGAGGACCGAGCTGACCGTCGTGCGGCGGCACGGGGGTGCGGTCCGGCGGGGCGCCGTGCCCGCGTACACGCTGGGGATCGCCGAGGCGCTGCCCCTGCTGGCCGACGCGCGGCGCGGGCCCGGCGCGCATCCGGCTACCGCCTGCTGGGGCGCGGCGGCGCTGCACGCCCTGCGGCTCGTCGCGCGCGGCCGGCTGCTGCCGGGGCTCACGGCCGACGGCCACGACGCCTGGCGGGCGGGCCCCCTGGACCCGGACGACATCGCCCACCTCAGGGCCGTGGCCGCCGCCCTCCCGTACGAGGGGCACGCCGTGCCGCTGGAGGGCCGCGGCCCGCTGCGCCTGCCCGAGCCGGAACCGCTGCTGCGCGCCTTCCTCGACGCCGTCGCCGACACCCTGCCCCGCACCCCGGCCGCCCCGTACAGCTCGGGCCTGCCCTTCGCGGCACGCGGCCCGCAGCGCCTGCCCGCCGCCCGGGACTGGGCGGCGGAGGTCGCCGCGGGCATGGACGCGGGCGTGCGCGTCTCGCTCCGCCTCGACCTGTCCGCCTACCAGCTCTTCGACGACGGTGAGGACACCCACCGCGCGGGCGCCGCCGTCGTCCAGGTGCACAGCCTCGCCGACCCGACCCTCGTCGTGGACGCCGCCGCGCTCTGGGCGGGCGAGGCCGACGCCGCGTTCGGGCCCCGCGCGCGCGTGGACGCCGCCCTCGCCGTCCGCCGCGCCGCCCGCGTCTGGCCGCCCCTGGACCGCCTCTGGGAACAGGACGTGCCCGACGTCCTGGCCCTGTCCGAACAGGAGCTCACCGACCTCCTCGGGCGGGCGGCCACCCGGCTCGGCGCGGCCGGCGTCGCCGTGCACTGGCCCCGCGACCTCGCCCAGGACCTGACCGCGGCGGCCGTGGTCCGCCCCGCGCCCGGCTCCGCCACCGACGGCACCGGCTTCTTCGACAGCGAGGAACTGCTCCAGTTCCGCTGGCAGCTCGCGCTCGGCGGCGAGCCGCTCACCGAGGCCGAGATGGACGGCCTGGCCGAGGCGCACCGCCCGGTCGTCCGGCTGCGGGACCAATGGGTGCTCGTCGACCCGGCCCTGGTCCGCAAGGCCCGCAAACGCGAACTGGGCCTGCTCGACCCCGTCGACGCGCTCTCCGCGGCCCTCACCGGCACCGCGGAGGTCGACGGCGAGACCGTCGAAGCGGTGCCCGTGGGCGCGCTCGCCACGCTCCGCGACCGGCTCACCGCGGGCGTGACCCCCGCCGAGCCGCCGCCCGGCCTCGCCGCCACCCTCCGGGACTACCAACTGCGCGGCCTGGCCTGGCTCGACCTCATGACCTCCCTCGGACTCGGCGGCTGCCTCGCCGACGACATGGGACTCGGCAAGACGGTCACCGTGATCGCCCTGCACCTGCGCCGCGCCCACAGCGCACCGACCCTCGTCGTCTGCCCCGCCTCCCTGCTGGGCAACTGGCAGCGGGAGATCACCCGCTTCGCCCCCGGCGTCCCCGTCCGCCGCTTCCACGGCCCCGAGCGCACCCTCGACGGCCTCGACGGCGGCTTCGTCCTGACGACGTACGGGACGATGCGCACGGCCGCGGCACAACTGGCCGGACAGCGGTGGGGCATGGTCGTCGCCGACGAGGCCCAGCACGTCAAGAACCCGTACTCGGCGACCGCGAAGGCCCTGCGCACCATTCCGTCCCCCGCGCGCGTGGCCGTCACCGGCACCCCCGTGGAGAACAACCTCTCCGAGCTGTGGGCCCTGCTCGACTGGACCACCCCCGGACTCCTCGGCCCCCTCAAGTCCTTCCGCGCCCGGCACGCCCGGGCGGTGGAGAACGGGGAGCACGAGGAGCGGGGAGAGGCCGCCGAGCGGCTCGCCCGCCTGGTCCGCCCCTTCCTGCTGCGCCGCAGGAAGTCCGACCCGGGCATCGTCCCCGAGCTGCCGCCCAAGACGGAGACGGACCGCCCGGTCCCCCTCACCCGCGAACAGGCGTCGCTGTACGAGGCGGTGGTGCGGGAGTCGATGCTCACCATCGAGACCACCGGCGGCATCGCCCGCCGCGGCCTGGTCCTCAAGCTGCTCACGTCCCTCAAGCAGATCTGCGACCACCCCGGCCTGTACCTGAAGGAGGACGCGGCGACGGCACCGCACGCCCTGGCCACCCGCTCCGGCAAACTCGCCCTGCTGGACGAGCTGCTGGACACGGTGCTCGCCGAGGACGGCTCCGCGCTCGTCTTCACGCAGTACGTGGGCATGGCCCGCCTCATCGCCGCCCACCTGGCCTCCCGCGCGGTCCCCGCCGAGCTGCTGCACGGCGGCACCCCCGTCGCTGACCGCGAGAACATGGTCGACCGCTTCCAGAGCGGCGCCACCCCCGTCCTCGTCCTCTCCCTCAAGGCCGCGGGCACGGGCCTGAATCTGACCCGCGCGGGCCACGTCGTCCACTTCGACCGCTGGTGGAACCCGGCGGTGGAGGAACAGGCCACCGACCGCGCCTACCGCATCGGCCAGACCCAGCCCGTCCAGGTCCACCGCCTGATCACCGAGGGCACGGTCGAGGACCGCATCGCGGACATGCTGGCGGCCAAGCGCGCACTGGCCGACGCGATCCTCGGAAGCGGCGAGGCGGCCCTGACGGAACTCACCGACCGCGAACTGTCCGACCTGGTGTCACTACGGAGAGACACGTGAACGCGAACCCGGACGAGCCGCGTCCCGCGGACGGGGCGGGTCCTGCGGAGGGGCCGTGTCCGGCGGACGGGGCGGGTCCTGTGAGTGGGGCGCGTCCGGCTGGTGAGCCGCGCCCCGCGGACGGGGCGCGTCCCGCCGACGAGGCGCGGCGGGCGCTGCGGGCCGCGCGGGAGCGTCCGGCGCCCTCGGCCACCGACGCCGCCCCGGGCCCTGTCGCCGCCCCGCGCCCCGTCACCGGACCGCGCCCGGGCGACGCGGCCCGCGAGGCGCTGCGCCGCGCCGCCGGGACGGGGGCTGCTGCCGCGAAGGCGGCGGTGGCGGATACGCCGGCCCCGGAAACGCCGGTCAGGAATGAGCCGGCCGCCGATGCGCCGGTCACGGACGTGCGGGTCACGGACGTGCGGGTCACGGACGTGCCGGTCACGGATGCGGCATCGTCTGCGGGCGCGGCTTCGCCCGCGGGTGCGGCGCGACCCGGTGACGTGGCGCGCGACGCGCTGCGCGCCGCGCGGGCGTCGCAGCGGCGGCAGCAGGAGCAGGAGCGGGAGCGGAAGCAGCAGCAGCGACGGGAGCGAAGGGGCTTTGGCGGAGGGGGAGTTGGCGGAGGGGGAGTTGGCGGAGCCGAGGAGGGTGGCGCTACGACTTCCGGGACGTCCACCGACTCGGGGGCCGGCAGTGGCCGTGGTGCGGCTGGCTCCGGGGTTGATGGTGGCTTTCGCGCGTCCTGTTCGGGGGCTGGTGGCGACTGTGGTGCGGCTGGCTGCGGGTCTGATGGTGGCTTTCGCGCGTCCTGTTCGGGGGCTGGTGGCGACTGTGGTGCGTCCGGTTCCGGGGTTGACGGTGGCTTTCGCGCGTCCTGCTCGGGGGCCGGCAGTGGCCGTGGTGCGTCCGGCTCCGGGGCCGACGGTGACTCTCGCGCGTCCCGCTCCGCGACTGACGGCGACCCGCGTCCGTTCCGCTCCGGGATCGGTAGCGACCGTAACCCGGCTCACTCCGAAACCGACGACGGCCCGCGTCCGTCCCGCTCCGGGACCGGCGGCAGCCCCCGCCCCTCCCTGTCCCAGTCTTCCGGTCAGGACACGGGTCGCCGGGTACGAGACCTCCGGAGACTGCTCGCCGACACGGCCGGTGCCCTCGAGCCGCCTGTGGAAGTGCCGTCGGAAGCGGCTCCCGGTGGCGGCCGGGAGGGCACCGGCGATCCCTCGGAGCGCACGACACCTCCAGAGCCCGAACCACCCGAGTTGCCCGAGGCGTCCGAACTGGCTGAGCTGTCCGAGCCGCCCGTACTCCCCGGGCGCGGGCGTTCCATGGCATCCCCCCGCCGGGACGGCGAGCTGCGGCGGACCTTCCCGGCGTTTCCGCCGCGTCCGGCGCCGGACGCGGACGCGTTCGCGGAGTCCTGGTGGGGCAACGCCTGGGTGTCCGCGCTGGAGCGGGGCGCGCTCGACCCGGCGCGGCTCGCACGGGGACGGCGGTACGCGGGGCAGGGCCACGTGGACGCGATCACCGTGACACCCGGGCTCGTCCTCGGCTACGTGCACGGCAGCCGCCCGCGCCCGTACCGCGTACAGGTGCGGCTGCGGACGCTGGACGACACCGACTGGGACCGTTTCCTGGACGCCGCCGCCGAGCGGCCCGGGCACATCGCCGCCCTGCTCGACAAGGAGTTGCCCCGCTCCCTCGCCGACTCCGGAGTTCCGCTGCTGCCGGTGCCAGGCGACCTCCGCCCGCACTGCACCTGCCCCGACTCCGGGCACCCCTGCAAGCACGCCGCCGCGCTCTGCTACCAGACGGCACGGCTGCTGGACGAGGACCCCTTCGTCCTGCTCCTGCTGCGCGGCCGGGGCGAACGCGAGTTGCTCGACGCGCTGTCCCGGCGCAACGCCACCCGTGCGGCCCGCGCCGCCCAGGGACAGGACCCGGCACCGCTGCCGGGTGTCCGCGCCAAGGACGCCCTGGCGCCGCGCGCGCTCCCGCCCCTGCCGCCGCCGCTGCCCGCGCCGCCGCACCCCGAGCAGCCTCCGGCCTATCCGGGCGCACCGGGCGGCCCCGACCCGTTCGCGCTCGACCAGTTGGCCACGGACGCGGCCGGCCGCGCGCACGCGCTGCTCACGGTCGGACGGGACCCGGTCGCGGGGCTGACCCTGTGGCAGGACGCGGTACGGATCGCCGCCGCGCGCCCCGGTTCCGGGCTCACCGCCGGGACTCGCGCCCTGTACTCCGCGCTGGCCACCGCCACCGGCCGCACCCCGGCCGACCTCGCGCGTGCCGTGGCGGCCTGGCGGCAGGGCGGCCTCGACGGGCTGAGCGTGCTCGAAGAGGCGTGGGACCCGCCGGCGGGCCGGTTCGACCGCGCCCGCCCGCTCCTCCTCGCGGCCGACCTGCCCGCCTTCCGCCCCTGGCGCAACCACCTCACCCACCCGCGCGGCCATGTGCAGCTCCGCCTCGGCCGGGACGGCCTGTGGTACGCGTACGAGTCCGAGCCGGACCGGGAGGACTGGTGGCCGCGCGGCACCCCCGACCTCGACCCGGTCGGCGCCCTGACCGGCCTCGGCACGTCCGGCGAGGACTTCTGACTTCCTGACGCCGCGACGCCTCGACGGACTCCCGGTGAAGGCCGCGACGGTCGCCCGGTGAAGACGGTGTGAGGGTCCGTCGGTGAAGTGCGGGAGGCCGGTGCGGAGTGCGGGGGCCCCGGGGCCGCACTCTCAGCTCCGGCGGTTAGCGTGGAGCGGTGAGTGAGACGAAGACCCCCGGCCTCCAGTACCGCTTCGACGGCCCGGACGACGCCCCGGTGCTCATCCTCGGCCCGTCCCTCGGGACGACGTGGCACATGTGGGACCGGCAGATCCCGGAGCTGACCCGGACGTGGCGGGTCTTCCGGTACGACCTGCCGGGCCACGGCGGCGCACCGGCGTACCCGGCCGGTTCCGTCGCCGAACTGGCCGGCCGGCTGCTCGCCACGCTCGACGAGCTGGGGGTGCAGCGGTTCGGGTACGCCGGGTGCGCGTTCGGCGGCGCGGTCGGCGCCGAGCTGGCGCTGCGCCATCCCGAACGGCTCGCCTCGCTCGCCCTGATCGCCGCCTCGCCCCGCTTCGGCACGGCCGACGAGTTCCGCCAGCGCGGTGTGGTCGTACGGTCGAACGGGCTGGAGCCGATCGCGCGTTCCGCGCCGGAGCGGTGGTTCACGGGCGGGTTCGCGGCGGCCCAGCCCGCCATCACCGAGTGGGCGGTGCAGATGGTGCGCACCACCGACCCCGGCTGCTACATCGCGGCCTGCGAGGCGCTCGCCGCCTTCGACGTACGCGCCGAACTCGGCCGGATCGGTGCCCCGACCCTCGTCCTCGTCGGCTCCGACGACCAGGTCACCGGGCCTGCCGAGGCGCGCACGCTGGTCGCCGGGATACCGGACGCCCGGCTCGCCGTCGTACCCGGGGCCTCGCACCTGGTCCCGGTGGAGCAGCCCGCCGCGGTCACGGACCTGCTGGTGCGTCACTTCTCCACCGCCTGGCAGCCCCTCTATCCCGAAGGGGCGACGGGCCAGACGGTGCTCCCGGCGCCGCCGGTGAAGCCGGTCCTGAACCCGCCCCCGCCGGTGTCGCCGGTCGCCGAGATCGGGCCCGCCGCGGTGCAGCCCGAGGCGCTGGGCCGCCCCGACCCGTACGACGCCGGGCTCAAGGTCCGCCGCGAGGTGCTGGGGGACGCGCACGTGGACCGGGCGCTGGAGTCGGCGGACGCGTTCTCCGGGGACTTCCAGGAGTTCATCACGCGGTACGCGTGGGGGGAGGTCTGGAACCGGCCCGGCCTCGACCGGCGCTCGCGGAGCTGCGTCACGCTGACGGCGCTGGTCGCGGGCGGCCACCTGGACGAACTCGCCTTCCACACGCGGGCGGCGCTGCGCAACGGCCTGACGCCGGTCGAGATCAAGGAAGTACTGCTCCAGGCGGCCGTCTACTGCGGCGTACCGGCCGCCAACAGCGCCTTCAAGGTCGCGCAGGCGGTCATCCGGGAGGAGACCACACCGCAGGAGTGACGGCCGGGAGGCGGACCGGCGGATCACCGCCCTCCGGCGGCGCCCCGGCGGGCGGAACGGGGCAGGATGGGTGCCATGAGGTTCACGAAGAAGTCGCACGCCTGTGTCCGCCTCGAGAAGGACGGGCGCACGCTCGTCATCGACCCCGGCGGGTACAGCGAGGAGGACGCCGCGGTCGGCGCCGAGGCGATCCTGGTCACCCACGAGCATCCGGACCACTTCGACGAGGGCCGGCTGCGGGCCGGTCTGGAGGCGAACCCGGAGGCCGAGTGCTGGACCCTGAGGTCCGTCGCGGAGCAGGTGTCGGCCGCCTTCCCGGGCCGGGTGCACACGGTCGGGCACGGCGACACCTTCACCGCCGCGGGCTTCGACGTCCAGGTGCACGGCGAACTGCACGCCGTGATCCACCCGGACATCCCGCGCATCACCAACGTCGGCTATCTCGTCGACGGCGGCCGGATCTTCCACCCCGGCGACGCGCTGACCGTGCCGGGGCAGTCCGTCGAGACGCTGATGCTCCCGGTGATGGCCCCGTGGAACAAGATCTCCGAGGTCATCGACTACGTGCGCGAGGTGAAGCCCCAGCGCGCGTACGACGTCCACGACGCCCTGCTGACGGACCTCGCGCGGCCGATCTACGACCGGCAGATCGGCGCCCTGGGCGGTACCGAGCACCTGCGCCTCACGCCGGGCACGTCGGCCGAGGTCTGAGCGCCCGCGGGCGTCCGGACCCCGGCCCGGCCGGGGTCCGGCACGTCAGGCGGCGGGGCGGGCGGCCAGCAGGCCGAGCACCTCGTCCACCGTGCCGAGCTCGGCGATCCGCGGGAAGATCTTGCCGAAGCTGTGCGCGTGCGCGTCGGCGTCCGTGTCGGTGGTGGCGTCCGTCACCACTGTCAGGTGGTAGCTGTGCTCGAAGGCCGAGCGGGCCGTGGACTCCACGCCGATGGAGGTCGAGATCCCGCCGAGCACGATCTGGGTGACGCCCCGGCGGCGGAGCTGGAGGTCCAGCTCCGTACCGGTGAAGGCGCCCCAGTGCCGCTTGGTGATCACGATGTCGTCGCCCAGCGGGCCGAGTTCGGCGGGGAACTCGGCGAACTCCGCGGGCGGCACGCTCGCCGGGCCGCGCGTGGCCTCCCGGCTCACCGGCAGGTCGCCGCCGTCGGGGGACCAGGTGACGCGGACGCGGACGACCGGCAGCCGCCGCGCCCGGAACGCCTCGGCCAGCCGTGCCGAGTTCTTCAGCACCTCGTCGGACGGGTGCACCGTCGGCAGGCCGAGGATGCCCTTCTGGAGGTCGATGAGGACGAGGGCCGTGCGCTCGTCGAGGATGGTGGCGGGCATGGTGTGCTGCTCCCTGGATCTCGCGTTCTTCGCGTTCTTCGCGTTCTTCGCGTTCTTTGTGTTCTTCGTGTTCTTCGTGTTCGCCGTGCGGGCTCAGTCCTCGGACAGCCGCCTGAGGAGGTCGATCGAGTCGCGGAGCGCGTGCTGTTCCTCCGGGGTGAGCCGGTCGGCCAGCATCCGGGCCATCGCGTCCTGGCGCAGCTCGGTGCGCCGGCGCAGCCGCTCGCGGCCCCGGGCGGTGAGCACGATCAGCACCTGGCGGCCGTCCGTGGGGTGCGGCCGCCGTTCGACCAGACCGTCGGCCTGGAGGGCGTTCACCGTGGCGAGCACCGACTGCGGGCGGACCAGTTCCGCGCGGGCGAGCGCGGCGGGGGTCTCCGGGCCCTCCCGGTCGAGGCGTTTCAGCAGCGAGGCCTGCGACAGCGTCAGACCGTGGTCGGCGGCGTCCGCGCGGACCTTGCGCAGCAGCCGGCCCAGGGTGGTGCTCAGCTCCTGGGCGGCCTGCCCCAGCTCTTCGCGGCCGAGCGGCGCGCGTTCCTCCGGCGACTCCATATTTCGACAGGCTAACTGTCGATCGGAAACTGTCGCAAGTCCGCCTGTCGAAAAGCCGGTGCCCCGAGGGTGCGCGCGGACCCGTTGTCGTACCCGCCGGGTAGGTTGTGGGACATGCGCATCGCCACCTGGAACGTGAACTCGATCACCGCCCGTCTCCCGAGGCTGCTGGCCTGGCTGGAGAGCAGCGGCACCGACGTGCTCTGCCTCCAGGAGGCCAAGACCACCGCCGAGGGCTTCCCGGCGGAGCAGCTGCGCGAGCTGGGCTACGAGTCAGCGGTGCACGCCACCGGCAGGTGGAACGGGGTGGCGGTGCTCTCCCGCGTAGGACTCGAGGACGTCGTCAGGGGCCTGCCCGGCGACCCCGGCTACGACGGGGTGCAGGAGCCCCGCGCCGTCTCCGCCACCTGCGGCCCGGTCCGCGTCTGGTCGGTCTACGTGCCGAACGGCCGCGAGGTGGACCACCCGCACTACGCCTACAAGCTCCAGTGGTTCGAGGCCCTGAAGGCGGCGGTCGCGGGCGACGCGGCGGGCGCCCGGCCCTTCGCCGTCCTCGGCGACTACAACGTGGCGCCGACGGACGAAGACGTCTACGACCTGGCCGCCTTCGAGGGTGCCACCCACATCACCCCGGCCGAGCGCGCCGCCCTGGCGTCGCTGCGCGAGTCCGGCCTGTCGGACGTGGTCCCGCGCCCCCTGAAGTACGACCACCCGTACACGTACTGGGACTACCGCCAGCTCTGCTTCCCCAAGAACCGCGGCATGCGCATCGACCTGGTCTACGGCAACGAGGCCTTCTCGAAGTCCGTCACCGACGCCTACGTGGACCGTGAGGAGCGCAAGGGCAAGGGCGCCTCGGACCACGCACCGGTCGTCGTCGACCTGGACGTCTAGAACGCGACGTCATCACGGCGCGAGCAGCCGCAGGTCCACGGAGCCGGCCAGCGCGGCCAGGCCCGCGTCCGCCGGGTGCAGATGGTCCCCGCTGTCGTACGCGGGCAGCAGCCGCGCCGGACGCTCCGGATCCCGCAGTACGGCGTCGAAGTCGAGGACCCCGTCCAGGCCCTGAGCCGTCGCCGCCTCGCGGATCCACGCGTTCACCGCGGTGCGCTGCGCGTCGGCCGCCGCGGTGCACAACGACTCGCCCTCGCACGGCGCGATCGTCGCGGCGACGACCCGGATCCCGCGGGCGTGCGCGCGGGCCGTGATCTCCCGCAGCCCGGCGATCACCTGGTCCGCCGTCGCGCCCCAGCGCACATCGTTCACGCCCTGGAAGACGACCGCCGTACGGGCCGACGTCTGCGCGAGCACGTCACGGTCGAGGCGGTGCAGCGCGCTCACCCCGCCGGTGTCGGTGGAGACCCCGTCGCCGGGATAGCGGTCGCTCACCACGCGGTTGGCCGAGATGCCCTGGTTGAGGACGCCGTAGTGCGGGATCTCCGCCGAGGTCCGCACCCGGTCGGCGAGCACGTCGGGCCAGCGGTGGTTGGCGTCCTGCGTCGACTTCTCGCCGTCCGTGATGGAGTCGCCGAGCACCACCACGGAACCGGGACCGCCGCCCACGTCCACCCCGGTCAGCAGCGGCCAGCTGGTGAGCGTCGAGGTGTACGCGCCGGCGCCGCCGTCGCCCGCGTGGTCGCCGGGCTCGCTGACGTACGAGCGCTGCACGGCCAGCCGGTGCACGGGGGCCGCCGTCACCGTCCCCGGCAGATGGAAACTGACCAGCAGGTTCGCGTCCGCCGGCACGTCGAAGCCCGCCGGATCGCTGACCGCCTGCGCGCCCGCCGGGATCTCGGTCCCGGCCGCGCCCCCGAACGACAGCGCCACCGGCTCACCGGCCGGTAGCGCGCCCGCCGCCTGCACCGCCACGGTCGCGGAACCGATCCGCACCGGAGCGGACGCGAAGGTGTTGTCGAGCCGGATCCGCACCCGCGGGCCGCCCTGCGAGGTGTGCACCACGAGCCGCAGCGTCCGGTCCGTCCAGGGCCCGACGGCGGTGTACCCGGAGGTGGCGGCCGCCCAGCTCCCGGTCCAGCCACGCGTGGAGGCGCGTACGGAGACGGCGAAGACGTGCAGGTCACGGTTGCGGGGCAGGCGTACGGAGGACACCTCGCGGCCCCGCGCGAGCGGCACCGTCACCACGTAGAGCCGGGTCTTCCCGGCGAGCTGTCCGGCGGGGGTGTTGAGGTGCGGCAGCGCCACGGCCTTGGTGGCGAGCGGCCCGGTGCGCCAGTCAGGGGCGGTCAGCCGGTACGCGGAGCCGCCGCCGTCCGCGTACCGCACCGTGCCCGTGCCGTCGAGGCCGGCGCCGCCCGTGCCCGCGACGAGGAGGGCGAGCGCGTCCCCGCGCCCGCGCACCCGCACGGACTGCCCGTCGGCGCGTACGTTGTCGGGCTCGCCCGAGTTCCGGCGCGGCCAGGTCAGCCGCGCGCCCTGCACGGTGAGCGTCCGGCCCGGTGTCCAGCCCGCGGCCGTGAGGTCCTGCGCCGACAGGGAGCCGCCGGAGCCGTCGAAATCCGCCTCGCCGGGCCGCTGGTCGTCACTGACCGCCGTGTTGTCGAAGAGCCGCTCCAGGGGCAGCGGCCCGGACGGACGCGAGGCGGCGGTGCCGCTCGCGGCGTGGGCCGCGGGCGTACCGGCCAGGAGCACGAGCAGTACCGTGAACGCTCCCCGGAGACATCGACGCACGCCCGGTCCTCCCTCACGCGGTGACTGAAGAAGCGCCTGACACGGTGGCTGACGTGGTGCCAGGTGCGGGACGACGCTAAGGAGACGACGGACGGCCGTCAATGAGGCGCGGGTGGCCGCGGCTTGAACTCTGTCCGACGTCAGGACGGTGCCGGCACCGGCAGCGCGGCCACCACGGGGTGGTCCCGCTCGGCCGGACCGGCCCCCGAGGCCCCGCCCGGCGAACCCAGCTCGGCGAAGAACTCGGTGTCCGCGGTGCGGAAATCGGCCCACTCCTCGGGGGTGTCGTCCTCGAAGAAGATGGCCTCGACCGGGCACACGGGCTCGCAGGCTCCGCAGTCCACGCATTCGTCGGGGTTGATGTACATCTTCCGGGGGCCCTCGTAGATGCAGTCGACGGGGCACTCGTCGACACACGCCTTGTCCTTGAGATCAACGCAGGGCTGAGCGATGACGTACGTCATGGGAGCTCTCCACGGTCCAGGTGTCGGTGCCGGTCAGCAGGGTGGCGAGGTCGCCCTTGCCGTTGTGTTCGATGGCGGTGTCGAGCTGGTCGGCCATCTGGGTGTCGTAGACGGGGCGGTCGGTGTCGCGGAGGACGCCGATGGGGGTGTGGTGGAGGGTGTCGGGGTCGGCGAGGCGGGAGAGGGCGAAGGCGGTGGTGGGGGAGGTGGCGTGGGCGTCGTGGACCAGGACGTCCGCCGCGTTCTCCTCGGTCACGGTGACGACTTTGAGGTCGCCGGTGGTGTGGTCGCGGACGACGCCCTTGTGGCGGTCGGCGCCGAAGCGGA
>NZ_JBHWHV010000020.1:0-141662 GCF_042732375.1 Streptomyces sp. NPDC059785
CTGGGGTCCGTGGGGGCGGGGGTTTGGGGGGGGCTGGGGGGGGGGCCGGCCGGCGGGGCGGGGCCCCCACCCCGGTTACGGAGTCGGTGCCCGGCGGCCGTCAGCTGTCGGCGATCCATCGTCATCCCTGCCTCCCTGGTGGTAGCGGTCCCGCCCGGACGGGAGGAGCGGCAACCACCGTGCGCCGACGGGCCTCTGGGAGCGTGGGGCCGGTGTCCCGATGCGGGCGGGCACGGTGCCCGCGCACGACGGAACGCCACGACCACCCGCGGATGGTGCCGTGCCGTGTCACGGGCAGTGGATCACCGCCCGGCTATCGTGGCTCCGCATGACCCACAGCGAGATCGAGATGACCGCGGAACTGATACGGGAGTTACTGCGCGACCAGCATCCCGACCTGGCCGACCGGCCCGTGAGGCTCGGCCCGCGCGGCTGGGACAACCAGTTGTGGCGGCTCGGCGACGACCTGGCCGTACGACTGCCCTGGGCCACCGATTCCGCGGACGAGTTGCTGCGCAAGGAGCACGCCCACGTGCCCGCGCTCGCCCCGCGGCTGCCCCTGCCGGTCCCCGTCCCGCAGCGCCTCGGCGAGCCCTCCGAACGGTTCCCGCGGCCCTGGATCGTCACCACCTGGGTACGGGGAACGCCCGCCGACCGTGCCCCCGCCACACGCGCCGCGGAGGCGGCCGACACCCTGGCCGCGTTCCTCACCGCCCTGCACCGGCCCGCTCCCGACGGAGCACCGGCCGGACGCGACCGCGGCGGGCCGCTGACCGGGCAGGCCGAGGGCTTCGAACGGGGGCTGGCCTCGGTCACCGAAGCGGGGCTGATCTCCGACCCGGACGCCGTACGTGCCGTGTGGGAGGACGCCGTCGCCGCGCCCGAGTGGGCCGGGCCGCCGCTGTGGCTGCACGGTGACCTGCATCCGGCCAACGTCCTCACGGCGGACGGCACGTTCTGCGGCGTGATCGACTTCGGCGACCTCTTCGCGGGTGATCCGGCCTGCGATCTCGCCGCCGCGTGGCTGCTGCTGCCGGACGGCGCCGCCGGCCGGTTCCACGCCGCCTACCGGCCGGCCCCGGACCCGGCGACCCTTCGCCGCGCCCGCGGCTGGGCGGTGCTCAAGGCGTTCGCCTGCGTCCTCATCGGCGAGGCGGGCGTCCACGGCCGCCTGGGCGGCAAAGCCACCTGGGGCCCGCCCGGCCGGGCCGCGCTGCGGCGCCTCACCTCGACGCTCCCGCGCTGAGCGCACTGTCGGCTCCTGCGGCCGGGGGAAGCGGCTGCACAGGATGGCGTGTACGAGGTGCTGCCGCTGGACCGGGCGGCGGCGGCCCACCGCGCGATGGACGCGGGCGAGGTGTTCGGCAGGATCGTGCTGACCCCCTGAGATCACGGGCTCTGAGCGCATGTGCTCCGAGGGCTCAGGCCGCCCCCGTGGTGGAGATGACGACCATCTGGGTCACCGTGCCGTCGTCGCCGGTCACGTCCCGCACATGGCGGAAGCCCAGTCTTTTGCACAGGGCGAGACTCGCCGTGTTCTCCGCGCCCACCATGCCGTACGCCTCGGTCAGGCCGAGGTCGTCGGCGGCGTGGCGCAGCAGGCCGCGGATGACCTCGGTGCCCATGCCCTGGCCCCAGTACCCGGGCGCGAGGGCGACGACGAGTTCGTGGCCGTCGACGTTGCCGGTCTGCTTGACCTCCGCATGGCCGACGTAGGTGTCCTGCCGCCACAGGCCCCACACGTCGAACCGCCGCGTGGGGTAGACGTCGGTGAGGATGGCGCGGAACAGGGCGCGCAGTTCGGCGTCGGGCACCTGGCCCTGGCCCATCCAGTGCCGTACCCGCTCCTCCTGGAGCAGGGCCACGAAGTGGTCCTCGTCCTCGGGGCGGTAGGGCGTGAAGTCGAGCCGTTCGGTTCTCAGGGCGGGTGTCATCTGCGGGCTCCTGGTGGCGGGGCGGACGGAACGGGTACGCCGGGGGGCCGTGGTCGCGGGACGCCGCCCGGGGTCGGCGGGCGGTGCCGGGAGGGTGCGGACCGCGGGTGCGCGGGGGCGGAGGTCACCGTCCCCGCGCACCCACGGTCCTTCGGACGCGGGCGGATCACGCCTGCGCGTTCTGCATGCGCTCGCGCAGGCTGCGCGGGCGCATGTCGGTCCACACCTCGTCGACGTGGGCGGAGCACTCCTCCTCGGTGCCCTCCTTGCCGACGGGCTGCCAGCCCGCGGGTACCTCGACCTCGACCGGCCAGAGCGAGTACTGGTCCTCGTCGTTGCGCAGCACCTGGTAGCGGGTGTTCTCGTCCATGCCGTGCTCTCCTGTCGTGTGTGCGGTCGGGCCGGTCCGGCGGACTCGGCCGGTTCAGGTTCTGTCGGAGGCGGTCGGGGGCCGGTGACGCTCAGCCCCTCGCGTGGTGGGCGATGTGGCGCAGTGCTTGGGCGAACTCCTCGGCGACGCGCCGTACGGCCGCCGCGCCGAGGCCGCCGGAGCGGTGGTTGAAGGTGAAGGCGAGGCGCCCGTCCCGCACCGCGCCGACCACTTCCAGCGGGTGCGAACCGCTGTCCCGGGGGTCGTGGTCCTGTCCGAAGGAGCCGTGCTCGGTGCGGACCAGTCCACCCCCTGAGGCGGCGGGGCGGGCGTCCCACTGGCCGAGGTAGTTGAAGACCACCTGCCCGTGTGCCCCCGCACCGAGCCGTTCACGCACCTCCGGCGGTCCGAAGGTCCGCAGGGCGCCGAAGCCGAGGCCGTTGCCGGGTACGGCGCGCAGCTGGCGGCGCACCGACTTCACCAGGGCCCGCCAGTCCCGGGCGGCGGAGAGGTCGTCCGGTTCGGGGATCCGCAGGGCGACCGGGTGCACGGTGGTGAACCAGCCGACCGTACGGGAGAGGTCGACGTCGTCGAGCACGTCCTCGCGGCCGTGTCCTTCGAGGTCCAGGCGGACCCGCTCGCTCCCGGTCCAGCGGGCCAGCGACAGGGCAAGCGCCGTCAGCAGGACGTCGTTGACGCGGGTGCGGTAGGCGGCGGGCGCGGCACGCAGCAGGGCCGTGGTGTCGTCCTCCTCCAGTTCCACGGTGAGCGCGGCGTCGTCGCCGTCGTCCGTGCCGTCGGCGTGGGCGGGGGGAAGCGGCTCGGCGGTCACGGCCTCTTCCCAGTAGGGCAGTTCGTGGTCGAGGCCGCCGTCGGCGACGTGGGCGGCGAGCCGGCGGGCCCAGTCGCGGAAGGAGGTGGTGCGCTCCCCCAGGGCGACGGGTTCGCCGCGGACGGACTGCCGGTAGGCGGCCTCCAGGTCGTCGGCGAGGATCCGCCAGGAGACGGCGTCCACGACGAGGTGGTGGCCGACCAGGAGCAGGAACACCGGACGGCTGTCGTCGCCGGTGAACAGGGCCGCCCGCAGCAGCGGGCCGTGGCCGAGGTCGAAGCCGGTGTGCAGGTCGTCGGCGGCCTTCTCCATGGCCGTGTCGGCGTCCTGTGGCGACAGTCCCGTCAGGTCGTGCCGGACGAGCAGGTCGCCCGGCTCCGGCGGCGGGTTGAACTGGTGCCAGCCGTCGGCGTCCCGGGTGAACCGCATGCGCAGGGCGTCGTGGTGTTCGAGCAGGGCGGCCAGGGCCGTGTCCAGGGCGGCCGGGTCGGGGACGCCGTCGAGTTCCAGCAGCGCCGACTGGTTGAAGTGGGTGTGGTCGGCGCGCGGTGTGGTCAGGAACCACTCCTGGATCGGGGTGAGCGGGACCTCGCCGGTCACCGGGCCGTCCCCGGTGCGCCGGGGCGCGACGCCGACGACGGTGGCCAGTTCGGCGACGGTCTGGTGGGTGAACAGGTCGCGGGTGGCGAGGTGCAGCCCCTCGCGGCGCAGCCGGGAGACCACCTGCATACTCAAGATCGAGTCGCCGCCGAGGTGGAAGAAGTTGTCGTCCCGGCCGATGCCGTCGACGCCCAGGACATCGGACCAGACGTGCGCGATCCGGCGTTCGGTGTCGGTGCGGGGCGGGGTGTGCGTACCGCCCGCCGTGTGCGCGGGCCCGGGTGCGGGCAGGGCCCGCCGGTCGGTCTTGCCGTTCGGGGTGAGCGGGATCCGCTCCAGCGGTACGAACACCGCCGGGACCATGTGCGGCGGCAGCGTCCCGGCGAGGTGCTCGCGCACCTCGGCGACGGGGAACTCCTCGACACCTCCGCGGGCGGGGACGACGTACGCCACGAGCCGGCCGGGGCCCGCGGGGCCGTCGGCGCGCACGGTGACCACCGCGTCGCGCACGTGCGGGCCGCGCCGCAGTTCGCTCTCCACCTCGCCCGGCTCGATGCGGAAACCGCGCAGTTTGATCTGGTCGTCCGCGCGTCCGGCGAAGCGCAGCTCGCCGTCGGCGCCCCAGCGGACCAGGTCGCCGGTGCGGTACATGCGCTCGCCGGGCGCGCCGAACGGGTCGGCCACGAACCGCCGGGCGGTCAGCCCGGGGCGGTGCAGATAGCCGCGGGCGAGGCCCGGTCCCGCCACGTACAGCTCCCCCGTCACGCCGGGCGGGACGGGCCGCAGGGCGGCGTCGAGGACGTGGACGCGGGTGGCGCCGGCCGGGCGGCCGATGGGCGGGGCGGCGGCGGACGGGCTCAGCGGTCCTGTCCAGGTGGCGACGACGGTGGCCTCGGTGGGCCCGTAGGAGTTGATCATGCGTCGGCCCGGTGCCCACCGTTCCACGAGGTCGGGCGGGCACGCCTCGGCGCCGACGATCAGGGTGCGCAGGTCGGGCAGGGCGCCCGCGGTCTCCCGCGCCACGGTGGCAAGGGCGGCGGGCGGGATGAGGGTGTGGCTGACGCGGCGCTCGGCGAGCACCTGGGCGAGGCGTTCGCCGACCAGCGGCCCTTCCTCGCCGGTGACGAGGGCGGCGCCGCTCAGCAGGGAGGTGCACAGTTCGAGGACGGAGGCGTCGAAGCTGGGCGAGGCGAACTGGAGCACCCGGTCGCCGGGGCCCGCCGCGTACCGCTCGGCGCAGGCCGCGGCGAAGCCCGCGAGTCCCCGGTGGGTCACCACGACGCCCTTGGGCGTGCCGGTGGATCCGGAGGTGTAGATGACGTACGCCGGATGGTCGGGGGTCAGGGGTGCGGTGCGGTCGGTGTCCGTGGGCGCGGTGTCCGGGCCGTCCGCCGCCCAGAGGTCCGCCGGGTCGTCGAGGACGAGCCGGGCGCCCGCGTCGCGCACCATGAACTCCCGCCGCTGGGCGGGGTAGTGGGGGTCGACGGGCAGGAAGGCGGCGCCCGCCTTGGCGACGGCGAGCTGGGCCACCACCGTCTCGGCGGTGCGGGACAGGGCCAGGGCGACGATCTCCTCGGGTCCCGCCCCGCGGGCGATCAGGCGGTGCGCGAGCCGGTTGGCGGCGCGGTCCGTCTCCGCGTACGAGAGCTGCCGGTCGCCGTCGGCCAGTGCCACCGCGTCGGGGGTGCTTGCCGCCTGCCGTTCGAAGAGTTCGGGCAGGGTCGCCACCGGTACCGCCCCGGCCGTGCCCCGTCCCTGGTCGAGCAGGGCCTTGAGCTCCTCGTCGGAGGCGAGCGGCAGGGCGCCGAGGGGGCGGTGCGGGTCGTCGGCAACGGCGGTCAGCAGGGTGGCGAGCTGGTCGGCCATCCGCTCGGCCGTGGCGGTGTCGAACAGGTCGGTGTTGTAGGTGAGCATGCCGTGCAGCGCGCCGTCGTCGGCCTCGGCGAACTCCAGGGTGAGGTCGAACGCGGCGCTCTCGAGCTCCGTCTCGATGTCGGAGACCTCCAGACCCGGCAGGTCCAGGCCCGCGGCCGGGGTGTTCTGGAGCACCACCATCACCTGGAACAGCGGGGTGCGGCTGGTGTCGCGCACCGGCTGCACCTCGTCCACCACCTGCTCGAACGGCACCTCCTGGTGCTCGAGGGCGGCCAGCACGGTCCGGCGTACGTCGTCGAGGAAGTCGGGGAAGGGGCGGTCACCGTCCACCTCCGAGCGCAGCACCAGGGTGTTGACGAAGAACCCGACGAGATGCTGGATCTCGGCCCGGTCGCGGCCGGAGGTGACGGTGCCGACGGCGATGTCCCGGCTTCCCGACAGCCGGGCCAGGAAGGTCTGGGCGGCGGCGACGAGCGTGGTGAAGAGGGTGGCTCCGCGGTCCCGGCCGACCTGGGTGAGCCGGCGGGCGGTACCGGGCGGCAGTGCGAGCCGGGCGGTCGCACCGCGCTGGGTGCGGATCGGCGGGCGCGGCCGGTCGGTGGGCAGCTCCAGCGGTTCCAGGCCCGCCAGCCGCTCCTTCCAGTAGGTGAGCTGCCGGTCGCCGCCGGGTGCGGTGCGCTGCCAGTGGGCGTAGTCGGCGTACTGCACCGGAAGGGGCGGCAACTGGCCGGTGGCCGCGTCGAGTTCGGCCCGGTAGAGGTGGGCGAGGTCGCCGGTGAGGACGGCCGTGGACCAGCCGTCGGTGACGATGTGGTGCAGGGTGAGGGCGAGGACGTGTTCACCGTCGGCCAGCCGGATCAGTCCGGTGCGGAACAACGGCCCCTGCCGCAGGTCGAACGGCCGGGCGCGGTCGGCCGCCAGCAGCTCGTCCAGGCGTGCCGTGCGCTCGGCGGCGGGCAGTGCGGACAGGTCGTGCAGCGGCAGCGGCACCTCCCGCGGCGGGTGGACGGTCTGCACGCCGTGGCCGTCCACCGTGTCGAAGGTGGTGCGCAGCGACTCGTGCCGGGCCACCAGCGCGCCCAGGGCCGCCGCGAGCGCGGAGACGTCGAGCCGGCCGCGCAGCCGCAGCGCGAGCGCGGTGACGTACTCGCTGCCGCCGGGCGCGAACTCCTCCAGGAAGAACAGGCGTTGCTGCGCGTACGACATCGGGACCGCCGCGTCCCGGTCCACCGGGACCAGCGCGGGACGGTCCTCGTCGGCGGTGCGCTCCTCGGCGAGCAGCGCGGCGAGCGCGCCGGGCGTCGGGTGGGTGAACACCGCGCGCGGGGAGACCTGCGTGCCGAACTCCTCGGCCAGGCGGGAGGCGAGGCGGATGCTGAGGATCGAGTCGCCGCCCAGGGCGAAGAAGTCGTCGCCGGTGCCGGGCCGTTCGACACCGAGCACGTCGGCGAAGACCTCGGCGGTACGCCGTTCGGCCTCGGTGCGGGGTGCGGTGCGGGTGTCCCCGCCGGTGCCGGTCTCCGGCTCGGGCGCGGGGAGTCCGGCGCGGTCGACCTTGCCGTTGCCGCTCAGCGGGAGGGCCGTCAGCGGGACGAACGCGGCGGGCACCAGGTAGTCGGGCAGGGTGCGGCGGGCGAACGCGCGCAGCTCGTCGGCGTCCGCCCCGGCGGGGCCGACGACGTAGGCGACCAGGCGGCGGGCGCCGGGCCGGTCCTCGCGGACCGCGACCGTCACGTCCGTGACGCCGGGGTGGGCCGCGAGGACGGCCGCCACCTCGCCGGGCTCGACCCGGAAGCCGCGGATCTTGACCTGGTCGTCGGCGCGGCCCAGGAACTCGACCGTGCCGTCCGGACGGCGCCTGGCCAGGTCGCCCGTGCGGTACATCCGGGCGCCGGGCGGCCCGTAGGGGTCGGCGGGGAAGCGGCGGGCGGTCTCGCCGGGGCGGCCCGGATAGCCGCGCGCCACGCCTTCGCCCGCCACGTACAGCTCGCCCGCGCAGCCCGGTGGCACGGGGCGCAGCCGGGCGTCCAGGACGTGGACGCGTTTGTCGTCCAGCGGGCGGCCGACGGGCACGGTGCCGGGTACGGCCGTCGCGTCGGCGAGGGCGTGGGAGGTGGCGAAGGTCGTGGTCTCGGTCGGCCCGTAGCCGTCCACCACGGTCAGTCCCGGGCAGGCGGCCAGGACCCGGCGTACGGCCGCGGCGGGGACCACGTCGCCGCCGGTCCACACCTGGCGCAGGCCCGCGAAGCAGTCCGGGGCGTCCTGCGCGAGCAGCCGGAAGAGCCCGGCCGTCAGCCACAGGGCGGTGAGCCCTCCGTCACCGGCGATCCGCCGCAGCAGGGCCGCGTCCACCGTCTCCCCGGGGGCCACGACCACGCAGCCGCCGGTCAGCAGGGGTGCCCACACCTCGAAGGTGGCGGCGTCGAAGGCGACCGGCGAGTGCAGCAGCACCCGCTCGCACACCCCGTCGGCGAAGCGGCCGTCGGTGGCCAGCGACGCCACGTCGCGGTGGCGCACCGCCACGGCCTTCGGCACCCCGGTGGAGCCGGAGGTGAACATGACGTAGGCCAGCCGGTCGGGGTCCGCGGGGACGACGGCCGTGTCCGGATCCGGGTCCGCCGGGACCAAGGCCGTGTCCGGTACGGGGATCCGCCGGGCCCCGGTGACCTCCCCGGCGGTGAGCCGGGCCGTGACGCCCGCCTGCGCGAGCATCGTCCGGCGCCGCTCCTCGGGGGCGCGGGCGTCGACCGGTACGTAGGCGCCGCCCGCCTTGAGGACGGCGAGCTGCGCGACGACGAGTTCGGCGGAGCGGCCCATGAGCAGCGCCACCCCGTCCTCGGCGGCGAGGCCGTCCGTGCGCAGCCGGGCGGCCACGCGGTCGGACCAGTCGGCGAGCTCCCGGTAGGTCACGCGGCGCTCGCCGTCGTGCAGCGCGAGGGCGTCCGGGGTGCGGCGGGCCTGCTCGGCGAACAGGTCGACCGGGCTGCGCGGCGCCGTCGGGCGGGCGGTGCGGTTCCACCGGCCCAGCAGCTCCCGGTCCCCGGCGGTGAGCAGGTCGAGGTCGTCCACGTCGCCGTCGAGACCGTCCGCGAGCCGGGTGAGCAGGGCGGCGAGCCGGCCGGTGGCGCGTTCCACCGTGGCGCGGTCGAAGAGGGCGGCGTCGTAGGCCAGGTCGAAGCCGAGCCGGTCGGCGAGGTGGGCGCGCAGGCAGAGCGGGAAGGTGGTGGCGTCGTCGGCGCGCACCTCCGCCACGTGCACGCCGGTCCTGGCGGCGGCCGACTCGTCGACCGGGTAGTTCTCGAAGACGACCATGCTGTCGAACAGGGCGTTCCCCGCCGGGAGTTCACCGAGTGCCTGGATGCGGGAGAGCGCGAGGAAGTCGAAGCGCCGGTCCTCGCTCTGCCGCTCCTGGAGACCGCGCAGCCAGGGCAGCACACCGCCGCCGGGGACCCGTACCCGGGTCGGTACGGTGTTGATGAACATGCCGATCATGGTGTCCACGCCGGGCAGTTCGGCGGGGCGGCCGGAGACGGTCGTGCCGAAGACGACGTCACGGCGTCCGCTGTAGCGGGCGAGGAGCAGCGCCCAGGCGGCCTGCACCACGGTGTTGACGGTCAGCCCGCCGCGGGCCGCCGTCTCCCGCAGCCGCCGCGACACGTCCTCGTCCAGCTCGTGGTGGACGGCGCGCGCCGAGCGGGCGCGGTGCGCCTCGGCGGGCGCGCGGTCGTACGGCAGCGGGGTCGCCTCGGTGAAACCGGCAAGGGTGTCCGCCCAGTGCCGTTCGGCGGTGTCCTCGTCCTGGTCGCGCAGCCAGCGCAGGAAGTCCGCGAACGGCCGCCGCACGGGCGGCGCGGCGTCCTGGCCGCCGGTGAGCGCGGCGTAGCGCTCGCACACCTCGGTGAGGAGCTGCCCGGTGCTCCAGCCGTCGAGGATCAGATGGTGGGAGGACCACAGCAGCAGGACCTCGTCGCCGGTCAGGGCGGCGAGGGTGACGCGGGTGAGGGGTGCGGTGGTCAGGTCCATGCCCGCGGCGCGGTCCTCGGCGAGCAGCCGCTCGGTCGCGTCCGCCCGTTCCCCGGGGGTCAGCCCGCGCCAGTCCAGGTGGGTGACGGGCAGCTCCACGCGCTGGTGCACGAGCTGCACGGGGTGCGGCAGGCCCTGCCAGTGGACGGCGGTGCGCAGGGCCGGGGTGCGGTCGGCGACCTGCTGCCAGGCCGCCGCGAACGCCCGCGGATCGGCGACGCCGGTCAGCCGTACCGCCGTGCGGTCGAAGTACGCCCCGGCCGTGTCGACCAGGCCGTGGAAGAGCATGCCGGACTGGAGCGGGGTCAGCGGCAGGACGTCGGCGATCCGCCGTCCGTCGCCCACCAGCCGGTCGAGCCGGTCCTGGGTGAGGCCGGCGAGCGGGAAGTCGGAGGGCGTGCGGCCGCCCGCCTCCGGCTCGGCGCAGTGCGCCACGATCTCGCGCAGCGCCGTGCGCGTCTGTTCGGCCAGCTCCCGCACGGTGGACTCGTCGTAGACGCCGGGCGGATAGGTGAAGCCGAGTTCGAGCCGGCCGCCCTGGACCACGCCCGTGATGTCGAGCAGGTAGGGCCGCGGGGCGTCGGGGTCGGTGTCGCGTCCGGCCGGCGGGAGCGCGGCCCGGTACAGGCCGGTGCCGTCGGCGTCGCCCGCGTCCCACTGGCCGTGGTAGTTGAAGCCGACCTGCGGCTGTGGGGCGTCCGCGAGGGGGCTGTCCGGCAGCAGGTGGCGCAGGGCGCCGTGGCTCAGTCCGTGCAGCGGGACCGAGCGCAGCTGTTCCTTGACGGAGCGGAGGGTGTCGCGCCAGCCGGCGCCGGGCCGGACGGTCAGGGCGAGGGGGAACTCGGCGGTGAACCAGCCGACGGTGCGCGAGAGGTCCAGGTCCTCGAACAGGTCCTCCCGGCCGTGTCCCTCGACCCCGATCAGTACGGTGTCGCGGGCGCACCAGCGGGCCAGGGTGCGGCCGAGCGCGCTGAGCAGCACGTCGTTGACCTGGGTGCGGTAGACGTCGGGGACCTGGCGCAGCAGCGCCTCGGTCTCCTCGGGGGCCAGCGTGACCGTGACGGTGGCTGCGGAGCCGTAGGTGTCGGGGCCGGGGCGGCCGGCGGGCAGGGCGGCGGCCGGGGCGCTGCCGGTGCGCGTCCAGTACGCGAGGTCGGCGTCCAGGGCGCCGGAGCGGGTGTGCCGCTGGAGGCGGTCGGCCCAGTGGCCGTACGCGGTACCGGCCGGGGGCAGCTTGACGGGCCGTCCGGCCGCGGCGGCGCGGTGGGCGCTTTCGAGGTCGGCGAGCAGGATCCGCCAGGAGACGCCGTCCACCACCAGGTGGTGCACGGTGACGACCAGTTCGGCGGGGTGGTCGGGGCCGCGGTCGAGGACCAGGGCCCGGACCACCCGGCCCGCGAGGGGATCGAGGGAGAGCTGCGCGACCTCCGCGAGCCGCTGCACCTCGTCCTCCTGCTCCACCACGTGCCGGGTGAACACACCCTCCGGTGCCTGCGGCAGCACCTCCTGGCGCCAGCCGTCGCCGGTCCGCAGGAACCGGGTCCGCAGCGCCGGATGGCGGCGCACGACGGCGTCGACCGCCTGCTCGAAGGCCGCGAGGTCGGTGCCGGGGGCCAGTGCCAGACGCTGGGTCATGGTGAAGCGCAGCGCGTCGCCGGGGCTCCGGCCGTCCAGGTACCAGCGCTGGATGGGGGTGAGCGGCGCCTCGGCGGGCGGGGCGGCGTCCGCAACCACGCCCTCCGCAGGACGCGACTCGCCTACGCACAAAGCGAGTTCGGCGACCGTCTGATGGCGGAAGACGTCCTTCGTCGTCAGCGCGAGACCCGCGCGGCGGGCGCGGGAGACGATCTGGATGGAGAGGATCGAGTCGCCGCCGAGCGCGAAGAAATTGTCCCGGGCGCCCACCCGTTCCACGCCCAGCACGTCGGCCCAGATGGCGGCGAGGCGTTCCTCGGTGCCGGGGCGCGGGGCCACGTACGGGGTGCCGCTGTCGGGCCGGTCCGGCGGGGCGGGCAGCGCGCGCCGGTCGGTCTTGCCGCTGCTGGTGCGCGGGATGCGGGTCAGCGGGACGAACGCGGCGGGCACCATGTGGTCCGGCAGGCTCCGGCGCAGCCGCACCCGCAGTTCGTCGGCGGGCGGGGTGCGGTCACCGGCGGGCACCAGGTAGGCGACGAGCATGGTGCGCCCGGCGTGCTCGCGGGCGGCCACCGCGGTGTCGGCGACGTCCGGGTGGGCGAGGAGCGCGGCCTCGATCTCGCCGGGTTCGATGCGGAACCCGCGGATCTTGACCTGTTCGTCGGCCCGGCCGAGGAATTCCAGGCGTCCGTCGGCGTCCCAGCGGGCCCGGTCGCCGGTGCGGTACATCCGCTCCCCCGGTGCGCCGAACGGGTCGGCGAGGAAGCGGGCGGCGGTCAGTCCCGGCCGGTTCGGATAGCCGCGCGCCACCTGCGCCCCGGCGAGGTACAGCTCACCGGGCACCCCGGGCGGGACCGGGCGCAGGGCGCCGTCCAGGACGTAGGCGCGCACGCCGCGGCCCGGACGGCCGATGACCGGGCGGTCGGGACGGTCGGCGCAGCGGCCGTAGACGGCGTCGACGGTGGTCTCGGTGGGCCCGTACATGTTGTACGCGGTGAGGCCGAAGTCGGTCTGGGCCGCGCACAGTTCGCGCCAGGCGTCGGGGCCGACGGCCTCGCCGCCGACCAGCAGGACGCGCGGGTGGTGGCGGCCGGGGGCGAGGAGTCCGGCGGCGGTGAGCTCGCGCAGGAAGGACGGGGTGACGTTGACCAGGTCGAGTTCCTGGTCGCGGATCTGGGCGCAGTACGCCTCCGGGTCCAGACGGACGTCCTCGTCGATCAGGTGGAGCTGCTGGCCGAGGGCGAGCAGCAGCGGTCCCTCCCAGGAGGTGTCGAAGGAGAACGAGGCGCTGAGCGCGGCCCTGAGCCGGCGGCCGTCCGCGGTGTGCGGGGCGACGAGCCCTTCGCGGTGGTCGTGGCAGAGGTTGGCCAGGTGGCGGTGTTCCACCGTGACGCCTTTGGGGCGGCCGGTGGAGCCGGAGGTGTAGATGAGGTAGGCGGCGTGGGCGGGGTGCAGGGGGGCGAGCCGGTCGGCGTCGGTGGGGGCGTGCGCGGGCAGCCGGTCCCAGGGCACCTCGCGCAGCGCGTCGGCCGTCAGGACCGTGCGCGGCGCGGCGTCCCGCAGCAGGAAGTCGAGGCGCTCCTCGGGCAGGTCGGTGTCGAGGCAGAGCAGGGTGCCGCCCGCCTTGAGCACGGCGAACAGGGCCACCAGCAGCTCCGAGGTGCGCGGCAGCCGTACGGCGACCACGCGCTCGGGGCCGACGCCCCGCGCGATCAGGTGGTGGGCCAGCCGGTTGGCGCGCCCGTCCAGTGCGGCGAAGTCGAGCGTGGCGTCGCGGGCGACCAGGGCGGTGGCGCCGGGCGTGCGCGCCACCTGGGCCTCGAACAGGGCGGGGAAGGTCGCGTCCGCCAGGAGCGGGCGCGGGGCCTGCCAGTCCTGGAGCACCTGGCGGCGTTCGGCGGCCGTCATCAGCGGCAGCGCGGCGGCGTCCCGGTGCGGGTCCTCGGCGGCGGCTTCGAGCAGCAGCCGCAGCTGTGCGGCGAGGCGTTCGGCGGTGTCCGCGTCGAACAGGCCGGTGCTGTACTCCAGGTAGCCGGTGACGCCGCCGTCGCTCTCCACGAAGTCGAAGGAGAGGTCGAAGGTGGCGTGCCGGACCGGCGGGGTCAGGGGCTCCACGGCCAGGTCCGGCAGTCCGGGCACCTCGGCGCCCAGGTTGTGCAGCGCGACCATGACCTGGAACAGCGGGGTGCGGCTGGTGTCCCGTTCCGGCTGGAGGGCGTCCACCAACTGCTCGAAGGGCACGTCCTGGTGGGCGAAGGCCTCCAGGACGGTGGTGCGCACCCGTTCGAGGAGCGTACGGAAGGACGCGCCCGGCTCCACCCGGTTGCGCAGGACCAGGGTGTTCACGAACATGCCGACCACGTCGTGGAGTTCGGGCCGCTCGCGGCCCGCCGTGACGGTGCCGACGGCGACGTCCTCCTGGTCCGCCCAGCGCGAGAGCAGGACCGTGCAGGCGGTCAGCAGGGTCATGTAGAGGGTGGCGTCCGCGTCCCGGCCGGTGGCGCGCAGCCGCTCGGTCAGCCCGGCGGGGAGGTGGAAGGTCACCAGCGCCCCGTCCCGGGTGCGCACGGCGGGCCGCGGCCGGTCGGTGGGCAGCTCCAGCGGCGCGACGCCGTCCAGCGCCTCGCGCCAGTACGCGAGTTGGTCGTCCATTTTTCGCGTACGGGTGCGCTGCCAGGCGGCGAAGTCGGCGTACCGCACGGGCAGTTCGGGCAGCAGGGGAGCCCGTCCGTCGTGGGCGGCGGTGTACAGCTCGGCCAGGTCGCGGCCGAGCACGCCGGTCGACCAGCCGTCGGTGGCGATGTGGTGCACGGCCAGGATGAGCACGTGCTCATCGTCGGCGAGTCGTGCGAGCCGGGCCCGCAGCAGCGGTCCGGTGCCCAGGTCGAAGGGCCGGGTCCCCTCGCGCTCCACGAGGGCGTCCAACTGCTCGGGGGCGCCGGTGAGGTCCTCGACCGGCAGGTCCACCGGGTACGGCGGGTGCACGAACTGCCGGGCCCGGCCGTCCTGTTCGGCGTACGTCGTGCGCAGTGCCTCGTGCCGGGCCACGAGTCCGTCGAGGGCGGCGCGCAGGGCGCCCGTGTCGAGCGGGCCGCGCAGCCGCAGCACCGACAGCGTCGTGTACTCGGAGCCGCCCGGCTCGAAGCGGTCGAGGAACCACAGCCGCTGCTGCGCGTACGACAGCGGCGCCGGGCCGTCCGGGTCGGCGGCCGGGATGGTGTCGGCCGGTGCGCCGTCGCCGTCCGCCGGGTCGCCGAGTTCGGCGGCGAGGGCGGCGACGGTCGGGTGGGTGAACAGCAGCCGGGGCGAGACGTCCGCGGCGAAGGCCGCGCGCAGCCGGGAGACGACGCGCACGGCGAGGATGGAGTCGCCGCCGAGGGCGAAGAAGTCGTCGTCGGCGCCGATCCCGTCGGTGTCGAGGACGTCGGCCCAGGCTGCGGCCACCGCTCGCTCGGCGGGGGTGCGCGGCGCTGTGCGTGCGGCGCCGGTGGCGAAGCCGTCGGGTCCGGGGGCGGGCAGCGCGCGCCGGTCGAGCTTGCCGTTGACGGTCAGCGGCAGGGCGGCCAGTGGCACGTAGGCGGCGGGCACCATGTGCGCGGGCAGCAGTTGTTCCAGGTGGGCGCGGAGTTCGGCGGCGGTCGGCGGCCCGTCGGCGCCGCGGCCGACGACGTGGGCCACCAGGCGCCGGGTCCCGGAGCCGTCCTCGTACACGCCCACCGCCGCGGCGCCGACGCCCGCGTGAGTGTGCAGCGCGGCCTCGATCTCGCCGGGCTCGATGCGGTAGCCGCGGATCTTCACCTGCTGGTCGGTGCGGCCCAGGTACTCCAGGGTGCCGTCGGCGCGGCGGCGGGCCCGGTCGCCGGTGCGGTACATCCGCTCCCCCGGCCCGCCGAACGGGTCGGCGAGGAAGCGGGCGGCGGTCAGTCCGGGGCGGCCGAGATAGCCGCGCGCCAGGCCCTCCCCGGCCACGTACATCTCGCCGACGGCTCCGGACGGTACGGGGGCCAGGTCGGCGTCCAGGACGTACACGCGCAGGTCGGGTATCGCGGTGCCGATGGGACTCGCGGCGCCGGTGCGGCCGGTCGTGCGGTCCAGCGGCTGGTGGGTGACGTGCACGGTGGTCTCGGTGATGCCGTACATGTTGACCAGGCACGGGGCGGTGTCGCCGTGCCGGGTGTACCAGTCGGCGAGGCGGTCGACGTCCAGTGCCTCGCCGCCGAAGACCACGGTGCGCAGGGCCAGGCGCGCGCTCAGGCCGGGGTGTTCTGCGTCGGCGCGGATCAGCGGGTAGAAGGCGGACGGGGTCTGGTTGAGGACGGTCACCCGCTCGTCGGCGAGCAGGCGCAGGAAGTCCTCCGGGGAGCGCGCCGTGTCGTCGGGCACGACGACGAGCCGGCCGCCGTGCAGCAGCGGGCCCCACAGCTCCCACACGGAGAAGTCGAAGGCGTAGGAGTGGAACAGTGTCCACACGTCGTTCTCGTCGAAGCCGAACCAGTGGCGGGTGCTCGTGAACAGCCGGACCACGCCCGCGTGCGGGATGACCACGCCCTTCGGGCGGCCGGTGGAGCCGGAGGTGTAGATGGCGTAGGCGGGGCTCTCCGGCAGCGGACGGTGGGCCCGGTCGGGGCCGGTGGCCGGGCGGCGGGCGAGGTCGGCGCGGACGCCGGGGTCGTCCAGCGCCAGCAGCGGCACCGCGCCACCTTGCGTCCGGCCGGTCGTCACCAGGGTCACGGGCCGGGCGTCGGACAGCAGGTGGGCGACGCGTTCGGCGGGTGACTTCGGGTCGATCGGCAGATAGGCGGCGCCCGTCTTCAGGACGGCCAGGACCGCCACGACGAGGTCGGTGGAGCGGGGCAGCGCGAGCGCCACGTACCGCTCGGGTCCGGCGCCCTCCTCGGCGAGGCGGTGGGCGAGCCGGTTCGCCGCCGCGTCGAGCGCGGCATAGTCGAGTCGGTCGGCGCCGCAGGTGACGGCGGTGGCATCGGGGGTACGGGCCGCCTGGGCCTCGAAGAGGTCGACCAGGGTGTCGGCCGGACGGCCGGGCCCGGCGACCCGGGAACGGGCGGACGCCCGCTCGTCCGCGGTCGTCCAGGCCAGGGCGCGCAGGGGCCGGTCGAGGTTCTCCGCGAGCTCCGTGAGCAGCAGGCACAGCCGGTCGGCGAGCGCGCGGACGGTGGCGGCGTCGAAGAACGCCGGGTCGTGGGCGAGGTCGAAGCCGAGCCGTTCGCCCTGGTAGGCGCGGAGCACCAGTGGATAGTTGGTGGCGTCGCGGGAGGCGACGTCCACCAGACGGACGCCGGAGCCGGAGGTGCGGGCCGCGTCGAAGGGGTAGTTCTCGAAGGCGACCATGCTGTGGAAGAGCGGGGTGCCGGAGGGCACGTCGCTCAGGGCGGTCAGTTCGGCCAGGGAGACGGCGGCGAAGCGCCTCGACTCGGCCTGCGCGTCCTGGAGTTCGCGCAGCCAGCCGGCGGCGGCACGGCGGCCGTCGACCCGGACGCGGGTGGGCACGGTGTTGATGAACATGCCCACCATCGACTCCACGCCCGGCAGTTCGTCGGGGCGGCCCGAGACGGTGGTGCCGAACACCACGTCGGGTTCGGCGCCGTAGCGGGACAGCAGCAGCGCCCAGGCGCCCTGCACCACGGTGTTCACGGTCAGTCCGGCGTCCCGGGCGCTGCGGGCCAGCGCCGCGGACGCCCCCTCGGACAGCTCGACGGTGTGGACGCCGGCCGACCGGGCCTCGTGGGCGCCGGTCAGGGGGCGGTCGGCGGGCAGCGGGGTCGGGGTGGCGAAGCCGTCGAGGACCCGCTGCCAGTGCGCCCGCGCGGCGCCGGTGTCCTGCTCGGCCAGCCAGCGCACGTAGTCGGCGAAGGGCCGCCGCACGGGCGGCCGGTACTCGGTCCCGGCGGTGAGCGCCGCGTACTCCTCGCACACCTCCGTCAGCACCTGCGCCAGGCTCCAGCCGTCCAGGATCAGATGGTGGGAGGTCCACAGCAGGTGCAGTCGGGCGTCGGGCAGCCGGATCAGGGTGAGCCGCATCAGCGGCGCGGCGGTGAGGTCGATGCCCTGGGCCAGGTCCTCGGAGCGCAGCCGGTCGAGCCGTTCGGCGCGCTCCGCCTCCTGCACCTCCCGCCAGTCGAGATGGGTGACCGGCACCCGGACCTCGCGGTGCACGACCTGGAGCGGCACGGGCACGTCCTGCCAGACCACCGAGGTGCGCAGGGCGGGCGTCCGGTCGGTGACCCGCTGCCAGGCGCGGGCGAAGGCGTGCGGGTCGGCCACGCCGTCCAGGAACAGGGCGGCCTGGTCCACGTACACGTCGTCGGGGCCGCCGACCAGGCGGTGGAAGAGCATGCCTTCCTGGAGCGGGGTGAGCGGAAGGAGGTCCGCCACCCGGCGGCCGTCACCCGCCAGCCGGTCCACACCCGCCTGGTCGAGGCGGGCGAGGGGGAAGTCGGAGGGGGTGCGGCCGCCGGCGTCCGGGCGGGCGCAGTGCTCGGCGATCGCGGTCAGCGCCGCCACCATGCCGTCCGCCAGGTTTTGTACGGTCTCCGTGTCGTGCGTGCGGTCGCTGTGGTGCCAGGTGATCTCCAGCTCGCCGTCGGCGACCACGGCCGAGATGTCGAGCAGGTGGTCGAGGGGTTCGTCGGCGGCCGTCTCCCGCCCGGGCACCTCGGCGGCGGGGGCGAAGTCGGCTCCGGCGGCGGTGTCCCACTGGCCGTGGTAGTTGAAGCACACCTGCGGCAGCGGCAGTTCGCGCAGGGCGCGGGCGGCCGGGTCGGGCGAGCCGAGCCGGGCCAGCGCCTCGTGGCTCAGGCCCTGCCGGGGCACGGCCCGCAGCCGCTCCTTGACGGCCTTGAGCGTGGCGCCCCAGTCGGGAGCGCCGGCCGGTCCGGCCGGAGTGAGGGTGACGGGGTACTGGCTGGTGAACCAGCCCACCGTACGGGACAGGTCGAGAGTGTCGTCCTCGCGTCCGTGGCCCTCGAGCGCGACGGTGACCCGTTCGGCGCCGGTCCAGTCGGCGAGAACCCGGCCGAGCGCGCTGAGCAGCACGTCGTTGACCTGGGTGCGGTAGACGGCGGGCACCTGGCGCAGCAGCGCCTCGGTGGTGGCGCGGTCCACGCGGGTGCGGACGGTGCGCACGGATCCGGCGAGCGGGGTGCCAGGGCGGTCCACGGGCAGCGGGGTACGGGGTTCGGCGGCCTCGGCCGTCCAGTACGGCAGGTCGGCGTCCAGGTCGCCGGCCCGTACCCGGCGGGACAGGTGCGCGGCCCAGTGGGCGAACGGCGTCGCCACGGGCTCCAGCCGGACCGGCTCCCCGGCCGCCGCCTGCCGGTAGGCCGTCTCCAGGTCGGCGAGGAGGATCCGCCAGGAGACGCTGTCCACGGCCAAGTGGTGGGCGGTGACGAACAGTTGGGGCCGTCCGCCGGGCGGGAGCAGCAGCAGGGCGGCGCGCAGCAGGGCGCCCGTCGCCGGGTCCAGTCCCGCGCGGGCGGCGTCGGCGGCCTCGGCGCGGGCGGCCGGGAGGTCGGCGGCGCCGGACAGGTCGTGGCGGGCCAGCAGCCCGGTGGCGGAGCCCGCCCCTGGATGCTGTTGCCAGCCCTCGCCGGTGCGCTCGAAGCGGGTGCGCAGCGCCGGGTGGTGGGCGGCCAGCGCCTCCACGGCACGGCCGAGCGCGGGCTCGTCCACGTCGTACGGCAGGTCGAGCAGCAGGGACATGCCGAAGTGACGCAGCCGCCCGTCCGGTTCGCCGTGCGTGGCGGCGAACCACTCCTGGACCGGGGCCAGCGGCGCGGGCCCGCCGGTGTACGGCCGCGCGGGCGCGGGTGCGTCGGCGGTGCGCCGGGAGGCGGCGGCGGCCAGGTCGGCGACGGTCTGGTGGCGGAAGACGTCCCGGGAGGTCAGGTGCAGCCCGGCCGCGCGGGCGCGGGAGACGGCCTGGATGGAGAGGATGGAGTCGCCGCCGAGCTCGAAGAAATTGTCGGTGACGCCCACTCTCGACACCCCTAGCACCTCGGCCCAGATCCCGGCGAGCGTCTCCTCCTCCGGGGTGCGCGGCGCGACGAACTCCCGCTCGCGCGGAGCGGCTTCGAGGTCGGGGGCGGGCAGGGCACGGCGGTCCAGCTTGCCGCTGGTGGTCATCGGCAGCGCGGCGAGGACCGTGAACGACGACGGCACCATGTGGTCGGGCAGGACACGGCGGCAGGCCGCCCGCAGCTCCGCGGCGGCGGGCGGCTCGGCGCCCGTGGCCGGTACGAGGTAGGCGGCCAGCCGCAGATGGCCGTGCGCGTCGGGCAGGGCGACGACCGCGGCGGCGCCGATGTCCGGCAGGTCGAGGAGCGCCGCCTCGATCTCGCCGGGCTCGATGCGGTGGCCGCGCACCTTCACCTGGTCGTCGGCGCGCCCGAGGTAGTCCAGGCGCCCGTCGGCGGTCCAGCGGGCCAGGTCGCCGGTCCGGTACATCCGGGTCCCGGGCGGCCCGTACGGGTCGGCGACGAAGCGGGCGGCGGTCAGCCCCGGCCGGTTCGCGTAGCCGCGGGCCAGCTGCCCGCCCGCCAGATACAGTTCGCCGCCGACACCGGGCGGCACCGGCCGGCGCCGCCCGTCGAGGACGTAGGCCCGGACGTCGGGCAGCGGACGTCCCACGAGCGGGCGTCCGTCACCCTCGATCCGGCAGGCCAGCGCGTCGACCGTGCACTCGGTGGGGCCGTAGAAGTTGTACGCGGCCACGTCCCGGTGGGCGGCCAGCTCGCGCCACAGCGTCGCGCCGATCGCCTCGCCGCCGAGCATGAGGACGCGCGGGTGGTGCCGGGGGTCGGTGAGCAGCCCGGCGGGCAGCAGCTGGCGCAGGTAGGACGGGGTCAGGTCGAGGAAGTCGATGCGGTGGGCGACGACGTACTCGACCAGGGCGGCGGCGTCCAGCCGGGTCGTCTCGTCCACCAGGTGCAGCGGGTGGCCTTCGGCCATCAGCAGCACGCCTTCGAGGGAGGTGTCGAAGGAGAACGAGGCGGTCAGCGCCACGTTCAGCGGGCCGCCGCCCGCCTCGGCGACGAACCCCTCGCGGTGCGCGGCGAGCAGCCGGGTGAGCGAGCGGTGGGAGACGGCGACGCCCTTGGGGCGGCCGGTGGAGCCGGAGGTGTAGATCACGTACGCGGTGGTGTCAGGGTCCGGCGGGGCGAGCGGGGCGGTGTCCGCGGGGACCTCCGGCACCGCGCGCAGCGCGGCCTCGTCCAGGACGAGGGCGGGGCGTGCGTCGTCCAGCAGGAACCGGACGCGTTCCTCGGGCAGCGCGGGGTCCAGCGGCAGATAACCGGCGCCGGACTTCCAGACGGCGAGCAGCGCCACGATCATGTCGGCGGTGCGCGGCAGCCGCAGCGCGACGAGGCGTTCGGGACCGGCGCCCCGCGCGATCAGGTGGCGGGCGAGCCGGTCGGCGCGGGCGTCGAGCGTCGCGCAGTCGAGGCGCTCGTCCCCCGCGACCAGGGCGGTGGCCTGCGGGGTGCGGGCCGCCTGCCGGGCGAACATCTCCGGCACGGTGGTGGCGGGGGCGGGCCTGGCGGTCGGGTTCCACTCATGGATGATGCGCCGGGCCTCGTCCGGGCCGAGCAGGGGCAGGGCGCCCAGCGGACGGTCGGGGGTGGTGGCCGCGCCGTCCAGGACGCGCAGCAGTTGGCCGGCCGTCCGCCGGACCGTCTCCGCGTCGAAGAGGTCGGTGCGGTACTCCAGCAGGCCGGTGAGACCGTCCCCGTCGGGGACGAACTCGATGCTGAGGTCGAAGGTGGCCGCCTGCCGGGGCACGGCGACCGGGGAGGCGGTCAGGTCGCGCAGGGCGGGGGCGACGGGCGGGGCCGGGTGGAGCAGCACCATCACGTCGAACAGCGGGTTGCGGCCCGCCTCGCGGGGCGCGCCCACGGCCTCCACCAGCCGCTCGAAGGGGGTGTCGGCGTGCGCGAAGGCGTCGTTGACGGTGGTCGCGGCGGCCCCGAGCAGGTCGCGGAAGGAGCCGGCGGCGTCGACGGGGGTGCGCAGGACGACGGTGTCGGCGAAGAAGCCGACGGCGCGCTCCAGATCGGTGCGGGAGCGTCCCGGCGCGAGGGAGCCGACGGTGCTGTCGTCCTGTCCCGACCAGCGGGCCAGGAGCGCCTGGCAGGCGGCGACGAGGGCGGCGAACAGGGTGGTGTGCTGTTCGGCGGCGAGGGCCCGCAGCCGGGCGGTGATGTCGGCCGGGACGCTGAAGGAGAGGGTGGCGCCCGCTCCGGACTCCTCTCCGCCGCGGGGCCGGTCGAGCGGCAGCCGCGGCGGCACGGATCCGGTCAGCTGCCGTTTCCAGTAGTCGAGCCGGCGGTCCAGGCCGGGTCCGGCGAGCTGTTCGCGCTGCCACACCGCGAAGTCCGGGTACTGCGTCGCCACCGGCGGCAGGTCCGGCGCCGCGCCCCGCGCCAGGGCGTCGTAGGCGGTGCACAGCTCGTCCAGCACCACGCCCATCGACCAGCCGTCGGTGACGATGTGATGTGCCGTCAGGAGCAGGACGTGCGCACCGTCCGGCTCACGCAGCAGCAGGGCCCGCAGCAGCGGTCCGGTGTCCAGGCCGAAGGGGCGGTCGTACTCCGCGAGCAGAGTGTCGCCGAGATCGGCGCCGGGCGCGAGGTCGCGCACCGGCAGCGGCACCGGACCGGCCGGGTGCACGGTCTGCGCCGGGCGCCCTCCGTTCTCCTCGAAGGTGGTGCGCAGCGCGTCGTGCCGCGCGACCACGGTGTCCAGGGCGCGGGAGAGGGCGCCGGTGTCCAGCGGTCCGGTCAGGCGCAGGGCGACCGCGCTGTTGTAGCGGGGGTCGCCGGGACGCAGCCGGTCCAGGAACCACAGCCGCTGCTGGGCGAAGGACAGCGGCAGCGGCCTGTCCCGGTCGGCGCGCGGGATGCCTCGCGGGGAGGTTCCGCCCGGTGCGGCGGCGGCCCGTCCGGCGAGCCGGCGGCGCAGCGCCTCCTGGAGGTCCTGGGGCAGGGCCTCGGCACGGTTTCGCTTCGAAG
Organism: Streptomyces sp. NPDC059785; assembly: GCF_042732375.1. Taxonomy (NCBI): domain Bacteria; kingdom Bacillati; phylum Actinomycetota; class Actinomycetes; order Kitasatosporales; family Streptomycetaceae; genus Streptomyces; species Streptomyces sp. NPDC059785. The sequence continues at coordinate 22,297 of NZ_JBHWHV010000020.1, forward strand.
ACGTCATGGTCGTCCGGTCCTCACCGCTCGTCGGGGTCGCTGTCGCCGCGTGCGGCGTCTTCGAGTTCGCTCAGCACCTGTTCCTCCACCAGGTCCGCGAGGGCGGCGACCGTGCGGTGGACGAGGATGTCCCGGGGCGTCAGGGTCACCCCGAAGGCGTCGTTGGCCCGGGAGGCGATCTGGAGGGCGCGCAGGGAGTCGCCGCCCAGGGCGAAGTAGTCGTCCTCCGCGCCGACGGCCGTGTGCAGGGTCTCCTCCCAGAGCGCGGCCAGGACCTCCTCGGTGGGCGTGCGCGGAGCGATGTGCTCCGTGGGCGGTGCCGCCTGCGGCGGGGGCGCGGGCAGGGCGGCCCGGTCGGTCTTGCCGTTCTCGGTGAGCGGGAACCGCTCAAGGGCCACGTACGCCGTGGGCACCATGTGGGCCGGCAGGGTGGCCGCGGCCGACGCCCGCAGGCCGGCGGCGGCGGGCGGCTCGGCGCCGGGCGCGAGAAGCAGGTGGGCGACGAGGCGGGGCAGCCCCGGTTCGTCCTCCCGTACGCTCACCACCGCGTCGAGGACGGCCGGGTGGCGGACGAGGGCCGCCTCGACCTCGCCCGCCTCGATGCGGTGGCCGCGCAGCTTGAGCTGGTGGTCGGTGCGGCCCAGATAGTGCAGCTCGCCCCGGGCGTCCCGGCGTACCAGGTCGCCGGTGCGGTACATGCGGCTGCCGGGCGGCCCGAAGGGGTCGGCGGTGAAGCGCGACGCGGTCAGGCCGGGCCGGTTCAGATAGCCGCGGGCCAGCACCGGGCCGCTCAGCCACAGCTCGCCGGGCACGCCGTCGGGGACCGGGCGCAGCCGCGCGTCCAGGACGTAGGCGCCGGTGGCGGGCAGCGGGCGCCCGATGGGCGGGGCGGTGCCGTCCGGTTCGAGCGGGTCCGACCAGGTGGCGACGACGGTGGCCTCGGTGGGCCCGTAGGAGTTGACCATGCGGTGGTGCGGGGCCCAGCGGGCGACCAGTTCCGCGCCGCACGCGTCGGCCCCGACGGTCAGGGTCTTGAGGTCGGGCAGGGTGCCCGGGGTGTCCGGCGGCAGGGTGGCGAGCGCGGCCGGGGGCAGCAGGGTGTGGGTGACGCGCTCCTCGCGCAGGACGGCGGCGAGTTCGGCGCCGAGCAGCGGTCCGGGGCGGGGTACCACGAGCCGGGCGCCCTGCGGCAGGGACATGCACACCTCCAGCACCGAGGCGTCGAAGCTCGGGGTGGCGAAGGCCAGCACCCGGTCGCCGGGGGCCACTTGGTAGTGCGCGGCCTCGGCGGCGGCGAAGGCGGCGAGGCCCCGGTGGGTGACCACCACGCCCTTGGGGGTGCCGGTGGAGCCGGAGGTGTAGATGACGTAGGCCGGGTCGTCCAGGTCCAGGGGGCGGGTGCGGTCGGCGTCGGTGGGACGGCGGGCGGGCGCGCCGTCGGCGTCCGCCGCGAGCAGGGCGGCGGCCTCGGCGGCGTCCAGGGTGACGGCGGGTGCCGCGTCGCGCAGCATGAACGCGACGCGCTCGGCCGGGTAGTCGGGGTCGACCGGCAGGAACGCGGCGCCGGTCTTGGCCACCGCGAGCTGGGCCAGGACCATGTCCGCCGAGCGCGGCAGGACCAGGGCGACCAGGCCGCCGGGGCCCGCGCCGCGCGCGATGAGCCGGTGCGCCAGACGGTTCGCCCGCTCCTCCGCCTCGGCGAAGGACAGGGTCAGGCCGGGTGCGCCGATCGCCGGTCCGGCCGGACGGCGGTCCACCGCGGCCTCGATCAGAGCCGGCAGGGTCGCCGGCGGGGGCGGTGCGAGCTCGGGGCGTGCCGGGCCGCGCAGGACGCGGGCCCGTTCCCCGGGCGGCAGCACGTCGACCGAGTCCACCCGGGTGGTGTCCCCCGCGGCGGCCAGGGTGCGCAGGGTGTGCAGCAGCTGAGCGGCCAGCGACGCCGCGGTGGAGTCCTCGAAGTGCCGGGGGTCGTAGCCGAGTTCGACGCCGAGCCGCTGACCGGGCGAGATCACCACGGTGAGGGGGTAGTTGGTGGCCTCCCGGGCGTCGAGTTCGCGTACGTGGACGCCGTGGGCGCCCGCCGTGGCGTCGCCGACCGGATAGTTCTCGAAGACCAGCAGGCTGTCGAACATCGGGGTGCCGGAGGGCAGTCCGCTCCAGGCCCCGAGGGCGGTCAGGGGCACGTGGTCGAAGCGGCGGTCCTCGGCCCGTGCCGTCTGTGTCCCGCGCAGCCAGTCCGCGCAGGCGGCAGTGGAGTCCACGGTGACCCGGGCGGGCAGCGTGGTGATGAACAGGCCGGTGATGGTGTCGGCGCCGGGCAGGTCGGCGGGCCGCCCGGAGACGGTGGTGCCGAAGCACACCTCCTTCTCGCCGCTCCACCGCGACAGCAGCAGCGCCCAGGCGCCCTGCGCCACGGTGTTGAGGGTGAGGCGGTGGCGGCGGGCGAAGTCCTCAAGACGCCCGGTCTCGTCGGCGTCCAGCCACTGCGACAGCCAGGTGCCGGAGCGGGCCGCGGTGTGCCGGGCGGGCCTGCGGTCGTACGGCAGCGGCGTGGCCGCCGTGAGGCCCCCGAGGACGCCGCGCCAGTGCTCCTCGGCGCGGGCGGTGTCCCGGGCGGCGAGCCAGGCGGCGTAGTCGGCGAACGGGCGGCGCTCCGGCAGCCGGGGCTCCTCGCCCCGGACGAGCGCGGCGTGCGCGGCCATGACGTCCGCGAGGACGTGGAAGACGCTCCAGCCGTCGAGCAGGACGTGGTGGAAGGTCCACACGACCCGTACCCGGCCGGGGCCGAGCCGGATCAGGGCCAGGCGCAGCAGCGGGGCGTGGTCCAGGGCGAGGCCGCGGGCCTTGTCCGCGGCGAGCAGCCGCTCCAGCTCCGCGTCCCGTTCGCCCTCGGACAGGGCGGTCCAGTCGTGCTCGGTGACCGGCAGGGCGGCGGTGCGGTGGACGGCCTGGAGCGGGGCGGGCACACCGCTGAGGACCACGGAGGTCCGCAGGACCGGGGTGCGGTCGACCACGTGCTGCCAGGCGGCGGCGAGCAGCCGTACGTCGCGCGCCCCGTCCACGACGAAGGTGATCTGCTCGGTGTACAGGCCCTCGCCGGGCTCGTCCAGGCCGTGCACGACCATGCCCGCCTGGGTGGGCGTGAGCGGGTAGAGGTCGGTGATCTCGCGGCCCGTGCCCACCAGCCGGTCCACGGCCGCCTGGTCGAGCGCGGCCAGCGGGAAGTCCGAGGGGGTACGCCCGCCCGCGCCGGGTTCGGCGCAGTGCCGCACGATCCGCCGCAGCTCCCCGGCCAGCGCGTCGGCGAGCCGGGCGACGGTCTCGTGCCGGTGCACCTCGCGCGAGTACGACCAGGTGAACTCGAGGCGTTCGCCGGTGACCCGGCCGAGCACGTCGAGGAGGTGCGGCCGCTCCGCCGTGCGGTCCATGCCGCCGGCCAGTCCGTCGTAGGGGGCCCGGACCAGACCGTCGGCGGCCGGCTTCCGGTCCTGCCGCCCCAGGTAGTTGAAGCCGACCTGGGGCAGGCCCGGCAGTCCGCGGTCGCCGTCCGGGTGCAGATGCCGCAGGGCACCGTAGCCGAGTCCGCCCTTCGGCACGGCCCGCAGGCTCTCCTTGACGGACTTCAGCGCCGTCCCGGTGTCGGCGTCCGCGGGGACGTCGAGGGCGACGGGGAACACGCTGGTGAACCAGCCGACCGTACGGGACAGGTCGACGTCCCCGAACAGTTCCTCGCGGCCGTGTCCCTCCAGGGCCACGGTGACCCGGTCGCGTCCCGTCCAGCGGGCGAGGACCCGGCCGAGCGCGCACAGCAGGACGTCGTTGACGCGGGTGCGGTACGCCTCCGGCACGTCCTGGAGCAGCCGCCGGGTGTCGTCGCCGTCCAGGCACACCGTCACCGTCTCCTCGCAGGTGCCGGTGTTGGCTCCGTCGAGGTCGGTCGGCAGCGTCGCCGGGGCGTCGGCGAGGGCCCGCCAGTGGGCGAGTTCGTCGTCGAAGCCGCCGGCCGCGGTGTGGGCGGCCAGCCGCTGGGCCCAGGCGCGGAAGGACGTCGTCTTCGGCCCGAGGTCGGCCCGTTCGCCCGCGCGCAGCGCCCGGTAGGCGGTGTCCAGGTCCTCCAGGAGCACCCGCCAGGACACCCCGTCGACGACGAGGTGGTGGGCGGCCAGCAGCAGGACGGGGCGCTCGTCGTCGCCGGTCCGGCACAGCGCGGCCCGCAGCAGCGGTCCGGCGCCGAGGTCGAACCCGGCGCACAGCCGGGCGGACACCTCGCGCACCGCCGCGCCGGTGTCGCCGGTGTCGCCGGTGCCGCCGGTGAGGTCGTGGACCTCCAGGGAGACCGCCGCGCCGGACGCGGTGCCGTGCTGCCGCCACCGTCCCCCGCCGACCTGCTCGAACCGCAGCCGCAGCGCGTCGTGGTGGTCGGTGACGACGGCCAGCGCGGCCCGCAGCAGCGTCTCGTCCGTCCCCGCGGCCAGCCGGAAGGAGACGGCCTGGGTGAGCTGCGCCGGGTCGCCGTCGAGGGTGCCGAACAGCCAGTGCTGTACGGGGGTGAGCGGCACCTCGCCGACGACCGGGCCCTGTTCCGCGGCCGTGGCGGGGGCCGCCAGGTCCTCGGCCGCGGCGGCCAGTTCGGCGATCGTGGGGTGGGTGAACAGGTGCCGGGGCGTCAGGACGAGACCGGCCCTGCGGGCGGCGGAGACGATCTGGATGCCGAGGATGGAGTCGCCGCCGAGCGCGAAGTAGTTGTCCTCCGCGCCGACTTCGGGCACGCCGAGGACCTCGGCCCAGATCGCGGCGAGGGTCTGCTCGGCCGGGGTGCGCGGCGGCCGGTCGCCGGACACGGCCGGCGCGGACCACACCGGCTCGGGCAGCGCCCGCCGGTCCAGCTTGCCGGTGGCCCCGAGCGGCAGCCGCCGAAGCGGCACCACCAGCGCGGGGACCAGGTGGTCGGGGAGCGTACGGGCCAGGAAGGCACGCAGGTCGGCGGAGTCGGGCAGGTCGCCGCCGCCGTCCGGGACCGCGTACGCCACCAGCCGTTTGTGGCCGTCGTGCTCGGCCACGCGGGCGGCGGCGGCCGAGACCCGCGGGTGTTTGGCGAGGGCGGCCTCCACCTCGCCCGGTTCGATGCGGAAGCCGCGGACCTTGACCTGGTCGTCCGAGCGGCCGAGGTAGATCAGGTCGCCGTCGGCCGTCCAGCGCACCCGGTCGCCGGTGCGGTACATGCGGGCGCCGGGCGGCCCGAACGGGTCGGGCAGGAAGCGGGCGGCGGTCAGTCCCGGCCGGCCGAGGTAGCCGCGGGCCACACCGGTACCGGCGAGGTACAGCTCGCCGGGCGCACCGGCGGGCACCGGGCGAAGGCGGGCGTCCAGGACGTAGGCGCGGGCGCCGCCGGCCGGCCTGCCGATGGGCGGGAGCCGGTCGGGTTCGGCCGGGTCGCAGGTGAAGGCGGTGGCGTAGACGGTGGCCTCGGTGGGGCCGTAGATGTTCATGACCCGGCAGCCGGGCACCGCCGCGCGGACCTGGCGGACGGTGTGCACGGGCAGCGCCTCACCGGCGAGGACGACGGTGTCGGCGGTGACCCGGGCGGCGTCCTCCGCGAGCAGCCGCCCGAGCGCGGAGGGCACCGCGCTGAGCAGCCCCGCCCGCCACGGCCCGGCGCGTTCGGCGAGGGCCAGCAGGTCGCGGACGATCTCGACGCGTCCGCCGGAGAGGAGCGGCGAGAAGATTTCGAACACGGACACGTCGAAGTTGAGCGAGGTGGAGGCCACGACGTGGTCGAGGCCGCGCCCGCCGAACTCGGCGGCGGCCCAGTCCGTCAGCGCCGCCACCGACGCGTGGGCGACGACGACGCCCTTGGGGCGGCCGGTCGAGCCGGAGGTGTGGATGACGTAGGCGGGGTGATCGGGCAGCAGCGGGGCGCGCCGCTCGGCGTCCGTGACGTCGTCGCCGGACAGGACGGCCAGGCGCGCGGCGCACGCCGGGTCGTCCAGGGCGATCCGGGTGTACGGCCCGTCCGGCAGCCGCTCGCTCGTTTCGGCACAGGTGACGACCGCCTCGGGCCGTACGTCCGCGAAGAGGAAGGCGATGCGCTCGGCCGGGTAGCCGGGGTCGACCGGCAGGTAGGCGGCGCCGCTCTTGAGGACCGCGAGGAGCGCCACGATCAGGTCCGGGGTGCGCGGCAGGGCGAGGGCGACGAACCGCTCGGGTCCGGCGCCGGCCTCGATGAGCAGCCGCGCCAGCCGGTTGGCGCGCTCGTCCAGTTCCCGGTAGGCCAGCTCTTGCGCGCCGCCGAGCACGGCCGGGGCGTCCGGGGTGCGCGCGGCCTGCGCGCGGAACGCCTCGGGCAGGGTCCGGTACGGCGCCCGGACCACCGGACCGCTGAAGCGCTCCACGAGTGCGCGGCCCGCGTCGCGGGAGAGCAGCGGCAGCTCGGCCAGGTGGCGGTCGGGGTCGGTGGCCATCTCGGTCAGCAGGGTGCGCAGGCTCGCGCCGATGCCGTCGACCGTTGCGGCGTCGAAGGCCGCCGGGTCGTAGTCCAGGGTGACCGTCAGGGTGTCGCCCGGCGCGACGACCACGCTGAGCGGGTAGTTGGTCGGCTCCACGTCGCGTTCCTGCTCCATGGCCAGGCCGTGCCGGGCCAGGGCGTCCGCGTCGAAGGGGTAGTTCTCGAAGACCACGATGGAGTCGAACAGCGGGGTGCCGCCGGGCACGTCGCTCCAGGTCTGGAGTTCTGCGAGGGAGACGAACTCGTGCCGCCTGGCCTCCGACTGGGCGGCCTGCAACTCGCCCAGCCAGTCCAGCAGCCGGCGCCGTCCGTCGATCCGCGCCCGGGTCGGCAGGGTGTTGATGAACACGCCGACCATCGAGGTCACGCCCGGCAGGTCGGCCGGACGCCCGGAGACGGTGGTGCCGAACACCACGTCGTCCCCGCCGCCGTAACGGGACAGCACCAGCGCCCAGGCCCCCTGGAGCACGGTGTTGACGGTCAGGCCCGCCGACTGCGCCCTCTCGCGCAGCCGCGCCGACAGTCCGGCGTCGAGCGTCACCCGCACCGAGCCCGAGGACGAGGTGCGGTGTGCTTCGGCGGGCCGCCGGTCGCGCGGCAGTTCGGTGGCGACGGGGAACCCGGCCAGCGCCCCGCGCCAGAAGGTCTGCGCCCGTTCCGTGTCCTGCCGGGTCAGCCAGTCCAGGTAGTCGCCGTACGGGGCGCGGCCCGGTACCTGCGGGGGCCGCCCGGCGGTGAGCGCCGCGTACCGTTCGCAGACCTCGTCGAAGACCTGGGCCGCGCTCCAGCCGTCGAGCAGCGCGTGGTGGAACGTCCACAGCATCCGCACCCGCTCGGGCGAGAGCCGGATCAGGGCGAGCCGCATCAGCGGGGCCGTGTCCAGGTCGATGCCCGTCTGCCGGTCCTCGTCGACCAGGCGGGCGAGTTCGGCCGCGCGGCGCCCGGCGGGCCATCCGGTCCAGTCGTGGTGGGTGACGGGCACGACCGCCCTGCGCTGCACCGCCTGGAGGGGTTCGGCGCTCTCCTGCCACACCGGGCGGGTGCGCAGCATCGGGTTGGCGTCCGCCGTGCGCTGCCACGCCTCGGCCAGCGCGTGCGGGTCGGTGACCCCGGACAGGACCAGCTGCACCTGGTTGACGTAGGTGCGGGCGTCGGGGTCCATCAGGCTGTGGAAGAGCATGCCCGCCTGCATCGGCGTCAGCGGGTACAGGTCCTCGACGTCCCGGCCGTCGCCCACGATCCGGTCGACGGCCCGCTGGTCGATCCGCACCAGCGGGTAGTCCGAGGGCGTACGGCCGCCCGCGCCGGGCCCGGCACAGTGGGCGACGACGTCCTCCAAAGCCCGCAGCATGCCGTCCGCGAGAGCGGTGACCGTCTCCTCGCGGTGCAGCTCCCGGCTGTAGTGCCAGGTGATCTCCAGCGCGTCGTCCTCGACGCGGGCCACCACGTCGAGCAGGTGCGGGCGCACCGCCCCGGGGTCCTCGGCGCCGTCGAGGCCGCCGGGCACGGAGCGCACCAGGGCGCCGCCCTCGGCGGACCAGTCGAACCGGCCCAGGTAGTTGAAGCTCACGCCCGGCATCGGCGCCTCCGCCAGCCGCTCGTCGCGGGCCAGATGGCGCAGGGCGCCGTGGCCGATGCCCCGTCCGGGAACGGACCTGAGCTGCTCCTTGACGGACTTCAGGGCGGCGCCCCAGTCCCCGTCCGGCAGCTCGAGGGCGACGGGGAACAGACTGGTGAACCAGCCGACCGTACGGGACAGGTCGACGTCCTCGAAGAGCTGGTCCTCGCGGCCGTGCCCCTCCAGCCCTACGGCGACGGCGCGCCGCCCGGTCCAGTCGGCGAGCACCCGGCCGAGCGCGGTCAGCAGGACGTCGTCGATGCGGGTGCGGTAGACGCCGGGGACCTTGCGCAGCAGGTCGGCGGTGCGCCGCCGGTCCAGGCGTACGGTCACGGCGCGCACGTCGGCCATGGTGTTGGAGCCGTCGTGGTCCACCGGCAGCGGTGCGGCGCAGTGCCCGGCCACCGTGGCCCAGTGCGCGCGCTGCCCGTCGAAGCCGCCCCCGTCGGTGTGCGCGCGCAGCCGGCGCGTCCACTCCTGCACGGAGGTGGTCCGCTCGGGCAGGCGCGCCGGTTCACCGGCGCGGGCCTGCCGGTAGGCGGTCTCCAGGTCCTCCAGGAGGATCCGCCAGGAGACGCCGTCGACGGCCAGGTGGTGGGCGGCGAGGAACAGCCGGCCGGCACCGTCGCCCGTGAACAGGCGGGCCGTCAGCAGCGGTCCGCTCGCCGGCCGGAAGGCGGCGTGCGCCTCGCCCGTGACCCGGGCCTCGGTCGCCCCGGCCGCCGCCGCGTCGAGCCCGCTCAGGTCGTGGACCGCCAGCAGCTCCGGTGCCTCCTCCCCCGCCGCCGGGCACTCCTGGCGCCAGGAGCCGTCGGCCGAGCACACGAAGCGGCAGCGCAGGGCGTCGTGGTGGGCGTACACGGCGCGCAGGGCGTGCCGCAGCGCGTCCGCGTCGACGTCCCCGGGCGTCTCCACCACCACCGACTGGTTGAAGAACTCGGGCCGCTCGGGCCCGGGGTCGAGGAACCAGTGCTGGATCGGGGTGAGCGCGACCTCGCCGCTGACCGGGCCGGTCCCGGCGACGGGCGCGGCGGTGCCCGCGGCCGCCGCGGCGGCCAGGGCGGCGATCGTCGGGTGCCGGAAGAGGTCGCGCGGGGTGAGCGCGAGCCCGGCGGCGCGGGCGCGGGAGACGACCTGGATGGAGAGGATCGAGTCGCCGCCCAGCATGAAGAAGTTGTCGTCGGCGCCGACCCGTTCGACGCCGAGCAGTTCCGCCCAGATCGCGGCGAGGACCTGCTCGGCGTCCGTGCCCGGTGCCCGGTAGGCGGTGTCCCCGGCGGCCGACCAGTCGGGTGCGGGCAGCCGCCGCCGGTCCACCTTGCCGTTGCCGGTCAGGGGCAGCTCCGCCAGGGTGACGAAGGCGGCGGGCACCATGTAGTCGGGCAGTTCGGCCGCGACGTGGGCGCGCAGCGCGGTGGCGGACGGTACGCCGTCGCCCGGGGCGGGCACGAGGTGCGCGGCCAGGCGCTTGCGTCCGCCGTGCTCGTACGCGGAGACGACGGCCTCGGCGACGGCCGGGTGCGCGGTGAGCCGGGCCTCGATCTCGGTGAGTTCGACCCGGAACCCGCGGATCTTGATCTGATCGTCCGCGCGCCCCACGAAGTGCAGTTCGCCCCCGGGGCTCCAGCGCACGATGTCGCCGGTGCGGTACATGCGTCCGCCGGGCGGGCCGAACGGATCGGCGAGGTAGCGGGCGGCGGTCGCGCCGGGCCGTCCGGCGTAACCGCGGGCCACCCCGGCGCCCGCGACGTACAACTCGCCCGGTAAGCCTGGCGGTTGGGGCTGGAGGGCGCCGTCGAGGACGTACACGCGGGTGTTGTCGAGCGGGCGGCCGATGGGCAGTACGGCGGGCAGCTGGTCACCGGCGCGGAAGAAGCGCCGGGTGGCGAAGGTGGTGGTCTCGGTCGGGCCGTAGCCGTCGACGACGGTCAGGCCGGGGCAGGCGGCCAGGACCCGGCCCACGACCGCACCCGGTACGGCCTCGCCGCCGGTCCACACCTCCCGGGCGCCGCGCAGACAGGCCGGGTCCTCCTGGGCGAGCAGCCGGAACAGGCCCGCGGTCAGCCACAGGCAGCACACCCCCTGCTCGCCGATCGCGCGGCGCACGACGGCGGCGTCCACGTCGCCGGGCGGCGCGAGGACGGCCGTGCCGCCGCGCAGCAGCGGCACCCACAGCTCGTAGGTGGCCGCGTCGAAGGCGTGCGGGGAGTGCACCAGCACCCGGTCGTGCCCGGCGAAGGCGCGGTCGAGGGCGAGCGCGGCGACGTCCCGCTGGCGCACGGCGACACCCTTGGGCGTACCGGTGGAGCCGGAGGTGAACATCAGGTACTGGACGTGGTCGAGGTGCGGCGGGGGCGGGACGGCGGTCCCGCCGGACGGGGACGGCGCGTACCCGCCACCCTCCCCGGACGTGCGCCCACCGTCCTCGTCAGGCGTGCGCCCACCGTCCTCGTCATACGTGCGCCCGTCCGCCGCATCATGCGTGCGCCCGTCCATCGCGTCCGGCGTGCGCCTGCCATCCGCGTCCGGCGTGCGCCTGCCATCCGAGTCCGGCGCACGCCCGCCCGTCGCGTCCGGCGTGCGCCTGCCGTCCGTGTCAGGCGCGCGCCCGTCCGCCGCATCATGCGTGCGCCCGTCCATCGCGTCCGGCGTTCGCCTGCCGTCCGCGTCCGGCGTGCGCTCGCCGTCCGCGTCAGGCGTACGCCCGCCCGTCGCGTCCGGCGTGCGCCTGCCGTCCGCGTCCCGCGTTCCCCCGTCGTCCGCCCGCAGCACGGTGCCCTCCGGCAGCAGCTCCCGCGCCGCCGGTTCCCGGCCCGCGTCGGTGAGCAGGAGCCGCGCGTCCGCCTCGGCGAGCGTCCGGCGCAGCCGCTCGCGCGGTGCCCGGCCGTCCAGCGGGACGAACACGCCGCCGGTGCGGACGAGAGCGAGCTGCACGACGACGAGATCGGCCGAGCGGTCCATGAGCACGCCCACCGGGGTCTCCGGCGCCACGCCGTACGGGGCCAGCCGGGCGGCCAGTTCCGCGGCGCGGGCGTCGAGCTCCCGGTAGCTGAGCCGCCGCTGCCCCGCCTCCAGGGCCACCGCGTCCGGGGTGCGCCGCACCTGCGCGGCGAACAGCTCGGCGACGGTGGCCTCGGGCAGCTCGGTCGCGGTGTCGTTCCACTCCTCGACCACCTGCCGGCGGCGGGCGGGCGTGAGCAGCGGCAGCCGCGCGGGCGGGCGTTCGGGGTGTGCGGCCATGCCGTCGAGCAGGACGGTGAGGTACTCGGCCAGACGCTCGACGGTGTCGGCGTCGAACAGCTCCGGGTCGTAGCCCAGGCGCAGACCCAGTTCGGCGCCCGGGTAGGCGACGAGGCTGAGTGGGTAGTTGGTGGTCTCGACGCCGTCCAGGCCGCTGAGCCGCAGCCCGTGGGCGGCGGCGAGGCCGTCGTCGACCGGGTAGTTCTCGAAGACGACGAGGGAGTCGAACAGGGCGGCCCGTTCGGGCAGTTCGGTGAACTGCGTCATCCGGTTGAGCGGTACGTGGTCGAAGCGGCGGTCCTCGCTCTGGTCCTGCTGGAGTTCGCGCAACCAGTCGAGCAGGGGCTTCTCGTGCGGCACCGTGACCCGGGCGGGCAGGGTCGTGATGAACAGGCCGGTCATGCTGTCGGCCCCCGGCAGCTCGGGGGGCCGCCCGGAGACGGTCGTGCCGAACACCACGTCGTCCCTGCGGGCCTGCCGGCCCAGCAGCACCGCCCAGGCGCCCTGCACGAGGGTGTTGAGGGTCAGTCCCGCCTGTTTGGCCAGCTCCGCCAGGGCCCGGCTGGTGGTCTCGGGGACGCTGACGCGGACCGCGCCCGTGGACTCGGCGCGGTGGCTCTCGCGCGGCTCGCGGTCGTAGGGCAGCGCGGTGGCCTCGGTGAGGCCGGACAGGCGGCGCCGCCAGTGCCGTTCGGCCTCGGCCCGGTCGCGTTCGCCGAGCCAGGCCACGTAGTCGCGGAACGGGCGCCGCTCGGGCAGGGGTTCGCGCCCGGCCGTGCTGTGGCTGGTGAAGACGTCGGAGAGCACCTGGAACAGGCTCCAGCCGTCCAGGACCAGGTGGTGGAAGGACCACACCACCCGGACGCCGGTGTCGGAGGTCCTGGCGAGGACCAGCCGCTGGAGCGGGGCGCGGGCCAGGTCGATGCCCTGCTCGCGGTCCCGGTCGAGGAGTTCGCGCAGCCGGTCGTGCCGCTCCCGCTCGTCCAGGCCGCGCCAGTCGAGGTGGGTGACGGGCACGGCGGCACGGCGCTCGACGACCAGCAGCGGTTCGGGTACGTCCTGCCAGACGACGCGGCCGCGCAGTACGGGGGTGCGGTCCGTGACGCGCTGCCAGGCCGCCGCAAGCGCGGCCGGCTCGGGCACGCCGTCCAGGTCGAAGGTGAGCTGCTGGAAGTAGACGCCGCGGTCGTCCTGGGAGAGCCGGTGGAAGAGCATGCCGGCCTGGGTGGGGGTGAGCGGGTGAATGTCCTCCACCGCGCCGGGGTCCTCCCCCACAATGCGGTCCACGGCCGCCTGGTCGAGGGCGGCCAGCGGGAAGTCGGACGGGGTGCGGCCCGCGCTGCCGGGGCGGGCGGCGTGCCGGGCGAGTCCGGCCAGCGCGTCGGCGAACCGCGCGGCAAGACCGGCGACGGTCTCGTGCCGGTGCAGGCCGGCGGAGTGGAACCAGGTGAACTCCAGGGCGTCGCCATCGAGCCGGCCGACGACCTCCAGGGCGTGCGGGCGTACGGCCGAGGGGTCGGCGTCCAGTTCCAGCGGGCGGACCAGCTCCTCGTACAGGTCCCCGGCGGTGTCCGCGAGGCCGAAGCGGCCCAGGTAGTTGAAGCTGATGTGTGGCGACGGGGTCTCGGGCAGCGGCCTCGGGCGGACCAGGTGGCGCAGCGCGTCGTGGCCGATGCCGTGCCGGGGCACCGTCCGCAGCTGCTCCTTGACCTGCTTGAGCACGGTGTCCCAGCCGGCCTCGGGCGGTACGGCGAGCGCGACGGGGTGGCGGGTGGTGAACCAGCCGACGGTGCGGCTGGTGTCGAGGTCGGCGAAGAGCTCCTCGCGGCCGTGTCCCTCGACGTCCACGAGGACCCGTTCGTGCCCGGTCCATGCGCACAGCACCCGGCCGAGCGCGCTGAGCAGCACGTCGTTGACCTGTGTGCGGTAGGTGTCCGGCAGGGTGCGCAGCAGGACGGCGGTGTCCTCGGGGGTGAGGCGGACGGTGACCGAGCGTTCGGAGGCGTAGGTGTTGCCGCCCGCCGAGTCGGTGGGCAGGGTCGTCGCGGCGTCCGCGACGGCCCCGGTCCAGTACGCGATCTCGTCGTCGAAGCCGCCGTCGGCCGCGTGGGCGGACAGCCGCCGGGCCCACTGCCGCAGCGGCGCGGACTTCGGGGGCAGGGCCGTGCTCGCGTCCCGGCCCTCGCGGCGGGCGCGGTAGGCGCGGTCGAGGTCTTCGAGGAGGACGCGCCAGGAGACGCCGTCGACCACCAGGTGGTGCACGGCCAGGTGCAGGACGGGAGAGCGGCCCGTGCCCGGGTCGTGCAGGACGGCGCGCAGCAGCGGGCCGTGCCGCAGGTCGAAGGCGCCGAGGTGCGGGAGGTCGGTGTCCGGGCCCGGGTGGCGGGCCAGGCGCAGGCGGGGCGCCCGGTCGTCGATGTGCCAGCGGACGGGCGATCCGTCGGCGCCGGTATCGGTATCGGTGTCCGACACGAAGCGGGAGCGCAGGGCGTCGTGGTGGGTGACGAGGTCGTTGAGGGCGTCCTCCAGCGCCACCGGGTCGACGGAGTCGGGGAGGCGCACGGACAGGGTCTGCGCGAAGCGGCCCGCGTGGCCGGGGTCGCCGGTGAACAGCCAGTCCTGGATGGGGGTCAGCGGGGCGGGCCCGGTGGCCGGTACGGGGGCCGGGGCGGCGGCGGGCCGCCGGGCGCCGGCCGCGTCGGCGCAGCGGGCGAGTGCGGCGACCGTCTGGTGCTGGTAGACGTCCCGCGAGGTCACCGTGAGGCCCGCCTGCCGGGCCTGGGACACCACCTGGAGGGAGAGGATGGAGTCGCCGCCGAGGGCGAAGAAGTTGTCGTCCACGCCGACGCGGTCCACCCGCAGGATGTCCGCCCAGATCGCGGCGAGGGTGCGCTCGGTGGGCGTACGCGGCGCCACGGAGTGCGTGCCGCTGTGCACCGGGGCCGGGTCGGGCAGGCGGGCGCGGTCCAGCTTGCCGTTGGGGTTGAGGGGCAGGGCGGCCAGGACCACGACGGCCGTCGGCACCATGTAGTCGGGCAGGGTGCGGCCGAGGGACCGGCGCACCTCCTCCGGTTCGACGCGCGCGTCCGGTGCGGGGACGACGTAGCCGACCAGACGGCGGTGGCCGTCACTGTCCTGGACGGTGGCCGCCGCCTCGGTCACGCCCGGGTGACCGCGCAGCGCCTCCTCCACCTCGCCCAGCTCGATGCGGAAGCCGCGCACCTTCACCTGCTGGTCGATGCGGCCGAGGTAGGCGAGTTGGCCGTCGGAGGTCCAGCGCACCAGGTCGCCGGTGCGGTACATGCGGTCGCCGGGCGCCCCGTAGGGGTCGGCGACGAACCGGGCGGCGGTCAGTCCGGGACGCCTGAGGTAGCCGCGGGCCAGGCCGCCGCCGCCGAGGTACAGCTCGCCCGTCACGCCCGGCGGCTGGGGGCGCAGCATGCGGTCCAGGACGTAGGCGCGGGTACGGGCCACCGGCCTGCCGATCGGCGGGGCCTGGTCGGGTTCGGTGTCGTCGGCGGCGTCGGCGAACCACGCGGTGGCGTAGACGGTGGCCTCGGTGGGGCCGTAGATGTTGGCGACCTCGCTGAACGGCATGGCCCGCCGCAGGTCGCGCACGGTCTGCGCGGGCAGCGCCTCGCCCGCGAGGACGACGGTGTCCGCCTCGACGGGCGTGCCGCCCGTGGTGAGCATCCGGGAGACCACCGAGGGGACCCCGCTGACCAGTCCGGCGTGCCGGGGCCCCGCGGTGTCGGCGAGGGCCGGGAGGTCGGCGACCACCTCGACGCTGCCGCCGACGAGCAGCGGGCAGAGCATCTCGAAGACGGAGACGTCGAAGTTCAGGGAGGTGGAGGCGACGACGTGCGCCAGCCGCTCGGAGCCGAAGCTGCGGCCCGCCCACGCGGCGAGCGCCGCGACACTGCGGTGGGTGATCACGACGCCCTTGGGCCGGCCGGTCGAGCCCGAGGTGTAGATGACGTACGCGGGGTGGTCGGGGTCGAGCGGCCGGGTCCGGTCGGCGTCGGTGAGGTCCACGTCGGCGAGATCCGCGTCGGCGGTGCTGCGGTCCGCGTCCACGCCGGTGACGTCCCCGACGCCGGGGACGGGGCCGTCGGCGGTGCTGCGGACGTCGGTGGTGACGGGGCCGTCGGCGGTGCTGCGGACGTCGGCGGTGACGGGGCCGTCGGCGGTGCTGCGAACGTCGGCGGTGACGGGGCCGTCGGCGGTGCTGCGAACGTCGGCGGTGACGGGGCCGTCGGCGGTGCTGCGGACGTCGGTGGTGATGGGGGCGTCGGCGGTGCTGCGGTCGTCGGTGGTGATGGGGGCGTCGGTGGTGATGAGGGCGTCGGTAGCGGCGTCCTCCGCGCGGGCGTCCGGCAGGATCAGCGGCGCGCAGTCGTCGGGCAGCGCCGCGGCGGTCTCGCGGGTGGCCAGGACGAGGGCGGGGGCGGCGTCGGCGAGCAGGAAGCGGATGCGGTCGACCGGGTAGGCGGGGTCGACCGGGAGATAGCCCGCGCCGGACTTCAGCACGGCCCACAGCACGGGCAGCAGCTCGGCGGTGCGCGGCAGGCACAGGGCGACCAGGGTCTCGGGTCCGGCGCCGCGGGCGGCGAGCAGCCGGGCGAGGTGGTTGGCGCGGCGGTTGACCTCGGCGTAGTCCAGGCGGTCGGGTCCGCAGGTCACGGCGGTCCGGTCGGGGGTGCGTGCGGCCTGCGCCTCGAACAGGGCGGGCAGGGTGGTCGCCCGCTCCTCGGGGGCGACGTCCGCCGAGCGCTGGTTCCAGGTCTCCAGCAGGGTGCGCCGTTCGTCCGCCGACAGCAGGGGCAGCTCGCCCACGGTGCGGTGCGGTCCGTCCGCCATGCCTTCGAGGAGCCGGTGCAGATGGCGGCACATCCGCTCGACGGTCGCCGCCGCGAACAGATCGGCGTTGTACTCGGCCGTCAGCGCGCAGCCGCCGCCGTCCAGCGGCGCGAACTCCAGGACCAGGTCGAAGCGGGCGGCCGGGCGGGGCAGCGGGTGCTCCTCGACGCGTACCCCGCCGGCCCGCGCCGGGTGGGTCAGGGCGGTCTGCTGCACCACGAGCACCTGCACCAGCGGGGTGCGGCTCGGGTCCCGGGGCGGGGCCAGCTCCTCCACCACCCGGTCGAACGGCACCCCGTCGTGCGCGAAGGCGTCCAGGACGGTGGCCCGCACGGTCTCCACGAACCGGTCGACGGTCACGGTGTCGTCGACCTCGCCGCGCAGCACGACCGTGTTGGCGAAGAACCCGGTCACGTCCTCCAGTTCCCGGCGTCCGCGCCCGTTGGTGACGGTGCCGAAGACGATGTCGCGCTGACCCGAGTACCGGGAGAACAGCACGGCCGCCGCCCCGGCGAGCAGCGTGAAGACGGTCGTGCCGCGGCCCGCCGCCAGGTGCCGCAGCCGTGCGACCAGGTCCGCGGGGAGGTCGTGGCGGTGCGCCGCGCCGGTGGTGGTGCGCACCGCGGGCCGGGGCCGGTCGGTGGGCAGCTCCAGTTGCGGCAGACCGGCCAGGTGCCGTTTCCAGTAGGCGAGGTCGGCGGCGTCGCCGTCGCCGGTGCGCTGCCTCCGCTCCCACACGGCGAAGTCGGGGTACTGCACGCCGGGCGCGGGCAGGCCGTCCGCCGTGCCGGACGCCTCGGCGCGGTACAGCGCCGCCAGGTCGCGGGTCAGGATGCCCACCGACCAGCCGTCGGTGACGATGTGGTGCTGGGCGAGGAGCAGCACATGGTCGTCGGCGGCGCGGCGGACGAGCAGGGCGCGGGTGAGCGGGCCCGTCGCCAGGTCGAAGGGGCGGCCCAGCTCATCGGTGAGCAGCCGCTCCACGGCCTCCTCGCGATCGGCCCCGGGCAGGTGGGCCACCTCGGCGGTGCGCAGCGGCAGTTCGCCGTGGGCGTGGACGTGCTGCACCCCCTGGCCCGCCTCGGTGGCGAAGGTGGTGCGCAGGGAGTCGTGGCGGGCGGCGAGCCGGTCCAGGGCGCGGCGCAGCGCCGCGGGGTCCAGCTCGCCGCGCAGCCGCAGCGCCACGCCGGTGTTGTACTCGGTGCCGCCCTGGGTGAGGTCGTCGAGGAACCACAGGCGCCGCTGGGCGCTGGACAGCGGCAGCGGCCGGTCGCGCGGGACGGCCGGGATCGGCTCCTCGGGCGCCGCCGCGGACGGGTCGCCGAGCAGCCGGGCCAGGGCTGCGACGGTACGCGCGGTGAACACGTCCCGGATCGACAGCCGGACGCCCAGGTCCTCGCGGATCCGGGACAGGGCGCGGGCGGCGAGGATCGAGTCGCCGCCCAGGTCGAAGAAGTCGTCCAGCACGCCGACGGTCCCGGCGCCCAGGACGTCCGCCAGCACGTCGGCGAGCACCCGCTCCTCGGGGGTGCGCGGCGCCACCTGCCCCTGGGCGGCCGTACGGGCCGGTGCGGGCAGGGCGTCGCGGTCGATCTTGTGCTGCGGGGTGAGCGGCAGCGCGGCCAGCACGACCAGCGCGGAGGGCACCATGTGCGCGGGCAGCACGGCGGCCACGGAGGTACGCAACTCGGTTGTCCCAGGCGGCTGTTCCGGGTCGTCGGGGGTGACGTAGCCGACGAGCTGCCGCCGTCCGGGCTCGTCCTCGCGCACCACGACCACGGCGTCCCGGACACCGCTGTGGCGCCGCAGCACCGTCTCGATCTCGCCGGGCTCGATGCGGAAGCCGCGCACCTTGACCTGCCGGTCGACCCGGCCCAGGTACTCCAGTTCGCCGTCGGCGTTCCAGCGGGCCCGGTCGCCCGTGCGGTAGAGGCGGGCGCCGGGCGGTCCGAAGGGGTCGGCGACGAAGCGCCCGGCGGTCAGGCCGGGGCGGTTGAGATAGCCGCGGGCCACGCCGTCGCCGCCGACGTAGAGCTCGCCGTCGGCGCCCGGCGGCACCGGCCGCATGGCCGCGTCGAGCACGTGCGACCGGGTGCCGGGCAGCGCGGCGCCGATGGCGGGGGTGCCGCCGCCCGCGGTCAGCGGCCCGGTCCAGGAGGCCACGATGGTCGCCTCGGTGGGCCCGTACGAGTTGATCATCCGGCGTCCCGGCGCCCAGCGGTCGACGAGCTCGGCCGAGCACGCCTCGGCGCCCACGATCAGGGTGCGCAGCGGGCAGGGGTGTTCGCGCGTCGGGGCGGGCAGGGTGGCGAGGGCGGCCGGCGGGATCAGGGCGTGGGTGATCCGGTGCTCGTCCAGGACCGCGGCCAGTTCCTCGCCCAGCCAGGGGCCGTGGGGCGGGACGACCAGGGTGGCGCCGGTCAGGACGGAGATGAACAGCTCCAGTACGGAGGCGTCGAAGCTGGGCGAGGAGAACTGGAGCACCCGGTCCCCGGGGCCCACCGCGTACTGCTCCACGGCGCCCGCGGTGAAGCCGGCGATGCCCCGGTGGGTGACGGTGACACCCTTGGGCGTGCCGGTGGACCCGGAGGTGTAGATGACGTACGCGGCGTGATCGCACTTGACGCGCGGCCGGTCGACGGCGTCGGCCCCGGCGTCAGCCTCGGCACCGGCATCCGCATCCGCATCCGCATCCGCATCCGCATCCGCATCCGCATCCAGTAAGCCCCGTACGTGCGCCAGGTCGTCAAGGACGACGGCCGGGGACGCGTCCGTCAGCATCAGCGCCCGCCGCTCGGCGGGGTACTGCGGGTCCACGGGCAGGAAGGCGGCACCGGCCCTGGCCACCGCCAGCTCGGCGGCGATCAGCTCCAGGGAGCGGGGCAGGACGAGCGCCACCGTCCGGTCCGGCCCGGCCCCGCGCCGTACGAGCGCGGCGGCCAGGCGCTCCGTGCGGTCCGCCAGCTCCCGGTAGGACCAGGTCCGCCGGCCGTCGGTCACCGCCGGCGCGTCGGGCGTGCGTGCCACCCACGCCCCGAACAGGTCGCCGAGCGGCAGTCGCGGCACCGCGGCCGCCGCCCCGCCTCCGGCGGCGTCGCCGCCGTCGTCCCGCGCCGGACGGATGGTCGCGGCGGGCTCGTTGTGCAGGTCCGTCATGGGAGGTCCTTCAGAAAAAGGTGCTGATGCTGGAAGGCACGCGGACGCGGAAGGGCGCGCGGACGCGGCGGGCCGCGCGGCAGAGCCGCGCGGTGGAAGGGCTCGCGCTCAGACGGTGCGGACGCGGCGGGCCGTGCGGCCCGAGATCTGCACGCGGTCGACGGTCCCGTCGGCGGGATCGCGGTGGAAGCGTCCCCCCGGTTCCGTGCGTCCGGTGTCCGGATCGACCAGGTCGCAGGTCAGGTCCGGATGGCAGCGCAGGGGCAGCGGCAGGTCACCGTCGATGGACAGCGCGGGCATGCCGTTCGCGTCGGGGACGATCCGGTACTCACTGGCCCCGTTGCGGTAGACGCCCAGGCACTCGGGCAGGGCGACGGGGCCGCCGCGGCCGAGCGCTGCGCGGGAGGTGGGCACGCGCAGGCCGGTGAGCGCGGTGAGGTCGTCGGCGAGGTCCCGCCACAGGGCGGTGGCGCCGCCGGAGTTGCCGGTGAAGGCGACCACCACACCGCTGTGCGGCTCGGCGCGCAGATGGCAGGACGTGCCCTGCGCGTTCCCGTCGTGGCCGTACCACCACACGTCGTCCTGCTGGAACAGGGCCGCTCCCAGGCCCCAGCCGTCCGCCAGGGCGCCGGGTTCGGCGCCTGGCTCGGCGCGCCGCATCTGCGCGGCCGCGGCGGCCGGGAGTACGGCGGTCCGGCCGATGAGGGCCCGGCCCAGTGCGATCAGGTCGTCGGCGCTGCCGAGCAGGGCGCCGGCCGGGGCCTCGACGGGGGCCAGGTTCTGGTGGGCCGGGCGCATGGCGCCCGTGGCCTTGTTCAGGGCGTGTCCGCGGGCGACCGGGCGGGCGTCCGCCGTGTCGCCGAGGAAGGACGGCACGATGCCGAGGGGTTCCAGCAGCAGGGTGCGGACGGCGTCGTGCCAGCTCATGCCCGTCACGGTGGAGATCAGCCGGCCTGCCGCCACGTAACCGGCGTTGGAGTAGGAGAAGTCCGTGCCGGGCGGGAACAGCGCGTCGGCGTCGGTGCAGACCCGGGACAGGTAGCGGGGGGCGGTGGTGCCCGTCGCGCTGTCCGAGTCGAGGCCGGCGGGCAGGCCGGCCGTGTGGGCGAGGAGGTGACGCACCGTCACCTTGGGTAAGTCCTCGAACTCGGGGAGGATGCCGGAGACGGGCTCGTCGAGGTCCAGGTCCTCGTCGTCGACCAGGAGCATGACGGTGGCGGCGGTGTACGTCTTGGTGACGCTGCCCAGGGGCACGGCGGTTTCGGCCGTGAACGGGTGGCCCCCGACGGCGTCGGACGTGCCGGTGCACACGCTGAGGACCTCCGTCTGGATGTCGACGGCCAGTTGGGCGCCGGGCACCCGGTGGGTGTGCGCGAGGGTGTCGAGGCGGTCCTGCAGTGCCTGACGCAACAGGGACGGTCGCGGGTCGGCGACGGATGCGGCGGTGGGGTACGGCATGAGGTGGGGACTCCAGATGCTGAGACTCATGGACGTGGCACGCGGGCCGCTTGGGGAGAAGCGGTACGGCCCGCGTGCCGGTGCGGGTGCTGCGACGTGCTCCGTACGGGTGCTGTTGTGGGGGTGCTGTGGTGCGAGTGCTGTGGTGCGGGTGCTCCGGTACGGGTTCTTCTGTGCGGTGCTGCTGTGCGGGTGCTGCGACGTGCTCGTGCCAGTGGCCGCGGCCGGCCGTTGCTAGTGCCGCGTGACCTCGACCGGTAGGTGGCGTACGCCGACGATGACCGAGGGGTTCTGGAAGGTGACGTCGCTGTAAGCGGGGACAGCGAGGTCGGAGAAGCGTTCGAGCAGCATGCGGAGGGCGATCCGGGCCTCCATCCGGGCGAGCGGGGCGCCGAAGCAGAAGTGGATGCCGTGGCCGAAGGTCAGGTGGGGGTTCGGGTGACGGTCCGGATCGAAGACGTGCGGCGCCTCGAAGTGGGCGGGGTCGCGGTTCGCGGCGCCCAGGTGGGCTACCACCAGGGTCTCGGCGGGCAGTTCCCGGTCGCCGAGCAGCACGGGCCGGGTGGTGCGCCGGCCGAGCTCGGCGAAGGGCGGCAGCCAGCGCAGTACTTCTTCGATCGCCCTCGGCAGCCGGCTCACGTCCTCGCGCAGCCGCTGGAGCGTTGCGGGGAGCCGGTCGAAGGTGACGACGGCGTTGCCCAGCAGGGCCGTGGTGGTGATGTGTCCGGCGACCAGCAGCAGGGCCACGAATCCGACCATCTCCTGATCGGCCAGGCGGACACCGTCCACCTCGGCGGCCAGCAGTCTGCTCGTCAGGTCCTCACCCGGGGATGCGCGTCTGCGCCGGATATGGTCCAGGAAATAGCCGTTCATCTCCCGCACGGTGGGGGCGATGACGGCCAGCGCGCGTTCCAGATCGTCCATGCTGGGCGCCTCGCCGAGAGCGTCACCACTGAACAGGATGCTCGCCCACTCCTGGAACAGCCCGTAATCGTCGGCCGGTACGCCGAGAAGTTCGGCAATGACGATGATGGGCAGCGGATAGGCCAGCGAGTCGACCAGATCGAACCGGTCGCGGTCGGCGACGTCGTCGAGTAATCGGGCACATATCGCTTCGATACGCGGTTCGAGAGAGCTCACCACTCGGGGGGTGAATGCCTGGCTCACCAGGGCGCGGAGTTTTCGGTGCTCCGGCGGGTCCATACCGACGAAATTGCCCTGCCGGAAGGCGGCGAAGTCTTCCTGGGCCGGGGCGATGGATGAGAAGTCCGAGGAGTACGTGCCCGGGTCCGCGAGAATGGCGGACACCGTCCGGTGGTCCGTCACCTGCCAAGCGCCCTGCCGCTCGTCGTAGCGGACAGGACCGGATGCGCTCAAGGACTGCCACCGGTCGACCAGCGTCTCAAAGGGTAAGTGATCCTGTGCGAATGTGTTGCCGGTCACCGATTCTCCTTCGCGCGGAACGCGTGCACAGCGAAAGTACGGACGACGTACGGATGGTGGGCTTCCAGCCCGGGCGGCCGGGCCGCGATCGACGCTCCCGCGCCGCCGGCGGGCACCGGGTGTCCGCGGGGCCGTGGACCAGCGCGGAACCGGCGCAATCACTCGGCCGCGGCTCCGTGGCCCCGTATTCGGCGCACCCCGGAAAAGGCCGTGCACCTCATGGAAGGGGCCCGGGAGAGCCCAGGCGGAGTCATGTCGGAGTCCAGCGGGAATTCCCGCTCCCGGACGGGTTACCGGCCCCTGTGAACGGTCGTCGGCGGCGCGTCTCCGATATCCGCCGACCACGTCAGCATTTCCGCCGCCGGCCGAATCGGCGTCGCGCCCGAGCAACAGAAATCAGCGGTAATCGTTGTGTGCGCCGAACCGACATCACACATCCCCCAGTAAACGTACCGCACAGCCGTTGCGCGGCGACTTCTCTGAACCCTTATTCATGTCCGGACCTGAGCTGCGGTCCGGACGCCCCAATCGCAAACACGCGATGCGCGTACCCACTGGACAGTGGCGGGCGTTACACATTGCGCGCATCTTCGAGCCGGTCGAACTCGGCGACAGTCTTCACGGCCGGTCAACTGATGGCAACCCCCACTAGTTGAACGAAGGGTATACCGCCAAGCGCCTTGCATTGACGCCGAGGAACCCGGGACGAGCACCACGGCGACCGGCCTGCCTCACATCGCCGCCCCCACGCGTGCCCCCACCACGGATGCCTAAACAGCCGTGTGTGAAGAATCTGCGACCGTTCTCGAGTGCGGATGGATGGCAACTTCGCTCACCTGCGGGAATATTGTCCACGGGAGTCACACGAACTCGGAGACGAAAAACCGGAATAACCGATTCAAAGACAGCCCCACCCGTTCACGCCTCCCCGATGGCACCAAGCGGCCGGTCGGCACCACGCGTGTTATCCGGCCGCTCCCGGCCGACGATTTCGGCCGAATCTCATCGGGGAGCACACAAGGGCGCGCGCTCCCGAAGACGTGCGCGGGCGCGCGCCCCCGGCCCGACTCGCCTCCTCGCTCACCGCGTCGCTTAACCTCGTGCTGAGGAAAGCCGGTTGTCATCCATATCTGCCGCGAGGGGGCGAGGTGCTCGGAAGGGACGCGCGGTTGGTGGCGGGCGCCGTGATCGTGGCGTGCATGCTGCTCGCCGGACCCGTCGCGCCGAGCGGGGCGCCCTTCGCCAGGTCGCTGCCCGCCGGTGCCGCCCGGGAGGTCGTGCCGAACCGGGTCATGACGTGGAACCTGTGCAACCCCTGCGGGGCGGGCGACGTCGACCGGGCGGCGGAGATCGCCACGTACGCGC
Source organism: Streptomyces sp. NPDC059785 (assembly GCF_042732375.1). Classification (NCBI taxonomy): domain Bacteria; kingdom Bacillati; phylum Actinomycetota; class Actinomycetes; order Kitasatosporales; family Streptomycetaceae; genus Streptomyces; species Streptomyces sp. NPDC059785. Next base: position 45,942 of record NZ_JBHWHV010000020.1, read on the forward strand.
CCCAGGTCATCGGCGTGCAGGAGGCGTGCGCGCGGGACGTCGAGCGGATCCGGGACTACCTGGGACGCGTCTACGGGCTGGTGTACCACGTCGCGTACGGGTCGGTGCTCCGCAACTGGGGCCGCTGCGGGGGCACGCCCTGGAGTCCGGGCGCCTACGGTCAGGCGATCCTCTCGGCGGCACCGATGACGGACCACGTCACCGTGGAGTACCCCGACGGCGGCTCCGAGGACCGCGGCTACATGGCGGTCACCACGAAGGTCGGCGGCCGGCCGGTCCGGGTCTTCAACACCCACTTCGCCGAGCGGCGCCAGGAGTCGGTCCGGGCGGGGCAGGCCCGCGTCCTCGCGGCGGCCGTCGCCGAGCACGACCGCGCGATCGTCATCGGCGACTTCAACGCCGTACCGGACGCCCCGGAGCTGGACCGGATGTGGAACCTGGCCATGGACGCCGATCCGCGGTGCCGTCCCTCGGCCGCGTACACCTGCGAGCCGACCACCGACTGGCACAGCAGGTTCGACTACGTCTTCCTGCGCGGCATCACCGCCCTCGGACACGGGGTGCACCCGAGCCCGTACTCGGACCACCATCTGCTCCGTGCCGACCTGGACTCGACCTGAGCGGTCGTCCGGCGGGCACGGAGCCGGTCACCGGGCCGGCAGGGCGGCCAGGGTCGTGGTGATCTGCCGGGCGACCTGGACCGTGTGCGCGGTGAGGTAGAAGTGGCCGCCCGGGAAGGTGACCAGGTCGAAGGCGGAGGTGGTGTGCTCCTGCCAGGCGGCGGCCTCCTCGGTGGTCACCTTCGGGTCGTCGGAGCCGGTCAGCACGGTGATCGGGCAGTCGAGGGGCGGGCCGGGGGCGGCGCGGTGGCTCTCGACGATGCGGTAGTCGGCGCGGATCGCCGGCAGCACCATCCGGACCAGTTCCTCGTCTGCGAAGACACGCGAGTCCGTACCGCTGAGCGCGCGGATCTCGCGCAGCAGACCGTCGTCGTCCAGCAGGTGGGCGTGTTCGGCGCGCTGCCGCGAAGGGGCGCGGCGGCCCGAGGCGAACAGGGCGGCCGGCGTCCGTCCGGCGCTCCGCAGTCCGCGGGCCACCTCGAAGCCGAGGACCGCGCCGAGGCTGTGCCCGAAGACGGCGAGCGGCCGGTCCGTCCACGGCAGCAGCTCGGCCACCACGTCGCGGGCCAGCGCGTCCATGCTCGGCGCGAACGGCTCGCCGCGGCGGTCCTGGCGGCCGGGGTACTGGATCGCCAGCACCTCCACCTCGTCGCCGAGCAGCGCGGGCAGCCCGGCGAAGAAGCTGGCCGAACCACCGGCGTGCGGCAGACAGGCCAGGCGCACCGGGGCGTCGGGGCGGGGCCGGAAGCGGCGGATCCACAGGCTGTCGCGCGGGCTGCCACCGCCGGTGACGCCGCTCATGAGGCCCGCGCGCGGTCGGCCACCACGCCCGCCGGGGCGCCGGTGTCGTAGCGGTGGAAGCCGTGGCCCGTCTTGCGGCCGAGGCGCCCCTCCTCGATCAGCCGGTCCAGGAGCGGCGGTACGGCGTGCCGGGCGTCGCCGGTGCCCTGTTCCATGCTGCGGGCCACGGCGGCGATGACGTCGAGGCCGATCAGGTCGAGGACGGCGAGCGGTCCCATGGGGTGCCCGCAGCCGAGGGTCATGCCGCGGTCGATGTCCTCGGCCGTGGCGACCCCGGACTCGTACATGCGCACCGCGGCCATGAGGTACGGGATCAGCAGCGCGTTGACGACGAAGCCGCTGCGGTCCTCGGCGCGCACGATCTGCTTGCCGAGTGTTTCGGTGATGAGTGTCTCGGCGCGCCGGGCGGTGCGGTCGGTGGTGTGAGTGGAGCGGATCACCTCCACCAGCGGCATGGTCGGCACCGGGTTGAAGAAGTGCAGGCCGATCACGTCGCCGGGGCGGCTGGTGGCGTTGCCCAGGTCGGTGATGGAGAAGGAGGAGGTGGTGGAGGCCAGGACCGCGGCGGGGTCCTCGACGGTCTTGGCGAGCGCGGTGAACAGCCGCAGTTTGGTGTCCCGTTCCTCCGGCGCCGCCTCGATGACGAAGTCGCGGTCGGCGAGCGCGTCGGGGTCGGCGCCGAACACCGCGCGCCGCTCGGCGTCCGCGCGTTCCGCCGCGTCGATACGGCCCTTGGCGTGCGCCCGGTCGAGCAGCCTGAGCACACGGTCGCGGGCGCGGTCGGCGGAGGCCGGCCGTGAGCTCAGTACGTGTACGCCGAGCCCGGCGCGCAGGCACTCGGCGGCGATCCCGGCGCCCATGGTGCCGCCGCCGACGACACCGATCCGGCGGGCGCTCATGCCGCGCTCCGCAGGGCGGGCGCCGACCAGCGCAGCAGGCCCGCGGCGACCGCCATGCCGGCGCCGAACCCGGCGAGCAGTACGAGGTCGCCGGGGCGCAGTGCGCCGGAGCGGTTGGCCTCGTCCAGGGCGATGGCGACGGACGCGCTGCCGGTGTTGCCGGAGTGGTCCAGCGGCAGGTGGGTGGCGGCGCCGGTCAGTCCGCAGGCGTCGACCAGTTCGGCGACCATCATGCCGTTGGCCTGGTGGGGCACGAAGTGGTCGATGTCGGCCGCCTTGTGGTCGCAGCGCTCCAGCAGGGCGTCGATGATGCCGGGCACGTTGTCCATGACGTAGTCGCGGACCTGGCGGCCCTTCATGTGCAGGATGTGGCCGCGCTCGGCGAGCGTCTCGGGCGAGGTGGGACGGCGGCTGCCGCCGCCGGGTATCTCGATGAGGTCGTGGGCGTCGCCGCCGCCGACCATGTCGAGGTCGAGGAAGCCGGGGCCGTCGTCCACGGCGGCGACCACGGCGGCTCCGGCGCCGTCGCCGAACAGCACGCTGGTGGCCCGGTCGTCGAAGTCGATGAACCGGGAGTAGACGTCGGTGCCGATGACGAGGGCCCTGGCGGCGGGCCGCAGGGTGATCAGGGCGCGGGCCAGGGCGAGCGAGGTGACGAAGCCCGAGCAGGCGATGTTGACGTCGAAGCAGCCCGCGCCGTGGGCGCCGAGCGCGTGCTGTACGAGGGTGGCGGTGGCCGGAATGGGCGCGTCACCGGTGGTGGTGGAGACGATGAGGTAGTCGATGTCGCCGGCGCCGAGACCGGCCGCGTCGAGCGCGGAGCGGGCGGCGTGCACGGCGAGGTCGGAGGCGGCCTCGTCGGGGGCGGCGAAGCGGCGCTCGACGATCTTCGTCTTGCGCTCGATCCACTCCTCGCTGGTGTTCGGGACCAGTGAGACGACATCGGCGTTGGTGACCACCCGTTCGGGCAGGTAGGAGCCGGTCGCGAGGATGCCGATGCCGGCGGTCGGCGGGTCCGTGGTCATGTTCGTGTCCTGCCTCTCGGGCGTGGTTCTGGGGGGAGTCAGCGCGCTGCGGCAGCGGTGAACTCCCGCAGCGGGGTGAGGGTGTCCTCGCCGATGCGGGCGCGCTGTTCGGGCGCGGTGACGCCGAGGCCGGGGGCGGGGGCGAGGCAGAGCACGCCGACCTTGCCGATGTGCTGGTTGAGCTGCACGAGCCGGGTCGCCTCGGCGACCTCGGCCAGCGGGTACGTCTCGGAGACCACCGGGGCGATGCTGCCCTGCTCGAAGAGGCGGGCGCAGTCGGTCATCTCCTGGAGGTTGGCGATGTGACTGCCGATGATCCGCTTCAGCTTCATCCACAGGTAGCGGTTGTCGAAGGTGTGGTGGTAGCCGGTGCTGGAGCCGCAGGTGACGACCGCGCCGCCGCGCCGGACCACGAACACGGAGATGCCGAAGGTGGCCCGTCCGACGTGTTCGAAGGCGATGTGCGGGTCCTCCCCCACCTCACGGCGGATGACCGCGCCGAGCCGTTTGCCCGCCTTGACGGCCTGCTCGGGATCGTCCCCGGTGTCGTCGCCGATGCCGATCTCCTCGCGGTTGATCACCACGTGGCAGCCGAGCTTGCGGGCGATGGCCTCCTTCTGCTCGGAGCCGACCACGCCGACGGCGATCCCGCCGCCGTTGCGCACCAGTTGGGCCGCGTACGCGCCGAGCCCGCCGGAGGCACCCCAGATCAGTACGATGTCGCCCTGCTTCATCCGGGCGCCCCGGTCGCTGACGAGCATCCGGTAGGCGGTGCCGCCGCACACGGGGATGCTGGCGGCCTCCTCCCAGCTCAGGACCGCGGGCTTGGCCACGAGCTGGCTGGCGCGGGCGACCGCGTACTGGGCGAGCCCGCCGTAGTTGGTCTCGAAGCCCCAGGCGAGCTGGGCCTCGCTGAGCATGCCGTCGGTCTGGGTGGCCGGCTCCTGGTCGTCGACGTGGGCGGGGCTGACGATGACGTGGTCGCCGATCCGCCAGCGCCGCACCCCGGAGCCGACCCGTACGACGACCCCGGAACCGTCGGAGCCGAGCACATGGAAGGGCTGGTCGTGCCGGGCCGCCCAGCCGCCCTGCCGGGCGTAGTGGCGCAGGAAGCGGAAGGTGGACAGCGGCTCGAACTTCGCCGACCAGACGGTGTTGTAGTTCACCGAGCTGGCCATCACGGCGACCAGCACCTCGTCCGGGGCGAGTTCGGGCATCGGGACCTCGCCGACGTGCAGGGTGCGGCGTACGTCCTTGTCGGTGGCGTCGGCGAAGACGCCCTCGTCCTCGACGCGCAGATGCGCGGCGGTGAAGTGCGAGGGCAGTGCGGCACGGGCGAGTTCGTCCGCGGGGGCACCGGACAGTACGGCGTCGGTCAGCGACATGGATACCTCACTCGCCGGTGGGGAGCTCGACGGACAGCGCGTGGTGGAAGACATCGCGGGGGTCCCACTGCGCCTTGACCCGCTGGAGCCTCGGGTAGTTGTCCTTGTAGTAGAAGGTCGACCAGGGCACGCCGGAGTCGTTGTGCGCGGGATCGGCGAGGTCGGCGTCGGCGTAGTTGATGTAGCAGCCGTCCCAGGTGCCGTCGGGCACGGGCACCCCGCCGGTACCGGCGTAGACGTCCTTGTACATGCCGCGCACCCAGGCCAGGTGGGTGTCGTCCTGGGCCGGGTCGGTCCACCACGCCTGGTACTGCATCTTGACGACCGAGTCGCGCTGCGGGATGGCGGTGGCGTCCGGCGCGACCGTGGCGATCTGCCCGCCGTACGGGAAGATGATCAGCGAGGCGCCCGGGTTGCTGTAGTCCGTCGAGGTCAGGTAGCGGTGGATGGTGGCCGCCTGCCCGGCGGTGAAGTTGCCCTTCAGATAGGCCGACTTGGCCTTGACGCGGACGGCGGGGGCCGCGTAGTTCGAGGTGGAGATGTACCGCGTGACCTGGCCCCAGGTGGCCTTGGCGGGCGCGGCGGTCAGGGCCTGGCGGATGCCGTCGGCGGTGCCCTCGCCGATCGCGGCGAGGTGGTCGGCGAGGATGTCCTCGGCGCCGTCCACGGTCGCGTCGACCTGGGTGATGAGGGTGAGCACACCGGTGGCGACGTGGTTGAGCCCGAACAGGCTGGACAGCGCGGTCTCCGGGGTGCCGGGGGCGCTGTGCTCGTTCAGCCAGCCGATGTAGTTGCGCAGCAGCCGGGCGAAGTCGGCCTCGTCCACGGCGCTCCAGGGGATGGCCGTGACATTGAGCAGGACGTGCGAGGGCGGCTGCGGCAGCAGGGTGCGCGGGTCGTCGCCGGTGGCGCCGGGGGTGCGGAACCAGTAGCGGGTGACGACGCCGAAGTTGCCGCCGCCCCCGCCGGTGTGCGCCCACCACAGGTCGTGGTGCGGGTCGTCGGGATCGGCGGTGGCGACGACGGCGCGGGCGCGCCCTTCGGCGTCCACGACGACGACCTCCACGGCGTACAGGTGGTCCACGACCAGGCCGAACTGGCGTGACATCAGCCCGTATCCGCCACCGACCGCATGTCCGCCCATGCCGACCGAGTAGCACAGCCCCGCGGGCAGGGTGACGCCCCAGCGGTGCAGCAGGGTGTCGTAGACGTGCATCAGGATCGCGCCGGGCTGGATGGCGAAGGCGCGGCGCTCCTCGTCGTACGTCACCTCGTCCAGGGTGGACAGGTCGAGGACGGCCTCGATCTCCGGGTTGTAGACGAAGTTCTCGAAGCAGCCGCCGCCGCTGCGCACCGTGAAGCGCTTGCCGGCGTCCACCAGTTCCTGGACGGCGGTGACCGCCTCGGCGGTGGAGCGGATGACCCGGATCTGGTCCGGGGAGCCGATCCAGCGCTTGTTGTAGCCGCTGGTCATGTCGGGGTAGCGGGCCTCGTCGGGGGTGACGACGATCGGCGCGCCGACCGTTTTGGCGGCCTGCGCGGGGACGGCGGCCGGTGTCCCTCCGGTGACCTGTGCCGGTTCGGCGGCCTGTGCCGTACCGCTTGCCGTTACCGCCACGCTCGCTCCCGCCGCTCCCGCTATCGCGTATCCCAGTAGCTGCCTGCGGCCCGGTTCAGGCACGGGCCACCGCCGGCATGCTCGTGATGGCGCTGACGAAGTTGCTGGTGACGCGGACCGGCTCGCCGATGTGGAAGTCCGGGGCGGCCCGCAGCAGTTCCTTCAGCAGGACGCGCAGCTCCATCTTGGCGAGGACGTTGCCCAGGCAGTGGTGGGGGCCGCCGCCGCCGAAGCTGATGTGCCGGTTGGGCGTACGGGCGAGGTCCAGCACGTGCGGATCGGTGAAGACCCGCTCGTCGCGGTTGCCCGACGGGTAGAACAGGGCCACCTTGTCGCCCGCGCTGATGCGCAGCCCGTGCAGCTCGGTGTCGCGGGCGGCGGTGCGGCGCAGCGTGAGCACCGGCGTGGACCAGCGCAGCAGTTCGTCGATGGCCTTGCCCGCGCGGGCGTCGAAGTCGGCGGTGAGGAAGGCGCGCTGCTCGGGGAAGTCGGACAGGGCCTTGCCCGCGTGGCTGATGGTCTGGCGCGGGGTGTCGAAACCGGCACCGATCAGCAGCAGCAGGAAGGCGCTGATCTCGGCGTCCGTCAGACCTTCGCCGTCGACCCGGGCCTGCACCAGGTCGGTCATGACGTCGTCCTGTGGCTCCTTGCGGCGGGCCTGCGCCAGCTCGACGGCCTTGCCGGAGACGAGCCCCACGACCTCGTTGACGATGTCGCCGCGCTCGCGTCCCGACTTCTCCGCCTCGTCGCGGCTGGACAGCATGATGGTGATCGCCTCGGTGAAGCGGTCGAGCTCCTCGGTGTCCAGACCGAGCATGTACGTCATCGTCCAGCGGGCCATCGGCATCGACACCTTGGCGACGAAGTCGCACTCGCCGGCGGTCGCGAAGTCCTCGACGATCCGGCGGACCTCGGCCTCCATCGAGCCGCGCATCTGCTCCATGCGGGCGGGGCTGAAGGCGGCCGTGACCAGGCTGCGCACCTTCAGGTGGCGGGGCGCGTCCATGGCGACGATGGACTGGGTGGCCTGGAGGATGTCCTCGGGCAACTCCTCGAACTGCACGCCCTTGCTGGAGATGAACAGGTCGGGCCGGCTGCTCACGGCCACGATGTCGGCGTGCCGCACGACCGCCCAGAACCCGTCGTCCGGGGGCGTCGGCAGGAGGCTGCCCTCGGGTGCCTTGTGCCAGGAGACCGGGCGTTCGTCGCGCAGGACGCGGAAGGTGTCGTCCCACGCCGCCGGGGGCTGCGACCAGAAGTCGATGGACGAGATGTCGGCGGTGTCGAACTGCCGGGCCGCGGTGGTCACCAGGGTCTCCTCCTCGGGGAAGCGGCACGCGGGGGGCCGTGGGGATCGGCACGGCCTGGTGTGCCGACGCACCGCCGAGCATGCGGCCGCCCCCTTGCCGGGTCCTTGTGGGACCGCTTGCGGCTCACTTGCCGGGACGGCGTCGCGGGGTGGGGGGACGGCCGTCCGGGGCAGGTCACGGGGGCTGGTGATCGTCGCGGGAGGGGTCGAGGGGGTGGTGGGGTCGGTTCGAACGGGTGGCCCGGTCGCCTCGCGGGAAGGGAGGAGCGGCCGTGCGGGGCGCCTCGCGAGGGGGAGGCCGGGCGGTGGGCGGGAGAGGCCGGGCGATGGGCGGGGGAGGCCGGGCGGTGGGCGGGGGTCTCAGGCGGTGCGCGGGAGAGGCCGGGCGGTGGGCGGGGGTCTCTAGGCGGTGCGCGGGGGTGTGCTGACGAGGTCGGACCAGCCCTCCGAGCGGGTCGGGCGGCACGTGTCCGGGGTGTCCGTGCACCCCGGTGAGGTGCGGCGGGGCGGGCGGCGGGTCTGGTCGCGCTCGGTGATGACCGGGCCCGGTTTCTGTAGGACGGCCCGCAGCGCGCTCGCGCGCAGCCGCGTCCGCTCCGTGCTGCTCAGTTCGGCGAGCAGCACCTCCTGGATCAGCGTCTCGCGGAACGCGAGCCGGAACGGCGGCCGCGGCTCCTTGCGCAGCAGCCCGCACCGCGCCGCCGCCTCGAGAGCCGGCTCCGGATCCGTGTCCGGCGGTACGACGTCCCTGACCAGCCCCAGGTCGAAGTGGGCACCGAGCGCCGCACAGCAGCGCAGCACCTCCACCACCCCCTCGGGCAGCGCGGCGATCCGCCGGCCCAGCGCCTGCCGCACCCCGAGCGGCACGTCCACCAGCGCCGCCTCCGTCGTCGTACGGTCGCGCAGGTACCGCGGGTCGCCGACGCCCGCCAGGAACTCGTGCAGGAAGTACGGGTTGCCGCGGCTGCGTTCGTGCAGGACGCGCAGTACGTCGTCCGGCACCCTGGCGCCCGTCCTGACCCCCACGAGGTCGGCGGTCTCGCCGGGCGAGAGGCCGGTCAGCCGGAGGGTGCGGGTGCGGGGGTCGCTGAGGATGTCGGTGACCGCGCCGCCCTTCATGAAGTCCGCGGCGACTCCGGTGTCCTCCGCGATGAGGACGACGCCGAGCGGTTCACCGTGCAGGCGCGTGCGCAGCAGCCCGAGGAGTTCCAGCGAGCGTTCGTCGGCCTGGTCGAGGTCTTCCAGGACGACGACCAGCGGTTCCTCGGCGGCCAGTGCGAGGAGCGTCTCGCACATCGCGTCCTGGATGAGGAAGCGGGCCAGGGTCGGCGGGTCCTCCGCGGTCAGGGACCGCCGCCCCGCCTCCGGGTCGAGCATCAGCGGGGCGAGCAGACTCCCGAAGCGGGCCTCGGCGCGGCGGAACGCCTCGGGGCGGGAGACCGCGAGCTGGCGGAAGACCTGCGACCACACCCAGTACGCCGGTACGCCCTCCCCCGAGGTGCAGCAGCCCCACACCACCTCCTGGAGCAGGTCGTTGAGGTCCGCGGCGACCTCCTCGACCAGCTCGGTCTTGCCGACGCCCATCTCCCCCAGTACGGCGGTGAGATGGCTGCCGCCGTTCAGCGCGTCCAGGACGTGCGCGCCGAGCAGGGCGCTCTCGCGGCCCCGCCCCACGAACAGGCCCCTGGCGCGGCGGCCGGCGCCGGGGGTGAGTCCGCCCGGGGCGGCCGGGGCAGTGCCGGATATCGGGTCCGCGGCGGCCAGGATGTCGTGGGGTGCCGCGCGGAGGCCGGTACCGGGAGCGGAAGCGACGGGCGCGACCGCGGAAGCGACGGGGTCGGCGCCGTCCGTGTCCTCCAAAAGGTCCATGTCGCCCGGCGGTACGGGTTCCGCTGCCGGGGGCTCCATCGGTCGTCCCGGGGCGTCCGTCCCCGTCGGCGGCTCCCCGCCGTCCGTTCCCTCCTCGCCGGCTCCCCCGCCGACCAGCCGTACCGGTGACCGGAGCAGGTCGAGGCGCTGGCGGAGGATGTCCGCGTGGACGCGCTGGAGTTCGCCGCCCGGGTCCACGCCCAGTTCCTCGGCGAGATGGAGGCGGGTCTGCTCGTACAGCCGCAGTGCCTCCGCCTGGCGGCCCAGGTGGTACAGGCCGGTCATCAGGTGGCCCACCAGCCGTTCGCGGGTGGGATTGTGCTGGACCTCCGGGTACAGCGCCCGTACCACCCAGTCCGCGTCGCCGAGCGCCAGACAGGCGTCGGCCTGGGCTTCCAGGGCCGTCAGCCGCAGCTGTCCGAGGCGTTCGTTCTCGTGCGCGATGGGCCCGTAGGAGACGAGTTCGTGGTACGGCTGGGCGTCCCAGAGGGAGAGTGCCCGCGTCAGGTCGTCGCGGGCCCGGTCGAAGCGGCGGTCGGCGATGTGCCGCCGGCCGCGCTCGAGGAGCCGCTCGAAGCGGTAGGCGTCGACGAGTTCGGGGTCGAGCTCGAAGACGTAGCCGGGGGCGCGGTAGCGGAGCCGGGCGTGGCCGCCGCCCCGTTCCTCGGCCCGGGCGAGGGCGCGGCGCAGATGGGACACGTAGGTCTGGAGGGTGGCGACGGGCTGGCGGGGCGGGCGGGTGCCCCAGAGTTCGTCGACGAGCTGCCCGGCCGTGACAACGTTGCCTAAGCGGACCAGCAGCAGCCCGAGCAGCGCGCGGTGGCGCAAGGGTCCCAAGGGCAGCGGGTTACCCTCGTGCAGGAGAGTGAGCGAGCCGAAGACGCGCAACTCCCATGCGGGGTGAGGTGTTTCATCTCTTCGGCCTGGAGCCGGCGCGGCCCCTTTCGGCGCGAGCGTCGTCACGCTCGCCTCTTCCACGGTCACGCGCTCGGAGGGTTCAGCCATGCCCTTCCTTCGTTCACGGGGCGGGGGGTGGGCCAATCGCACGCCGACCGTTCGCACACGGTGCCAACTGCGGGAAGACCTGCCTGCGTTCACCTCCTCGGCCGCGGTCGTCCGTACACGGATCGGCGTCAGTACTGGCCCCGAACACCGGAATTCTGCGTTCAGTGGTACTGGCGCGATCGTAGAACACTTGTCGCCCCATGAGTACGGCGTCGGCCGTTCAGGCGTTTCGCCCGCCTGACCTGCTGACAGGCCGAAGGCACCGGCGACTTGCGGGAATGCGAATGGCGGGTTCATATCCGGTGCATGAATCGGGACACGTTTTCCGGTGGCCCGGTCCCGCCCGGCATCCGAATATTCCGCCCGACCGGAATGACATGGCCATGGCATTACGCATTTACGCCGCCATGCCCGCCCGCAAGGTCACCGCAAGGCACCGTTCAGCGTTCCGCAAGGCGTACCGCCAGCGCCCGGCAAGGGGGGCGGGACATGCTCCCCGCAGCAACCCGGCAGGACCCGGAGCAGGGAAGCGAACCCGTGGCCAGGAGGGCGCAGTCGTGCAGGAGATGCAGCAGGTGACCGAGGAACTGGATGTCAGCTTCGTGCAGACTCCCCACGAGGTGCTGAAGCGGCTCCGCGAGGCCGGACCCGCAGTGAAGGTGATGCTGCCGAACGGTTCACTGGTGTGGATCGTGACCCGCTACGACGAGGTGCGCCAGGCCCTCGGCGAGCAGGGCCTGAGCAAGAACTTCAAGGGTCTCAACGAACTGATGACCAAGCAGACCAAGGAGGGCCACGCCCCGAAGCAGTACGACGAGGCGCTCGTCGGCCACATGCTGGCCAGCGACCCGCCGGACCACACCCGGATGCGCCGCCTGGTCAACAAGGCGTTCACCCCCCGCCGGGTCGAGGCCATGCGGCCCATGCTGGAGGAGCTGACCACCAAGCTGCTCGACGAGATGGACCGGCACGAGGAGACCGACCTGCTGGAGGCGCTCGCCTACCCGGTGCCGATGGAGCTGCTCTGCACGCTCCTCGGCGTGCCCGAGGCCGAGCGGCTCGCTTTTGGGCGGTACGCGGCTACTGTGCTGTCCGACCTCGCTCCCGAGGGCTACGAAGAGGCCACCCAGGCGATGCGCGAGTACCTGGTGAAGCTGATCCGGGTCAAGCGCGAGAACCCCGGCGAGGACCTGCTCAGCGCGCTGATCGCGGCCCGCGACGAGGACGACAAGCTCACCGAGGGCGAACTGCTCGCCACCATCTACCTGATGTTCTCGGCCGGCACGGAGACGGCGGTCAACCTCATCGGCAACGGTGTGCTGGCCCTGCTCACCCACCCCGGCGAGCTCGACAAGCTGCGCAGCGACCGCTCGCTGCTGCCGCAGGCCGTGGAGGAGTTCCTGCGCTTCGACGGCCCGGTGAACCTCGCCACCTTCCGGTACACGGTCGAGCCGGTGGCGCTCGGCGACGTCACCATCCCGGTCGGCGAGGTGGTCATGGTGTCGCTGATGGCCGCCAACCGCGACCCCGGCCGCTTCGACCAGCCCGAGCTGTTCGACATCACCCGCCCGATCGGCGGCCAGATGACCTTCGGGCACGGCATCCACTACTGCATGGGCGCCCCGCTGGCCCGCCTGGAGGCCGAGATCGCCATCAGCATGCTCCTCGACCGCTTCCCCGACCTCGCCCTCGCCTGCGACCCGAACGAGCTGCGGTGGCGGCTCAGCACGGTCACCCATGGCCTGGAGAAGCTGCCGGTCCGGCCGCACGGCAACGGCTGAGACCCCGGCACTCACGGCACTGCGTTACCGGGTGGTTCCTCGTACGGCGGCACGGCGAAAGGGATGTGCGTGATGGGTGCGGTTCACGACGCGGCCACGGGCACCGGCACCCCCACGGGTACCGGCGCCGACACGGACCCGGGCGGTGACGAGCCGATCGCGGTGATCGGCGTCGCCTGCCGCCTCCCTGGCGCCCCCGATCCGGCCGCGTTCTGGCGGCTGCTGCACGACGGCCGCGACGCGATCGCCGAACCGCCGCCCGGCCGCCACCCGGCGGGCACCGACGCCGCCCCGGCGCCCCGCCGGGGCGGCTACCTCGACCGCGTCGACGGCTTCGACGCGGCCTTCTTCGGCGTCTCGCCCCGCGAGGCGCCGGCCATCGACCCCCAGCAGCGACTCGCCCTGGAACTGGGCTGGGAAGCGCTGGAGGACGCCGGCCTCGCCCCCGACTCGCTCAGCGGCACACCCGCGGGCGTGTACGTGGGCGCGATCGCCGACGACTACGCCTCCCTGCTGCGCCGCGGCGGCCCACAAGGCATCACGCGGCACGTCTTCACCGGCGTCCAGCGAGGTGTGATCGCCAACCGGCTTTCCTACTCGCTGGGGCTGCGGGGGCCCAGTCTGACGGTCGACTGCGGCCAGTCCTCGTCACTGGTCGCAGTCCACCTGGCCGCCGAGGCCCTGCGCCGCGGCGAGTCGGCGCTCGCCCTGGCGGGCGGCGTCCACCTGAACCTGGTGCCCGACAGCACCACCGCCGCCGACCGCTTCGGCGCGCTCTCCCCCGACGACCGCTGCCACACCTTCGACGCCCGCGCCAACGGGTTCGTACGCGGCGAGGGCGGCGCCCTGGTCGTCCTCAAACCGCTGTCCCGCGCCCTCGCCGACGGGGACCGCGTCTACTGCGTGCTCAGCGGCTCCGCCGTCAACCACGACGGCGCAGGCGAGGGCCTGGCCGTACCGAACCCCGAGGCCCAGCGGGAGGTCGTCACCGCCGCGCTCACCGCCGCGCAGGCACGCGCGGCCGACGTGCAGTACGTCGAACTGCACGGCACCGGAACCCCGGTCGGCGACCCCGTCGAGGCCGCCGCGCTCGGCGCCGCGCTGGGCACGGCACCCGGCCGGACGGCCCCGCTGGCGGTCGGCTCGGCCAAGACCAACGTCGGCCACCTCGAAGGCGCGGCCGGCGCGGTGGGCCTGCTGAAGACCGTCCTCGCCCTGCACCACCGCACACTCCCCGCCAGCCTCAACTTCGAGACGCCCAACCCGGCCATCCCCTTCGACGACCTGCGCCTGCGCGTCCAGACGGCCACGGGCGCCTGGCCCCACCCCGACCGGCCACTCGTGGCCGGCGTGTCGGCGTTCGGCGTGGGCGGCACCAACGCCCACGCGATCCTGCGGGAGGCACCCCGTACGGAGCCGGAGCGCCCGGACACGGATGGCGCGGAGCCGGATGGGGCGGTGCCGTTGGTCGTCTCGGCGGCGAGCGCGAAGGCACTGGCGGCACTGGGCGGACGCCTCGCGGAACACCTGGAGTCGGAGCCCGGTCTGCGGCTCGCCGAGTTCGCTCATGCGCTGGTCACGACACGGGCGTCGCTGCCGTACCGCGCGGTCGTGGTCGCCGACGGTCGTGAGAGCGCCCTGAACGGCCTGCGCGCCCTCGCCGACGGCGTCAACGCGCCGCAGGTGGTCAGCGGGACGGCCACCGGTGCGTCCGGACCCGGCCCGGTGTTCGTCTTCCCGGGCCAGGGCTCGCAGTGGGCGGGCATGGCGCAGGCGCTGTACGCCGACGACCCCGACTTCCGCCACTCCCTGGACGCCTGCGCCGACGCCCTCGACCCCCTCACCGGCTGGTCCCTCATCAACACCCTCACCGGGACGGACACGGACTGGCTGGAACGGGTCGACAAGGTCCAACCCGCCCTCTTCGCCGTCATGACCAGCCTCGCCCGCCTCTGGATCACCCACGGCATCCAACCCGCCGCCGTCATCGGCCACTCCCAAGGCGAAATAGCCGCCGCCCACCTCGCCGGCATCCTCACCCTCCAAGACGCCGCCCGCATCGTCGCCACCCGCTCCACCGCCATGCGCCACCTCTCCGGCCACGGCGGCATGGCCACCATCAACGCCCCCGCCCACCAGGTACAGCAATGGCTCGACGGTCACGACGCCACCATCGCCGCCCACAACTCACCCACCACCACCGTCATCTCCGGCACCCCGGAAGCCCTGGACGAACTGACCGCCCGGTGGGAGGCCGACGGCCTCCGCGTACGCCGCATCCACGTCGACTACGCCTCCCACTCCGCCCAGGTAGAGGCGTACGAGCAGGAGATCACCAGCGCCCTGGCCGGTGTCGCACCGCGTCCGGCGCTGATCCCCATGGTCTCGACCGTGACCGGACTGCCCGTCCAGGGCCCGGAACTCGACGCCGCCTACTGGTACGCCAACCTCCGCCGACCCGTCCTCTTCCACGAAGCACTGACCCACCTGGTCGACACCGGCCACCGCACCACCGTCGAGATGAGCCCCCACCCCGTCCTCACCCCCGCCATCCAGGACACCGCCGACCTCACCACTCTCCACACCCTGCGCCGCGACCACGGCACAACGACCGACTTCACCACCGCACTCGCCCACGCCCATGTCACCGGCAGCACCCCCACCTGGACGGCACAACTGTCCGCTCCGGCCCGGCGGGTGGCCCTGCCCACATATCCCTTCCAGCGCCGTTCCTACTGGCCGAAACCGACTGCCGCGACCACGACGGACGCGGCGGTCGCTGCGCTCGCGACGGCTGCCGTCGATCCCACTGATCCCGCACCGCGCGAGGAGGACGAGGTCGCGGGTCCGTCCGGTACGCCGTCGGCCGGACGGGTGCTGGACGTCGTTCTCAATGAATGCGCGCGGGTGCTCGGGCACGCCTCCGCGGCCGACGTACCGCCGCAGGCCACCTTCAAGGATCTCGGGTTCGACTCGTTCGCCGGCGTGGAGCTGTGCAAGCGGCTCTCGGCGCTGCTGGGGCGCCGGGTGCTGGTCAACTCGACGTACGACCACCCGAGTCCGGCCGAGCTGGCGGCGTTCCTGGAGGACGAGCGGGAGGAGACGGCGAGTTCCGTCACGCACGGCGGCACGGTGGCGGCGGAGGACGACGACCCGATCGTGATCGTCGGGATGGCGTGCCGCTTCCCCGGGGGCGTGCAGGGCCCCGAGGACCTGTGGCGGCTGCTGGCCGAGGAGCGGGACGCCATCAGCGACTTCCCCTCCGACCGTGGCTGGAACACCGACGAGCTGTACGACCCCGATCCGGCCAACCCCGGTACCTCGTACGTCCGTCGGGGCGGGTTCCTCGACGACGTCGCCGGGTTCGACGCCGCCCTCTTCGGTATCGCGCCGCGCGAGGCGCTGGCGATGGACCCGCATCAGCGGCTCCTGCTGGAGACCGCCTGGGAGGTGTTCGAGCGGGCCGGCATCGAGCCCGGTTCGCTGCGCGGCAGCCGCACGGGCGTGTTCGTGGGCACGAACGAACAGGACTACGCCACCTACACCACCCCCGCTCCGGCCCAGGGCGGCCCGGCGAGCGGCGGTCCGGCGCAGGGCAGCGAGGGCTTCCTGCTCACCGGGCACGCGGCGAGCGTGGCGTCCGGGCGGCTGGCGTACGTCTTCGGTCTCGAAGGCCCGGCCCTGACCGTCGACACCGCGTGCTCCTCGTCGCTGGTCGCCCTGCACTTGGCCGTCCAGTCGCTGCGGGCCGGTGAGTGCGACCTGGCCGTGGCGGGCGGCGCCACCGTCATGTCGACGCCGGGCATGTTCCTCGAATTCTCCCGGCAGAAGGGACTGTCGGCGGACGGCCGCTGCAAGGCGTTCGACGAGTCGGCGGACGGCACCGGCTGGTCGGAGGGCGTGGGCACACTGCTGGTGGAGCGGCTGTCCGATGCCCGCCGCAACGGCCACCCCGTCCTCGCCGTCGTACGCGGCTCGGCCGTCAACCAGGACGGCGCCTCCAACGGCCTCACCGCACCCAACGGCCGCTCCCAGGCCCGCCTGATCCGCACGGCCCTCGACGACGCGGGACTGGTACCCGCCGACGTCGACGCCGTCGAAGCCCACGGCACCGGCACCCGGCTCGGCGACCCCATCGAGGCCCAGGCCCTCCTGGCCACCTACGGCCAGGAGCGCACCCATCCGCTGTACCTCGGCTCGGCGAAGTCCAACGTCGGCCACACCCAGGCCGCCGCGGGCGTCGCCGGCGTCATCAAGATGGTCCTCGCCCTCCACCACGGGCTGCTGCCGCGCACCCTGCACGTCACCGAGCCGACCTCGCACGTCGACTGGTCGTCCGGCGCGGTCGAGCTGCTGACGCAGAGCCGCGCATGGCCGGAGGTGGAGAGAGTCCGCCGGGCCGCCGTCTCGGCCTTCGGCATCAGCGGCACGAACGCGCACGTCATCCTGGAACAGCCGGAGGACGCCGAGCAGTCCGCGGCCGAAGAAGCTCCTCACGGGTTGCCCCTGCTCCTCTCCGCCGCCTCCCCGGAGGCACTGGCGGCACTGGGCGGGCGCCTCGCGGAACACCTGGAGTCGGAACCCGACCTCCCGCTGCCCACCGTGGCTCACGCCCTGGCCACCACCCGGGCCTCACTCCCCCACCGCGCGGCCGTACTCGCCGACGACCGCGACCACGCCCTCACCGGCCTGCACGCCCTCGCCGAGGACCGACCCGCCCCCCACGTCATCACCGGACACGCCACCACCAACCGCGGACCCGTCTTCGTCTTCCCCGGCCAGGGCTCCCAATGGGCCGGCATGGCCCAAGCCCTCTACGCCGACGACCCCGACTTCCGCCACTCCCTGGACGCCTGCGCCGACGCCCTCGACCCCCTCACCGGCTGGTCCCTCATCAACACCCTCACCGGCGACGACGACCACTGGCTGGAACGGGTCGACAAGGTCCAACCCGCCCTCTTCGCCGTCATGACCAGCCTCGCCCGCCTCTGGATCACCCACGGCATCCAACCCGCCGCCGTCATCGGCCACTCCCAAGGCGAAATAGCCGCCGCCCACCTCGCCGGCATCCTCACCCTCCAAGACGCCGCCCGCATCGTCGCCATCCGCTCCACCGCCATGCGCCACCTCTCCGGCCACGGCGGCATGGCCACCATCAACGCCCCCGCCCACCAGGTAAAGCAATGGCTCGAAGGTCACGACGCCACCATCGCCGCCCACAACTCACCCACGACGACGGTCATCTCCGGCACCCCGGAAGCCCTGGACGAACTGACCGCCGTCCTGACCGCACAGGGCACCCGCGTGCGTCGCATCCACGTCGACTACGCCTCCCACTCCGCCCAGGTCGACGCATACGAGCGGGAGATCACCACCGCTCTCGCCGCCGTCCGCCCGCGACCGGCCACGATCCCCATGGTCTCGACCGTGACCGGACTGCCCGTCCAGGGCCCGGAACTCGACGCCGCCTACTGGTACGCCAACCTCCGCCGACCCGTCCTCTTCCACGAAGCACTGACCCACCTGGTCGACACCGGCCACCGCACCACCGTCGAAACCAGCCCCCACCCCGTCCTCACCCCCGCCATCCAGGACACCGCCGACCTCACCACCCTCTACACCCTGCGCCGCGACCACGGCACACCCACCGACTTCACCACCGCACTCGCCCACGCCCATGTCACCGGCACCACCCCCACCTGGACCACACACACCCCCGACCGCCCCGTCCCCCTCCCCACCTATCCCTTCCAGCACCAGCGCTACTGGCTGGACCGCACCGTGGCCACCGCCGCTCAGCCGGGCGTCGACGTGCGCGACCACCCGCTGCTCAGCGCGGCCGTGTCGCTGGCGGGCGCGGGCATGGTGCTGACGGGCACGCTGGGCCCGGACTCTCCCCAGTGGTGCGGCGATCACGCGGTCGCCGGGACGGTGCTGCTGCCGGGTACCGCCTTCGTGGAGATGGCGGTGCGGGCCGGTGACGAGGTCGGGTGCGGGTCGGTCGAGGAGCTGACGCTGCGGGCGCCGCTGGCGCTCACCGGGCCGGTGACCGTACAGGTCGCGGTGGGCGAGCCGGACGGGTCCGGGCGCCGTCCGGTGACCGTGCACTCCCGGCCGGGATCGGCCCGCGCGGACGCCGCGTGGACGCTGCACGCCGAGGGCCTGCTGACCGAGGCCGCCCCGGACGGTGCCGACGGCCCGGCCGACGGTCTCGCCGCCTGGCCGCCGCCCGGCGCCCGCCCGCTGCCGACCGGCGCGCTGTACGACGAGCTGGCCGCCCAGGGGTACGACTACGGCCCCGCGTTCCAGGGCGTACGTGCCCTGTGGCGCCGCGACGACGATGTGTTCGCGGAGGTCGAACTGCCGGCGGAGGCGGGCGCGTCCGACGGGTTCCTGTTGCACCCGGCGCTCCTCGACGCCGCCCTACACGCCGTGGCGGCGAGTGGCCTGCTGCCTCAAGTGGCCGGCATCCGGCTGCCGTTCGCCTGGTCCGGGGTGCAGGTGCACGCCTCCGGTGCGCGGGCGCTTCGCGTACTGGTGCGGCGTACGGGGCCGGAGTCCGTGGAGCTGACCGCCGTGGACGGCGCCGGTGCGCCGGTGGTGTCCGTGGCGTCGCTGGCGCTGTTGCCGGTCGCTGTGGAGGCGCTGCGCGCGGCCTCCCGGTCCGAGGCGCTGTTCGCGGTCCGGTGGGAGGAGGCCGGTGCGGTGGACGCGGCGGCGCCGACCGAGTGGGCTGCCGTGGTCTCCGGGCCGGGAACGGATGGGCTCGACGCGCTCAGTACGTCGGACGGCCCGGTCCAGTCCGGCGCGCCTGCGCCCGTACTGCTGGACCTGGCCACGAACCGCGCGGAGGCCGTGGACCGTGCGGACGTCGCTGACGTCGGCGAGCTGGTCGTCTCCGTGCTCGGCGTCGTCCGCCGCTTCGTGACCGAACCGGGCCTTCGGGACCGAGTGCTCGTGGTGCGGACCCGGGGCGCGGTCGCGGTGGGCGACGACGACCGGGTCATCGATCCGGCGGCGGCCGCCGTATGGGGGCTGGTCCGGTCGGCGCAGAGCGAGCACCCCGGACGGTTCGTACTGGTCGACACGGACAACTCGGACGCTGAGATCGAGCCAGTCGCCGTTGGTGAAGAGTCCCAGCTCGCGCTGCGCGACGGCACGACGTACGTGCCGCGTCTCGTAAGGCATCCGCTCGCCGACGACGACGCCACGGCCCCCGTCTTCGATCCCGACCGTACGGTCCTGCTGACCGGTGGCACGGGCGGGCTCGGTTCGCTCGTGGCGCGGCATCTCGTCGGGGTGCACGGGGTGCGGCGGTTGATGCTGCTCAGCCGTTCGGGGGCGGACGCGGACGGGGCGGCCGAGCTCGTCCGGACGCTGGCCGGGTCCGGCGCCGTGGTCGACGTACGGACCTGTGACATCGCGGACCGGGAGGCGCTGGCCGGTGTCGTGGCGGAGGTGCAGGGGTCCGGGCATCCGCTGGGCGCCGTGCTGCACCTGGCGGGTGTCCTGGAGGACGCGACCGTCGAAGGGCTGAGCGACGAGGCCGTGGCGGCGGTGCTGGGGCCGAAGGCCCTGGCCGCACTGCATCTGCACGAGCTGACCGCCGGTCTCGACCTGTCGGCTTTTGTGCTGTTCTCGTCGGTGGCCGGTGTGCTCGGCAACCCGGGCCAGGCCAACTACGCGGCGGCCAACGCCTTCCTCGACGCCCTCGCCGTGCGGCGGGCGCGGCTCGGGCTGCCCGCGCTGTCGCTGGCGTGGGGACTGTGGGAGCAGCCGTCCGGGATGACCGGGCGGCTGGACGGGCGGGATCTGGCCCGGATGCGGCGGGCGGGGCTGTTGCCGCTGCCAGCCCGGGAGGGGCTGGCCCTGCTGGACGCCGCCCTCGCCGGGTCGGTGCGGGAGGGCGGCCCGGCCGCTCTGGTGCCGGCGCTGATCGACACGGCGTCGCTGGTGCGGGCCGGGCGGCCCGTACCGCCGCTGCTGTCGAAGCTCGCGCCGCGCGTCGTACGGCGGACGGCCGCGCAGGACGGTCAGGCCGTGTCGGGGGCTTCCCGGTCCGGGCTCGCCCAGCGGCTCGCCGGTCTTTCGGCCGAGGAGCGGGAGCGGCTGCTGCTCGGGGTGGTGCGTGACGAGACGGCGCTGGTGCTGGGGCACGCGAGCGGGGACGGTCTCGACGTGGGCCGGGAGTTCCGGGAGCTGGGTCTCGACTCGCTGATGGCGGTCGAGGTGCGCAACCGGCTGGCGGCGGTCACCGGTCTGCCCCTGCCGTCCACGGTGGTCTTCGACCATCCCACGCCCCGCGCGCTGGCGCGGTTCCTGGACGGGCGGCTGGCCGGTGGCGCGGACGCCGTGCCCGGCGGTGCGGAGGTCAGCGCCGTACGCGATGGGCAGGACGAGCCCGTCGCGATCGTCGGGATGGCCTGCCGCTACCCGGGCGGCGTGGCGGGACCCGCCGATCTGTGGCGGCTCGTGCTCCAGGAGCGGGACGCGGTGGGCGAGTTCCCCGTGGACCGCGGCTGGGACCTGGGCGCGCTGTTCGACCGGGCGGCCGGTGCGCGCGGTACGAGTGCCACGCGGCACGGCGGGTTCCTGGACGACGCCGCCGGTTTCGACCCGGCGCTGTTCGGGATCTCGCCGCGCGAGGCGCTGGCCATGGACCCGCAGCAGCGGCTGCTCCTCGAGGTCTCCTGGGAGGCGCTGGAGGACGCGGGCATTCCGGCGGAGAGCGTGCACGGCTCGCGCGGCGGGGTGTTCGCCGGGCTGATGTACCACGACTACGCCACCGGTCGGGGCGAGGTGCCGGAAGGCGTGGAGGGGTATCTGCTGACGGGCGGCGCGGGCAGTGTCGCCTCGGGCCGGATCGCCTACGCGCTGGGCCTCGAGGGGCCCGCGCTGACGGTGGACACGGCGTGCTCGTCGTCGCTGGTGGCGCTGCACCTGGCCGCGCAGTCGCTGCGGCGCGGCGAGTGCGATATCGCGCTGGCGGGCGGGGTGACGGTGATGGTCGCGCCCGACACGTTCGTGGAGTTCTCCCGGCAGGGCGGGCTGGCGCGCGACGGCCGCTGCAAGTCGTTCGCCGAGGGCGCCGACGGCACCGGCTGGTCCGAGGGCGTGGGCATGCTGCTGGTGGAGCGGCTGTCGGACGCGCGCCGCAACGGGCACCGGGTGCTGGCCGTGCTGCGCGGCTCGGCCGTCAACCAGGACGGCGCCTCCAACGGCCTGACCGCGCCGAGCGGCACCGCGCAGCAGCGCGTCATCCGGCAGGCGCTCGCCGACGCCGGGCTGGACCCGGCCGACGTGGACGCGGTCGAGGGACACGGCACCGGCACCGTCCTGGGCGACCCGATCGAGGCCGGGGCCCTGCTGGAGACCTACGGCCGGAAGCGGCCCGCCGAACGGCCGCTCTACCTCGGCTCGGTGAAGTCCAACCTCGGCCACACCCAGGCCGCGGCCGGTGTCGCGGGCGTCATCAAGATGATCACGGCGCTGCACGAGGGTGTGCTGCCGCGCAGCCTGCACGCGGACGCGCCCTCGTCGCACGTGGACTGGGCGTCCGGCGGGGTGGAGCTGCTGGCACGTACCCGCAACTGGCCCGAGGTGGGCCGGCCGCGGCGGGCCGCCGTGTCGTCGTTCGGGATCAGCGGCACCAACGCGCACGTCATCCTGGAGCAGGCGCCGCCGCCCGCCGCGCCGCCCGAGCGCGGCCCGGACCCGGCCGTCGTCCCGCTGCTGCTGTCGGCGGCCGACCAGGAGGCGCTGCGCGCCCAGGCCGGACGCGTCGCGGCGACCCTGGACGGCGGCGGCACGGAACTGGCGGACGTGGCCTGGTCGTTGACGGCCACGCGCAGCGCGCTGCCCTGGCGGGCCGCCGTCGTGGCCGACGGGCGGGAGCAGGCGGTCGAGCGGCTGCGGGCGGTGGCCGAGGGGCGCTCCGCCGCCGGTACGCTCACCGGCCGGGCCCGGGAGGACGCGCTGCTCGCGGTCGTCTTCAGCGGCCAGGGCAGCCAGCGGCTCGGCACGGGCCGGGAACTGTACGACGCCCAGCCGGTGTTCGCCGCCGCCTTCGACGAGGTGTGCGCGCACTTCGCCCCGCATCTCGGCCGTCCCCTGCGTGCCATCGTGTTCGGCGAGGGCTCCGGGGACGCCGGGGACGCCGGGCTGCTGGACCGCACCGACCACGCGCAGGCCGCGATCTTCGCCGTCGAGGTGGCGCTGTACCGGCTGCTGGAACACTTCGGTGTACGGCCCGGACTGCTCGTCGGGCACTCCATCGGCGAGTTCGCGGCGGCCCATGTCGCCGGGGTGTGGTCCCTCGCCGACGCCTGCGCGCTGGTGGCCGCGCGCGGGCGGCTGATGCGGGACGTGACGGCGGACGGTGCGATGGCCGCCGTGGAGGCCACCGAGGACGAGGCCCGGCGCGTGCTCGCCGGACACGGCGGCCGGGTGAGCCTGGCCGCGGTCAACGGCCCGTCCGCCACGGTGGTCTCCGGCGACCGGGAGGCCGTCGAGGAGGTCGTGGAGCGGTTCCGGGCACAGGGGCGGCGGGTACGGCGGCTGCGGGTCAGCCACGCCTTCCACTCGGCGCACATGGACACGCTGCTCGACGCCTTCGCGGACGTCCTGGCCGGTGTCGCGTTCCGGCCGCCGGTGCTGCCCGTCATCTCGAACGTGACCGGCGCGCCGGCCGCCCCGGAGGAGCTGTGCTCACCCGCCTACTGGGTGCGGCACGTGCGCGAGACGGTCCGCTTCGCCGACGGTGTCCGCGCGCTGCACGCGGCGGGCGCCACGGCGTACCTGGAACTGGGGCCCACCGCCGTGCTCACCGGTGCCGTGCGCGACAGCCTGCCCGGGGCCGCCACCCCGGCCACGGTCACCGAAGCCGCCCCGGCCAGGGTCGCCGAAGCCGCCGCGCCCACGGTCGTCGCGGACGTCTCGCCCACCGTCGTCGCGGCGCTGCGGTCCGACCGGCCGGAGGCCGCGGCCTTCATGGAGGCGCTGTCGGCCCTGCACCTGTCGGGTCTGCGGGTGGACTGGTCGAAGGCGTTCGAGGGCACGGGCGCCCGCACCGTCGAGCTGCCCGGCTACCCCTTCCGGCACCGCCGCTTCTGGCTGACCCCGCCCGCTCGTACGACGGCACCCGACGGGTTCGCCGACCTGCTCGGCGAGCTGGACCTCACCGAGGAGCAGACGCGGACCCTGGACGCGCTGCTCGGCTCCCGGGACCGCGCCGACCGGCTGCGCCGCTGCGCCCACCGGGTGGCGTGGGTGCCGGTGGCAGCTGACGGGGCGCGGCTGCGCGGACGGTGGCGGGTGGCGCTGCCGGACGGTACGGATGCGGCCGACCCGCGCGTGACGGCCCTGCTCGCCGCGCTGGAACGGGCCAGTGCGGAGGCTGTCACGGGACCGGCCGGGGACGGTGATGTGGCGGGTGTGGTGGTCGCCGCCGCGCTGGCTGCCGACCCCGGGCTGTTCGCCCTGGAGGCCGCCCGTGAGGCCGGTCCGGACGCCCCGCTGTGGTTCCTCACCGAAGGTGCCGTCTCCACCGGGGCCCAGGATCCGGTGCGGGAGGTGGCGCAGGCCGCGGTGTGGGGGCTCGGCCAGGTGGTCTCGCTGGACCTCCCCGCCCTGTGGGGCGGATTGGCGGACGTCGGCACCTTCGGCGACCGCGACCTGGACGCCCTGTGCGCCGCACTCGCCTCCGGCGGCCGACCCGGCCGGGAGGACCAACTCGCCCTGCGCGACGGACGCCTGCTGGGCCGCCGCGTCGTACCGGCCGCCGACGGGGCGGCCGGGGCGGAGGCCGTGAGTACCGCGTCCGCCCGTACGGCCGACGCCGGTCCGGAAGCGGCCGGTACCGTGCCCGCCCGTACAGCCGACGCCGGTCCCGGAACGGCGAGCGCCGCGCCCGCCCGTACAGCCGACACGGGTCCGGAAGCGGCCGGTACCGTGCCCGCCCGTACAGCCGACGCCGGTCCCGGAACGGCGAGCGCCGCGCCCGCCCGTACAGCCGACGCGGGTGCGGGAGCGGCAGATGCCATGGCCGCCCGTACGGCCGACGCCGGTCCGGAAGCGGCGGGTACCGTGCCCGCCCGTACAGCCGACGCCGGTCCCGGAACGGCGAGCGCCGCGCCCGCCCGTACAGCCGACGCGGGTCCGGAAGCGGCAGATGCCATGGCCGCCCGTACGGCCGACGCCGGTCCGGAAGCGGCCGGTACCGTGCCCGCCCGTACAGCCGACGCGGGTGCGGGTCCCGGTCGGGCATGGCGTCCCAGCGCCGCCGGTGTCGTTCTCGTCACCGGTGGGACCGGGGCGCTCGGGGCTCACGTCGCCCGGTGGCTCGCCGCGAACGGTGCCCGGCGGCTCGTGCTCACCGGGCGCCGGGGCGAGGCCGCCCCGGGTGCGGCCGAACTCGCGTCCGCCCTGCGGGCGCTCGGGGCCGAGGTGGCGGTGGAGGCCTGCGACACCGCCGACCGTGCCGCCCTCGCCGACCTGCTCGCCCGCCACCGGCCCACCGCCGTCTTCCACGCGGCCGGTGTCTTCGAGGCCCGCCCGGTGAGCGAGCTGTCGGCCGAGGAGTGGGCCACGGTGCTCGCGGGCAAGGCCGACGGCGCGCGCCACCTGGACGAGCTCACCCGGGAGGCGGGCCTGGAGCTGGACGCCTTCGTGCTGTTCTCCTCGATCGCGGGGGTGTGGGGCAGCGCCGGTCAGGCCGCGTACGCCGCGGGCAACGCGGTGCTCGACGCCCTCGCCGAGCGGCGCCGGGCCGACGGACTGCCCGCGACGTCCGTCGCGTGGGGGCCGTGGGCGGGCGCCGGCATGGCGGCCGACGACGAACTGACGGGGCTGCTGGTCCGCAGCGGTCTGCGCCCGCTGGACCCGGCGGACGCCCTGGCCGCGCTGGAACAGGTGCTGGCATCGGGACAGGCCTCCCGGGTCGTCGCCGACGTGGACTGGCCGCGGCTGACGGCGATGTTCGCGGCCGTACGGCCCGGCCCGCTGTTCGCCCTGGTCGCGGCGCACGACGACGCGGAAACGGCCACGGAGGCCGGCGCCGTCGGTGACTTCGCACGCCGGGTGGGCGGGCTGCCGCCCGTCGAGCAGGAGCGGGCGGTCCTGGCGCTGGTGCGGGACGAGGTGGCGGCCGCCCTCGGCCACGACGCACCGCACGACCTCGACGTCACACGGACCTTCAAGAGCCTGGGCCTGGACTCGCTGACCGCCGTGGAGGTCCGCGACCGGCTGACCAGGGCGACCGGCCTCGCCCTGCCCGCCACCGTCGTCTTCGACCACCCCACCCCGCGCGACCTGGCCGCCGCGGTCCGCGACCGGGTGACGGGCGTGGCGAGCGAGTCCGCGCCGGCCGCGACCGCGGCGGCGGACGAGCCCGTGGCCATCGTCGGCATGGCCTGCCGCTACCCCGGCGGCGCGGTCAGCCCCGAGGACCTGTGGCGGCTGGTCGCCGAGGAGCGGGACGCCGTCGTGGACTTCCCCGCCGACCGCGGCTGGGACCTGGCCGCGGTGTACGACCCGGACCCGGCCGCGACCGGCACCTCGTACTCCCGCGAGGGCGGTTTCCTGGACGACATCTCCGGCTTCGACCCGGGACTGTTCGGGATCTCGCCGCGCGAGGCGCTGGCCATGGACCCGCATCAGCGGCTGCTGCTCGAGACAACCTGGGAGGCGTTCGAGCGGGCCGGAATCCCGCCGACCTCACTGCGCGGCAGCAGCACGGGCGTGTTCGTCGGCGCGGGTGAACAGGACTACGCGGCCGGGGTGACGGACGCCCCCGAGGGCGTCGCCAACCACCTGCTCCTCGGGCACACCGCCAGCGTCCTGTCCGGCCGGGTCGCCTACGTCTTCGGCCTCGAAGGTCCCACCCTCACCCTCGACACGGCCTGCTCGGCCGGTCTGGTCGCCCTGCACCTCGCGGTGCGGGCGCTGCGCGGCGGGGAGTGCGACCTCGCGGTGGCGGGCGGTGCGACGGTGATGTCGACGCCGGGCGGTTTCGTGGAGTTCAGCCGGCAGCAGGTGCTCGGCAGGACCGGGCGCTGCCGCTCGTACTCCGACGACGCGGACGGCTCCGCCTTCTCCGAGGGCATCGGCACCCTGGTCGTCGAGCGGCTGTCGGACGCCCGGCGCAACGGGCACCCGGTGCTGGCCGTGATCCGCGGTACGGCGGTCAACCAGGACGGCGCCTCCAACGGGCTGAGCGCGCCCAGCGGGCGGTCCCAGCAGCGGGTGATCCGGCAGGCGCTCGCCGACGCGGGGCTGTCCCCGGCCGACGTGGACGCCGTCGAGGGCCACGGCACCGGTACGCCGCTCGGCGACCCCATCGAGGCGGAGGCGCTGCTCGCCACCTACGGGCAGGACCGGCCGGCCGAACGGCCGCTGTACCTCGGCTCGCTGAAGTCCAACATCGGCCACACGCAGGCCGCGGCGGGCATCGCGGGCGTGATGAAGACGGTGCACGCCCTGCGGCACGGCGTACTGCCCCGCACCCTGCACCTCTCCGCCCCCTCCTCCCACGTGGACTGGTCCTCCGGCGGCCTCGAACTGCTCACCGAGACACGGGAATGGCCGCGGGTGGAACGGGCCCGGCGGGCGGCGGTCTCGGCGTTCGGCATCAGCGGGACGAACGCGCACGTGATCCTGGAGGAGCACCCGCTCACCGAGCAGAGGGAACAACCGAAGGACCAGGACCAGGACCAGGACCAGGACCAGGACCCGCGACAGCCGTCCGCCCCCGCCTCCACCCCCGTACCCCTCGCCTCCACCCCCGCCGTCCTCCCCCTCTCCGCCGCCACCGCGGCCGGGCTGCGTGACCAGGCCCGCAGGCTGCGCGACTCGCTCGCCGACCGGCCCGAGCTGGAACCCGCCGCGCTGGGGCGGGCCCTGGCGACCACCCGGGTGACGGACCTCGAACACCGCGCGGCCGTCGTCGCCGGTGACCGGGACGAGGCGCTGGCCGCGCTCGCGGCGCTGGCCGACGGGGAAGCGCACGCCCGGCTGGTCGCCGGTGCCGCCGCGCCGGGCGCGGGGCCGGTACTGGTCTTCCCGGGCCAGGGCTCGCAGTGGCCCGGCATGGCGCTCGGACTCCTCGATTCCTCACCGGTGTTCGCCGAGGCACTCGCCGAGTGCGACGCGGCGCTGGGCGAGTTCGTCGACTGGTCGGTCCTCGACGTGCTGTACGACCGGCCGGGCGCGCCCTCGATGCAGGGGCTCGACGTGGTGCAGCCGCTGCTGTTCGCGGTGATGGTGGCGCTGGCCCGCACCTGGCGGGCGGCCGGGGTGGTGCCGGCGGCGGTCGTCGGGCACTCGCAGGGCGAGGTGGCCGCGGCCTGCGTCGCGGGCGCGCTGTCCCTGCCGGACGCGGCGCGGATCATCTGCCTGCGCAGCAGGGCCATGCAGGAGGAGCTGTCAGGGCTCGGCGCGATGGCGTCGGTGGCCGGGTCGCGGGAGTGGGTCACCGACCGGCTCGCACGCTGGAGCGGCCGGCTGAGCGTGGCCGCGGTCAACGGGCCCGGTTCGGTGGTGGTGTCGGGCGAGGCGGCCGCGGTGGAGGAGTTCCTGGCGGACGCCGAGTCGGCGGGCGTCCGGGCCCGCCGGGTCAAGGGCGCGATCGCCGCCGGGCACTCGGCCCAGGTGGAGCTGGTGCGCGAGCGGGTCCTCACCGAGCTGGCCCCCGTCGCGCCCCGGGCGGGCGAGGTCCCGCTCGTCTCCACGGTCACGGGTGCCGTGCTCGACGGCGCGGGCATGGACGCCGACTACTGGTACCGCAACATGCGTGAGCCGGTCCGCTTCGACGCGGCCGTACGGGAGTTGCTCGGCCGCGGCCACCGGGTGTTCCTTGAGGTGAGTCCGCATCCGGTGCTGCTGACGGGGCTTCAGGAGACCGTGGAGGACGCGGGCGCGTCGGCGACCGCGCTGGGCACGCTGCGCCGAGACGAGGGCGGTCCCGACCGGCTCGCGCTCTCCCTGGGCGCGGCGTACGTCGCCGGGGTGGACGTGGACTGGCCGCGCGCGGTGTACGCGCACACCCCGCCTGCCTTCGTGGAGCTGCCGACCTACGCCTTCCAGCGGCAGCGGTACTGGCTGGACGCGCCGCGCCAGTCGGCCTACTTCGCCGCTCCGGCCGCCGCACCGGCGCCGGTCGCGGACGACGACTCGGCCCAGCGGCGCTTCTGGGACGCGGTGGAGAGCGGGGACGTCGACGCGCTCCTCGGTGAACTGCCGCTGGTGAACGGGCAGGTGGCGTCGCTCCGCGACCTGCTGCCCGCGCTCGCCGACTGGCGGGAGACGTCACGCGAGGACGCGGTGCTCGACCGGTGGCGGCACCGGGTGGTCTGGGAGCCGGTGGCCACGGCCGCGCGGCCCGCGCTCACCGGCGGCCTGCTGCTCCTCGTACCGGACGACCCGGCGGCCCGTTCGGTGGCCGCGCAGGTCGAGGCGGCGCTCGGCGCGCACGGGGCGGCGGTGACCCGGCTCGGGCTGCCGGCCGGGGCGGGCCGGGCCGCCGTGGCGCGGGCGCTGGACGGGGTCGAGGCCCCGGCCGGTGTGCTGGCGCTGACCGGGCTGCTCGACGGCCCGCACCCCGGGCACGACGCCGTACCGGCGGCGCTGGCGGCGACGCTGGCCGTCGTGCAGGCGCTCGGTGACGTGGACTGGGCGGCGCCGCTGTGGGTGCTGACCCGGGGTGCGGTCGCGGCGGATCCCGCGGACGCGGTGGCCGCGCCGGAGCAGGCGATGGTGTGGGGGCTCGGGGCGACCGCCCGACAGGAGCATCCCGAGCGCTGGGGCGGGGTGATCGACCTGCCCGGCGATCTGTCGGAGCGCGCGCTGACCCGGCTGGTGGCCGTGGTGTCCGGGGCCACCGGCGAGGACGAAGTGGCGGTCAGGGCCTCGGCGGCGCTGACCCGGCGCCTGGTGCCCGCACCGCTGGACGAGCGGCCCGGCAGTTGGAAGCCCACGGGGACGGTGCTGGTCACCGGTGGTACGGGTGCGCTCGGCGGGCACGTGGCC
Organism: Streptomyces sp. NPDC059785; assembly: GCF_042732375.1. NCBI lineage: Bacteria > Bacillati > Actinomycetota > Actinomycetes > Kitasatosporales > Streptomycetaceae > Streptomyces > Streptomyces sp. NPDC059785. The sequence goes on from NZ_JBHWHV010000020.1 coordinate 75,276, forward strand.
CGGCATCTGGCCGCGCTCGGGGCGCCTCATCTGCTGCTGACCGGGCGGCGCGGCCAGGACGCGCCGGGCGCGCGGGAGCTGGTGGACGAACTCACCGCGCTCGGCGCCCGCGTGACCGTCGCGGCCTGCGATCTCGGGGACCGTACGGCGCTCGCGGAGCTGCTGGCGGGGATACCGGCCGAGGATCCGCTCACCGCCGTGGTGCACACGGCGGCGGCCGTGGACGACGCGCTGCTGGCCTCCCTGACGGTCGACCAGCTCCAGGGGTCGCTGCGGGTGAAGGCACGGGCGGCGCACCATCTGGACGAGCTGACGCGGGACCTGCCGATCGAGCAGTTCGTGCTGTTCTCGTCGCTCGCGGGTGTCACGGCGGACGCGGGGCAGGGCGGCTACGCCCCCGGCAACGCCTACCTCGACGCCCTCGCGCTGCGCCGCCGGGCACTCGGCCTGCCCGCGCTGTCCGTCGGCTGGGGACACTGGGCGGGCGGCAGCGGCCTGGAGGGCGGCGAGGTGGTCGCCAACCGGCTGCACCGGTTCGCGATGGAATCGATGGACCCGCGCCGTGCGGTGCGCGCGCTGGAGCGGGCGGTGGCCGGCGACAGCGGTCATCTGGTGGTCGCGGACGTGGACTTCACCCGCTTCGACGCCGGTTCGGTGAGTGCGCGGCCGACCCGGCTCTTCCTCGGCCTGCCCGGTTACCGCGAGGCCGTCCGGCCCGCGGGTGTACCGGGCGGCGCACCGGCGGAGGCCGAGCGGGCGGCGGAGGCCGGGTCCGGCTTCCGCGACCGGCTGGCTAAGACCCCGGCCGGTGACCGTACGGCGCTGGTGCGGGACCTGGTGCTGCGTCAGCTCGCCGCGGTGCTCGGCCACGCCGACCCCGGCGAGATCTCGGCCACCCGGCTCTTCCGCGAACTGGGCATCGACTCGCTCACGGCGGTGGAGTTCCGCAACCGGCTCGGCGCGGCCACCGGGCTGCGGCTGCCGGTCGGGGTCGTCTTCGACCACCCCACCCCGGAAGCGCTGGCGGCCCATGTCCTCGCCGAACTCGCCGTGGACGACGGGCCCGCCACCGGCGACGACATCGCGCCGGACGTCGACCTCGACCGGCTGGAGGCGGCCGTGGACCGGCTCGACGCCCCGGCCTCGGCGGCGGTGGCGGCCCGTCTGCGGGCGCTGCTGGCCCGGCTCCCGGACACCCCGGCGGAGGTGGTCGCCGACGGGACGCTGGCGGCGGCGACGACCGCCGAGGAGGTCCTCGGCTTCATCCAGGAACGGTTCGGCAGGTGACGGGCCGCCCCGCCCGGTCCCGAGTCCAGCCCCAGGCAGCACAGGAGATGCGTGCAGTGACGAGCAGCGACAGCGCCCCGGCGGCCGGCGGCGACAAGGTCCTCGAGACCCTGAAGTGGATGGCGAACGAACTCGACGCCACCAAGCGGGAGATGGCGCGGCTGGAGGCCGAGCGGTCCGAGCCGGTCGCGATCGTCGGCATGGGCTGCCGCTTCCCCGGGGACGTCGCCTCCCCCGGCGACCTGTGGCGGCTGCTGTCCGAGGGCGGTGACGCGATCGGCCCGCTGCCCGCCGACCGCGGCTGGCAGCTGGAGTCCCTGTACGACGCGGACCCGGCGGCGCCCGGCACGGCGTACGTGCGCGAGGGCGGGTTCCTCGCCACGGCGGGCGACTTCGACGCGGGCTTCTTCGAGATCTCGCCGCGCGAGGCCCTCGCCATGGACCCGCAGCAGCGGCTGCTGCTGGAAGTCGCCTGGGAGACGCTGGAGGACGCGGCGGTCGACCCCGTCACGCTGCGCGGCAGCGGCACCGGCGTGTTCGTGGGCACCAACGGCCAGGACTACGTGCCGCCCATGATGGACGGCGTCGCCGACCTCGGCGGCTACCTCGGCACCGGCTCCACCCAGAGCGTGCTGTCCGGGCGGCTCGCCTACACCCTCGGTCTGGAGGGTCCCGCGGTCACCGTGGACACCGCGTGCTCGGCGTCCCTGGTCGCGCTGCACCAGGCGGTGCGGGCGCTGCGCGGCGGCGAGTGCGACCTGGCGCTCGCGGGCGGCGCCACGGTGATGTCGACCCCGTGGACGCTGGTGGAGTTCTCCCGGCAGCGGGGGCTCGCGCCGGACGGCCGCTGCAAGACGTTCTCGGAGGCGGCCGACGGCACCGCCGTGTCGGAGGGTGTGGGCCTGCTGCTCCTGGAGCGGCTTTCGGACGCCCGGCGCAACGGGCACCGGGTGCTCGCGGTGGTGCGCGGCTCGGCCGTCAACCAGGACGGCGCCTCCAACGGCCTGACCGCGCCCAGCGGCACCGCCCAGCAGCGGGTGATCCGGGCGGCCCTGAAGGACGCGGGCCTGGCCCCGGCCGACGTGGACGCCGTCGAGGCGCACGGCACCGGCACCCGGCTCGGCGACCCCATCGAGGCCGACGCGCTGCTCGCCACGTACGGGCAGGGACGTGACGCGGAGCGGCCGCTGTGGCTCGGCTCGGTCAAGTCCAACCTGGGTCACACCCAGGCCGCCGCCGGGGTCGCCGGCGTCATCAAGTCCGTCCTCGCCCTGCGGCACGGCGTGCTCCCCCGCACCCTGCACGCGGACCCGCCGACCACCCACGTGGACTGGGACACGGCCGGTGTCCGGCTGCTGCACGACGAGCGGCCGTGGCCGCGCGCGGACCGGCCGCGCCGGGCGGCGGTGTCGTCCTTCGGGATCAGCGGGACCAACGCGCACGTGGTGCTGGAGGAGGCCGGCCGGGAACCCGTGACCGACCCGGCCCCCGCCCAGAGCGAGGCCCCCGCCGCCCTCCCCTGGCTGCTCTCCGCCCGTACCCCCGCCGCCCTGCGCGGGCAGGCGGCCCGGCTGGCCGCGCACGTGCGCGCGCACCCCGGGCTGCGCCCGCTGGACCTGGCGTGGTCGGCGGCCACCACCCGGGCCCGGCTGCGGCACCGCGCGGTGGTCGTCGCGGCGGACGGCGACGAACTGCTCGCCGGCCTCGGCGCCCTCGCCGACGGCACACCGGGCGCGGGCGTCGTACGCGGCGAGGCGGGCGAACGGCCCTCGCCTACGCTCCTGTTCACCGGCCAGGGCGCGCAGTACGCGGGCATGGCGGGCGAACTGGCCGACGCGTTCCCCGTGTTCGCGGCGGCCCTGGACGAGGTGTGCGCGCACCTCGACCCGCTGCTCGACCACCCGTTGCGCGCCGTGCTGTCCGGTGACCCGGCGGCCTTGGACCGCACGGCGTTCACCCAGCCCGCGCTGTTCGCCGTCGAGACGGCGCTGTTCCGGCTCGTTCAGTCCTGGGGCGTCGTACCGGAGCGGCTGATCGGGCACTCGATCGGTGAGCTGACCGCCGCGCACGTGGCCGGGGTGCTGTCCCTGGCCGACGCGTGCGCGCTGGTCGCCGCGCGCGGCCGGGTCATGGACCGGCTGCCCGCGGGCGGGGTGATGATCTCGGTGCGGGCGGGCGAGGCCGAGGTGGCCGCGCTGCTGACACCCGGCGTCGGCATCGCCGCCGTCAACGGCCCCGAGTCCGTCGTGCTGTCGGGCGAGGCGGAGGCGACCGGCGCGGTGGCCCGTGCGCTCGCCGGGCGCGGGCACAAGACCCGCGCCCTGACGGTCAGTCACGCCTTCCACTCGGCGCTGATGGAACCGGCCATGGCTCAGTTCCGCGAGGTCGCCGCCCGGATGACCTACCACGAGCCGCGCATCCCGCTGGTCTCCGCGCTCACCGGCGCCCTCGTCGGGCCCGGCGAGGTCACCGACCCCGAGTACTGGGTGCGGCACCTGCGTGAACCGGTCCGCTTCCTCGACGCGGTACGCGCCGCCGAGGCCGACGGCGGGCGGGTCTTCCTGGAGCTGGGCCCGGACGGGGTGCTCGCGTCGATGGCGGCGGACTGCCTGGCCGACCGCGCGGCGTCCGTCCTCGCCCCGACCCTGCGCGAGGGCCGCCCCGAGGTACGGTCCCTGCTCACCGGGCTCGGCCAGGCGTACGCGGCCGGGGTGGACGTCGACTGGAGCGCGGTGTTCGCCGGTACGGGCGCGAAGCGCGCGCCGCTGCCGACGTACGCCTTCGAGCACGAGCGGTACTGGATCACGGCGGGCCGCGCCTTCGACGGAGCCGCCTCCCCCGCCGGGCCGGCCGCCCCCGCCCCGGCCGCCCGCCCGGTGGCCCCGGCAAAGACGCTGGAGCTCGTCCGCTCCGCCACCGCCGCCGTCCTCGGCCACCCCTCGAAGGAGGCCGTCGCCGCCGACCGTCCCTTCTCCGAACTGGGCGTGACCTCCGTCGGCGCCGTCGAGCTGTGCGCCGAACTGCGCGCGGCGACGGACCTGGCCGTGCCCGCGTCGGCCGTCTTCGACCACCCCACCCCGCAGGCGCTCGCCGCCCACCTGGACCAGGAGCGCCGGGGCGAGGCCGTACCGGCGGCCGGTCCGGACCCGGTCCGGCGCGGCGCCTGCGACGAGCCCGTCGCGATCATCGGCATGGGCTGCCGCTTCCCCGGCGGAGTGACGAGCCCCGAGGACCTGTGGCGGGTGGTGGCCGACGAACGCGACGTGCTCGGCGCCTTCCCCGACAACCGGGGCTGGGACCTGGAGGCGCTGTTCAGCCCGGACGGCGACCGGGGTACGTCGACGGAGGCGCGGGAGAGCGGGTTCCTGCACGACGCGGGCGAGTTCGACCCGGCGTTCTTCGGGATCTCCCCGCGCGAGGCGCTGGCCATGGACCCGCAGCACCGGCTGCTCCTGGAGACGGCCTGGGAGGCGATGGAGCGGGCCGGTGTGGACCCGGGCGCGCTGCGCGGCAGCCGCACCGGCGTCTTCGCGGGCCTGGTCGGCCACGACTACCTGCCGGGCCCCGAGCGGATGCCGGACGACCTGGTGCCGTACTTCGCGACCGGCATCGGCGGGTCCATCGCCACCGGGCGCATCTCCTACACCTTCGGCTTCGAGGGCCCGGCGGTCACCGTGGACACGGCGTGCTCGTCGGCGCTGGTCGCGCTGCACCAGGCGGTGGGGGCGCTGCGCGCGGGCGAGTGCGACATGGCGCTGGCCGGGGCCGCGACGGTGATGGCCTCGCCGGGCGCGTTCGTCGGGTTCTCCGGGCAGGGGCTGATGGCGCCCGACGCGCGCAGCAAGTCCTTCGCGGAGGCGGCCGACGGCACGATGTGGTCGGAGGGAGTGGGCATGCTCCTGGTGGAGCGGCTGTCGGACGCGGTGCGCAACGGACACCGGGTGCTGGCCGTGGTCCGCGGTACGGCGATCAACCAGGACGGCGCCTCCAACGGGCTGACCGCGCCCAACGGCACCGCCCAGCAGCGCGTCATCCGCGAGGCGCTCGCCGACGCCGGGCTCGCCCCGGCCGACGTGGACGCCGTCGAGGCGCACGGCACCGGCACCCGGCTCGGCGACCCCATCGAGGCGCACGCCCTGATGGCGACGTACGGCCGGGACCGCGACGGCGGGCAGCCGCTGCGGCTCGGCTCGATCAAGTCGAACATCGGGCACACGCAGGGCGCGGCGGGCGTCGCCGGGGTCATCAAGACCGTGATGGCGCTGCGCCACGGGCTGCTGCCCCGGTCGCTGCACGTGGACGAGCCCTCGACGCGGATCGACTGGTCGCGGGGCGCGGTGCGGCTGCTGACCGAGGCCGAGGTGTGGCCGGCGGTGGACCGGCCGCGCCGGGCGGGCGTGTCGGCGTTCGGCGCGAGCGGCACCAACGCGCACGTGATCCTCGAACAGGCCCCGCCCGTACCCGTGGCGGACGAGGAGCGGCTGCCGCTGCCGGTCACCCCGCTGGTGCTGTCCGGGCACACCCCGGCGGCGCTGCGCGGCCAGGCGGCCCGGCTGGCCGGACTGCTGGAGCGCGCCGACGCCCCGGAGCCGGCTGATGCCGCCTGGTCGCTGGCGACCACGCGCACGGCGCTCGCCCACCGGGCGGTGGTGCTCTCCTCCGGCGTGGACGACGCGCTCGCCGGACTCCGGGCGCTGGCGGCGGGCGAGGAGTCGCCGCAGGTGGTCACCGGGGCGCCCACCGGATCGGAGGCGGTGTTCGTCTTCCCCGGGCAGGGCTCGCAGTGGGTGGGCATGGCGTCGGAGCTGCTGGAGCGTTCGGACGTCTTCCGGGACACCTTCGCCGACTGCGAGCGGGTCTTCGCCGACCTGGTCGGCTGGTCGGTGACCGGCGCGATGGCCGGGGCGCCGGACGCGCCGTCCCTCGACCGTCTCGACGTGGTGCAGCCGGTGCTGTTCTCCGTGATGGTCTCCCTCGCCCGCACCTGGCAGGCGGCCGGGGTGCGCCCGGCGGCCGTCGTGGGCCACTCGCAGGGCGAGATCGCCGCCGCGCATGTGGCGGGCGCCCTGTCGCTGGCGGACGCGGCCCGCGTGGTGGCGCTGCGCAGCCGGCTGATCGTGGACGTGGTGGGCCTGGGCGCGATGGCCGGGGTGTCCAAGTCCCGTGACTGGGTGGCCGAGCGGCTGCGCCCGTGGGAGAAGGAGCTGAGCGTCGGTGTGATCAACGGGCCGGAGTCGGTGGTGGTCACCGGCGACGTGACGGCCCTGGAGGAGTTCCTGGCGGTGGCCGAGGCGGAGGGCGCGCAGGTGCGCCGGGTGCGCGGCGCCGTGGCACCGGGCCACGCCCCGCAGATGGAGCGACTGCGCGACCAACTCCTCAACTCTCTGGCCGAGTTGACGCCGCACGAGGGCACGGTCCCGCTGTGCTCGACCGTCACCGGGGAACTGCTGGACACCGCGTCGATGTCCGCCGGGTACTGGTACCGCAACGCGCGCGAACCCGTGCAGTTCGAGGCGGCCGTACGGCATCTGCTGGACCGGGGGCACCGGGTGTTCCTGGAGATGAGCCCGCACCCGCTGCTGCTCGGCGGGGTCACCGACATCGCCGCGTCGCAGGACGTGCGGGTGGCCGCCCTGGGCACCCTGCGCCGCGACGACGGCGGCCCGGAGCGCACCGCGCGGGCGCTGGCCGACGCGTGGGCGCACGGGGTGCACGTGGACTGGGCGGCGGCCGTCTTCGACGGGGTCGGCGCGCGCCGCGTGGACCTGCCGACGTACGCCTTCCAGCGGGAGAACTACTGGCTGACGCCGGTGAACGGGCCGGTGGGCGCGGGGGTGCGCGGCACCGGGCACCCGCTGGCCGACGCGAGCGTCTCACTCGCGGACGGCGGCGCCGTCCTGACCGGCCGCCTGGTCCGCCGCTCACTGCCCTGGCTGGACGACCACGCGGTGGCCGGGACGGCGCTCCTGCCGGGCGCGGCCTTCCTGGAACTGGCGGTGCGGGCGGGCGACACGGTCGGCTGCGGCGCCGTGGAGGACCTGGCGCTCCAGCAGCCGCTGGTAATCCCGGCGAGCGGCGCGACGGTCGTCCAGGTGACGGTCGACGCGCCGGACGGCGCGGGGCGGCGCGCGGTACGCGTCCACGCACGCCCCGACGCCGACGAGGAGTCCCCCTGGACCCAGCACGCCGAAGGCTTCCTGGCCCCCGCCGGAACGGACCCCGGACCCCTCGCCGTCTGGCCGCCGCGCGACGCCGATCCCCTCCCCGCCGACGACGCCTACGAGCGCATCGCCGCCGCCGGCATCGAGTACGGTCCCGCCTTCCGCGGCCTGACCGCCGCCTGGCGCCACGGCGACGAACTGTTCGCCGAGGTACGCCTGCCGCAGCCGGAGGCGAAGGACGCCGCGCAGTACGGCATCCACCCCGCCCTGCTGGACGCGGCCCTGCACGTCGTCGTCCTCAGCAGCCTGGACGGTCCGGAGAACAGCGGGCAGCTCGCCTTCAGCTGGAGCGACGTCACCCTGCACGCCCAGGGCGCCACCGAGCTGCGCGTGCGGGTGGTACGGCTCGGCGACGGCTCCTTCGCCTTCCACCTGTACGACGGCGCCGGGCAGCCGGTGCTCACCGCCGAGTCCGTCGCCGTACGCCCGATGGCCGCCGCCGAACTGACGGCGACGCACACCGGGACGGAGAACGCGCTGTTCCGCCTCGACTGGACGCCCCTGCCGCCCGCCGAGACCGCCGCCGTCCGCTGGGCGGTCCTGGGCGAGCGGTGCGCGGCGGTGTGGCCCGCCGAGGTGGACGCCCGCCACCACTACCCCGACCTGGCCGCGCTGGCCGCCGCCGTGGACGCGGGCGCTCCCGTGCCGGACGCGGTGGTGGTGGCGGGCGCGGGCGGCGAGCCGGGCGACCGCCGGGTGCTGCTGGACGCGCTGGAACTGTGCCGGGCGTGGACGGCGGACGAGCGGTGGGCGCAGGCGCGGCTGGTGTTTCTGACCCGGCGGGCGGTCACGACAGGTCGTCAAGGAGACGCCGCGCACGACACGCCCGGCGGCCTCGCGCACGCCCCGCACGACACGCCGGACGGTCCGGCGTTCGCCTCGTACGACACGCGGGACGACCTCGCGTACACCGCGCAGGACACCGACCTCGCGCACGCCCCGCTGTGGGGTCTGGTCCGCTCGGCGCAGCAGGAGCAGCCGGACCGCTTCGTGCTGCTCGACAGCGACACGGCGGCGGTCCCGCCGGTCGTGCTGACGGCGGCGCTCGGCTCGGGCGAGGACCAACTCGCGCTGCGCGACGGGGTACTGCGCGTGCCGCGGCTCGCGCGGGCGACCGCCGCAGCCCCGGCCGTCCACCGGCCCCTCGCCTCCGAGGGCAGCCCGGCCGTCCACCGCCCCCTCGACCCCGAGGGCACGGTCCTGATCACCGGCGGCACCGGCACCCTCGGCTCCATCCTCGCCCGCCATCTGGTGGCCCGGCACGGCGTACGGCACCTGCTGCTGACCGGCCGCCGGGGAGCCGATGCGCCGGGCGCCGCGCGGCTGCGGGCGGAGCTGGCGGAGGCCGGCGCGACGGTCACGGTGACCGCCTGCGACGCGGCCGACCCCGAGGCGCTGGCCCGGCTGCTGGCCGGGATCCCCGGACGGCATCCGCTCACCGGGGTGTTCCACCTGGCCGGCGTGCTCGCCGACGGCGCGCTCGGCTCGCTCACCGAGGAGCACGTCGACACCGTGCTCCGGACGAAGGCCGACGCCGCCTGGCACCTGCACCGGCTCACCCGGGACGCCGACCTGGCCGCGTTCGTCGTGTACTCCTCGATGGCCGGCACCTTCGGCGGCGCCGGACAGGCCAACTACGGTGCGGCGAACGCGTTCCTCGACGCCCTCGCCGAGCACCGGCGGGCCGCGGGCCTGCCCGGCCTCTCCGTCTCCTGGGGCCTGTGGCAGGACCGCTCCGAAATGGGCGCCGGACTCTCCGAGCAGGACCTGGCCCGCCGGATGGCCCGCTCCGGCACCCGCGCCCTGACCGCCGAGCAGGGCATGGCCCTGCTGGACACGGCCCTCGGCTCCGCCGACGCCCACCTGGTCGCCGCCCGCTTCGACTTCCCCACGCTGCGGGCCCAGGCGGGCGACGGAACGCTCCCCGCACTGCTGCGCGGCCTGGTACGGGCGGGACGGCGCCGCGCGGGCGCCGCCGACCAGGCGGGCCTGCGCGACCGGCTCGCCGCGCTCGGCCCCGCCGAACGCGCCGCCGCGCTCCTGACCGCCGTCCGCACCACCGTCGCCGTCGTCCTCGGGCACGGCTCCGCCGAACAGGTCGACGACACCCGCGCCTTCCGCGAACTGGGCCTGGACTCACTGACCGCGGTGGACCTGCGCAACCGGCTCTCCGCCCTCAGCGGCCTGAAACTCCCGGCCACCCTCGCCTTCGACCATCCCACCCCGCGCGCCATCGCCGCCTTCCTCGACGAGAAATTGTTCGGCACCCCGGTCGAGGCCGTGCCGCCGGTCCTGACCGACCTGGACCGCCTGGAACTGGCCCTGCTCGGCGCCGACACGGCCGATCCGGCCCTGCGGGCCAAGATCACCATGCGGCTGCACTCCCTCGTGACCCGGTGGAGCGGCGCCGACGCGCCCCCGGCGGCGTCCGGCCCGGCGGCCGACCCGGCCGACGACCTCGGCCTGAAGGACGCATCGGTCGACCAACTCCTGGACTTCATCGACGACATGGGCAGCTTCTAAAAGCCTCCGACGGCGTCGGTCCGGGCGGCTTGCCGAGCCGCCCGCTCCTCCGGCAGAAAGGGACGCGTTCCGCGTGGAAGACACACGGATCATCGAGTACTTGAAGCGGGTCACGGCCGATCTGCACCGTGCCCGTGCCCGGCTCCTGGAGCTGGAGTCGGGGCGGCAGGAGCCCGTCGCCATCGTCTCCGCGGCCTGCCGCTTCCCCGGCGGCATCGACTCGCCCGAGGACCTGTGGCGCGCGGTCGTGGAGGAGCGCGACCTGATCACGGCGATGCCCGCCGACCGGGGCTGGGACATCGACGAGCTGTACGACCCCGACCCGGACGCCGTCGGCCACATGTACGTCAAGGAGGGCGGCTTCCTTCAGGACGCGGCCGGTTTCGACGCCGCCCTCTTCGGCATCCCGCCCCGCGAGGCGCTGTCGATGGACCCGCAGCAGCGACTGCTCCTGGAAACCACCTGGGAGACGTTCGAACGCGCGGGCCTCGACCCGCGCGGCCTCGCCGGCTCCCGCACCGGCGTCTACATCGGCATCCTCTCCCACGACCACGGCGCCCGGCTCACCCCGGCGCCCGAGGGTTTCGAGGGCATGATCGGCGCCGGCACCGCGGGCAGCATCGCCTCCGGCCGCCTGTCGTACGTCTTCGGCCTGGAAGGCCCGGCGCTGACCATCGACACCGCGTGCTCCTCGTCGCTGGTCGCCCTGCACCTGGCCGTCCAGGCACTGCGCTCCGGCGAATGCGACCTGGCCGTGGCGGGCGGCGCCACCGTCATGTCGACGGTCGAGTCCTTCGTCGAGTTCTCCCGTCAGCGGGGTCTGGCCCCCGACGCCCGGATCAAGGCGTTCGACGACGCGGCGGACGGCTCCTCGTGGAGCGAAGGCGTGGGCACACTGCTCGTGGAGCGGCTGTCCGATGCCCGCCGCAACGGCCACCCCGTCCTCGCCGTCGTCCGCGGCTCGGCCGTCAACCAGGACGGCGCCTCCAACGGCCTCACCGCACCCAACGGCCGCTCCCAGGCCCGCCTCATCCGCACCGCGCTCGACAACGCCCACCTCGGCCCCGCCGACGTCGACCTCGTGGAAGCACACGGCACCGGCACCCGCCTCGGCGACCCCATCGAGGCCCAGGCCCTCCTGGCCACCTACGGCCAGAACCGCACCACGCCCCTGCACCTCGGCTCGGTGAAGACCAACATCGGCCACACCCAGGCCGCCGCGGGCGTCGCGGGCATCCTCAAGACGATCTGGGCCATGCGCGAGGGCCGCCTCCCCCGCAGTCTCCACCTCGGCCGCCCCACCACCCAGGTCGACTGGAGCGAGGGCGCCGTCCGCCCCCTCGACCGCGCCCTGCCCTGGCCGGAGACGGGCCGACCCCGCCGTGCCGGGGTCTCCTCCTTCGGCATCAGCGGCACGAACGCGCACGTCATCCTGGAACAGCCGGAGGGCACCGAGCAGTCCGCGGCCGAAAACACCCCTCACGGGCTGCCCCTGCTCCTCTCCGCCGCCTCCCCGGAGGCACTGGCTGCGCTGGGCGGGCGCCTCGCGGAACACCTGGAGTCGGAACCCGACCTCCCGCTGCCCACCGTGGCTCACGCCCTGGCCACCACCCGGGCCTCACTCCCCCACCGCGCGGCCGTACTCGCCGCCGACCGCGACCACGCCCTCACCGGCCTGCACGCCCTCGCCGAGGACCGACCCACCCCCCACGTCATCACCGGACACGCCACCACCAACCGCGGACCCATCTTCGTCTTCCCCGGCCAGGGCTCCCAATGGGCCGGCATGGCCCAAGCCCTCTACGCCGACGACCCCGACTTCCACCACTCCCTGGACGCCTGCGCCGACGCCCTCGACCCCCTCACCGGCTGGTCCCTCATCAACACCCTCACCGGGACGGACACGGACTGGCTGGAACGGGTCGACAAGGTCCAACCCGCCCTCTTCGCCGTCATGACCAGCCTCGCCCGCCTCTGGATCACCCACGGCATCCAACCCGCCGCCGTCATCGGCCACTCCCAAGGCGAAATAGCCGCCGCCCACCTCGCCGGCATCCTCACCCTCCAAGACGCCGCCCGCATCGTCGCCACCCGCTCCACCGCCATGCGCCACCTCTCCGGCCACGGCGGCATGGCCACCATCAACGCCCCCGCCCACCAGATACAGCAATGGCTCGAAGGCCACGACGCCACCATCGCCGCCCACAACTCACCCACCACCACCGTCATATCCGGCACCCCGGAAGCCCTGGACGAACTGACCGCCGTCCTTACCGCACAGGGCACCCGCGTGCGTCGCATCCACGTCGACTACGCCTCCCACTCCGCCCAGGTCGACGCATACGAGCAGGAGATCACCACCGCTCTCGCCGCCGTCCGCCCGCGACCGGCCACGATCCCCATGGTCTCGACCGTGACCGGACTGCCCGTCCAGGGCCCGGAACTCGACGCCACCTACTGGTACGCCAACCTCCGCCGACCCGTCCTCTTCCACGAAGCACTGACCCACCTGGTCGACACCGGCCACCGCACCACCGTCGAGATGAGCCCCCACCCCGTCCTCACCCCCGCCATCGAGGAAAGTCCCATCACCACGGCCCTCTTCACGCTGCGCCGCGACCACGGCGCCCACGCCGACTTCACCGCCGCCCTCGCCCACGCCCACGTCACCGGCACCACCCCCACCTGGACCACACACACCCCCGACCGCCCCGTCCCCCTCCCCACCTATCCCTTCCAGCACCAGCGCTACTGGCTGGAGGCGAGCCCGGTGTCCGCCCGCGCCTCCGTCCCCGCGGCCCCGGTTGCCGTACCGGACGCGGCCCCGGAGGCGCGGGACCGCTTTTCCGGGCTCTCCGGGGACGATCTGTTCGACGAGTTGCTGGCGCACGTCCGTGTCCATGCCGCCGTGGCGCTCGGGCACGACTCGCCGGAACCGATCGTGTCCGAGCGCACCTTCCAGGAGCTGGGCTTCGAGTCCCTGACGGCGGTCAGCCTGCGTCGGCGGCTGGTCGCGGAGACCGGTCTCGAACTGCCGGTGAGCGTGGCCTTCGACCATCCGACGCCCGCGCTGCTGGCGCAGCACCTCGCCGACCTGTTCGCGGCGCAGGAGTCGGCGGACGAGTCTGCGGCGGTCGAGGCGTTCGAGGGCGGTACGGAGCTGGTGGACGCGACGGACGACGAGCTGTTCGCGCTGATCGACGCCGACGGCACGGAGGGGGCGCGATGAGCGACGAGGCCAAGCTGCGGGAGTACCTGCGCAAGGCCACCGCCGCGCTCCAGGAGGAGCGGCGGAAGGTGGGTGAACTCTCCGACCGGCTCGCCGAGGCAGAGCGTGCGCGCGGCGACGACCCGGTGGCGGTCATCGGTATGGGCTGCCGCTGGCCCGGGGGCATCGACACCCCGGACGGACTGTGGCGGGCCCTGGCGGAGGAGCGGGACTGTCTGTCCCCGTTCCCCGCCGACCGGGGCTGGGACGTGGCGGGCCTGTACGACCCGGAGCCGGGGATCGCGGGCCGGTGCAGTGTGCGCGAGGGCGGGTTCCTCGCGGGCGCGGGGTCGTTCGACGCGGAGTTCTTCGGTTACACGCCCGAGGAGGCCGCCGGGACCGACCCGCAGCAGCGGGTGCTCCTGGAGACGGCGTGGGAGGCCGTGGAGAGCGCCGGCATCGATCCGTCGACGCTGGCCGGTTCGCCGACGGGCGTCTTCGTGGGGCTGACCCCGCAGGGGTACGCGGGGACGGACGGCGGACGGGAACGGCCCGAGGAGGGTACGGACTTCCTCGCCGTCGGCACGCTGCCGAGCGCGGCGTCCGGTCGTATCGCCTACGTCCTGGGGCTGCACGGGCCCGCGCTGACCGTCGACACCGCTTGTTCCTCCTCGCTGTCCGCGCTGCACCTGGCCCGCCGTTCGCTGCTGTCGGGCGAGTGCTCGCTCGCGCTGGCGGCGGGGGTCACCGTGATGGCCGTACCCGATGTGTTCCTGGAGCACAGCAGGTTCAGCGCGCTGGCGGAGGACGGCCGTACGAAACCGTTCTCGGCGAAGGCCGACGGCGGCAACTGGGCCGAGGGCGCGGGGGTGCTGCTGCTGGAGCGGCTGTCGGACGCCGAGCGGCACGGGCATCCCGTCCTGGCGGTGGTGCGCGGCTCCGCGGTGGGCCAGAACGGCACCAGCAACGGGCTGGCCGTGCCCAACGGTCCGGGGCAGCGGCGGGTGATGAAGCGGGCGCTGGCGGACGCCGGGCTGTCCGCCGCGGACGTCGACTACGTGGAGGCGCACGGTACGGGCACCCCGCTGGGCGACTCGATGGAGGCGGAGGCGATGCTCGCGGTCTACGGCCGGGAGCGGCACCCTGAGCGCCCGCTGCTGTTCGGCTCGGTCAAGTCCAACATGGGGCATCCGCAGTCGGCGGCCGGGATGGCGGGCGTCATGAAGGCGGTGCTCGCGCTCGGCCACGGCACCGTGCCCGCGACCCTGAACTGCGTACCGCCGCTGGAGACGGTGGAACGGTCCGGCGGCGTGCTGCGGCCCGTTCCGGCGTCCGTGCCGTGGCCGGGGACGGGCCGGCCCGAGCGGGCCGCCGTGACGGCGCTCGGCGCGGGCGGCACCAACGGGCACGTGATCCTGGAACGGCCCGCGCATCCGCCGTGGGAGCGGTCCGGGAGCCCGTCGCGGGAGCGGTCCGAGGACTGGTCGTCGGGGCGGCCCCACGACTCGTCGTGGGGGCGGTCCGAAGACTCGTCGTGGGGACGGCCCGAAGACTCGTCGTGGGGACGGCCCGGGAACCCGTCACAGCAGTGGTCCGGGAACCCGGCTCGGAACCGGTCCGGGAACCCGGCTCGGAACCGGTCCGGGAGTCCGGCTCGGGAGCGGTCCGGGGCCCCGTCTCGGGAGCGGTCCGGACCCGCCCGTGACGTACGGCCGTTGCCGTGGCTGCTGTCCGCGAAGGATCCGGCCGCTCTGCGGAGGCAGGCCCGCAAGCTGCTCGGTCACCTCGACGCGCACCCGGGGCGGTGGTGCGACGCGGAGATCGCGTACTCGCTGGCCGTGACGCGGAGCGCGTTCACGCACCGGGCCGCCGTGGTCGGCGCCGACCGGGGGCAGTACCTGGCGGGGCTGCGGGCGCTGGCCGACGGGGAGCCCGGAGTGGGCGGCGGGGAGACCTCGCCGTGGGTGGAGTCGGGGCTCGCGCGCACCGGCCGGACCGTACTCGTCTGCGCGGCCCCCTCCGCCGACGCCCTGCCCTCGCACGGCAGCCTGCCGTGGGAGTGGACCCCCTTCCGGGACGCCGTCGCCGACCTCGACGAGGCGCTGGCCCCGTACGCGGACGGGCGGTCGCTCGCGGAGTTGCTCGGTCCGGCGGACGGGCGGGCCACGGACGAGGACGCGGCGCTCGCCGGGTTCGCCGTGGTCGTGGCGCACGCCTGGCTGTGGCAGGCGTGCGGGGTCCGGCCCACGACCGTGGTGGGCGAGGGCCGGGCCGGGCGCTGGGCCGCCGCCCATCTGCGCGGCGACCGCACCCTGGAGGCGGCACTCGCCGGGCTCACGGGCGGCGACGAACCGCCGCCCGAACCCGCCAGGGCGGGAGCGGGCTCAGCGGGAGCGGGCTCGGCAGGACCCAGCTCGACGGGACCGGGCCCGGCAGGACCCGGCTCGGCAGGACCCGGCTCGACGGGACCCGGCTCGGCAGGACCCGGCTCGACGGGACCCGGCTCGACGGGACCCGGCTCGGCAGGACCCGGCTCGGCAGGACCCGGCTCGACGGGACCGGGCCCGGCAGGACCCAGTTCGGCGGGACCGGGCCCGGTGAGTCCCGGCCCGGCCGGACCAGGCCCGGTGGTGATCGAGTTGCCGGCCGCGCCCGATGCCAAGTCGCCTTCCTTCGCCCGTCAGTTGGGTGCCGCCTTCGTCTCCGGTGTCCGTCTGGACCGGGAGGCGGCCTTCGGCGGGCCCGGCGTACGGCCGGTCCCGCTGCCGACCTACGCGTTCGCCGGAGCCCACCACTGGTGGCTGCCGCCGGCTCCCCCCTCCACACCCGGCTCCGCACTCGGATCCGCCGCCGCAAGCTCCCCCGTACGCTCCCCCGAACAGAGGTGAACCACCATGTCGTTGACCGACGCCGTGCTGTCCGGGGCCTCCCCCGACGACCTCGCACGCGCCGCACTGCCCTCGCACTTCACCGCCGCGCACCTGCGCGTCGAGGACGAGGGGGTCTTCGGTGACGCCGAGGACAAGGACGTACGCCGCACGCTGCGGGTGGGTGAGGTTCCGATGCCCGAACTCGCCCCGGACGAGGTGCTGGTCGCCGTGATGGCCAGCTCGGTGAACTACAACACCGTCTGGTCGGCGAAGTTCGAGCCGCTGTCCACCTTCCGCTTCCTGCGCGCCTACGGCCGTGAGGGCGGCTGGGCGGCCCGGCACGACCAGCCGTTCCACGTCCTCGGTTCGGACGCGGCCGGTGTCGTCGTCCGAATGGGCTCCGGCGTACGGCGCTGGCAGCTCGGCGACCACGTGCTGGTGAACGCGGCACGAGTGGACGACCAGGAGGCCGCCAACCAGGCGGACGGCATGCTGGGCGAGCACCAGTTGGCCTGGGGCTACGAGACGAACTTCGGCGGCCTCGCCCACTACGCGGTCGCGCGGGCCAGTCAGCTCATCCCGAAGCCGCCGCACCTCACGTGGGAGGAGGCCGCGACCGTCCCGGCGTGCGCGGGCACCGCGTACCGCATGCTGGTCAGTGACCGCGGGGCGCGGATGAAGCAGGGCGACACCGTGCTGATCTGGGGCGCCTCCGGCGGGCTCGGCGCGTACGCGGTCCAGCTCGTCCGCAACGGCGGCGGGACCGCGGTGGGCGTGGTCGGCTCGGAGGAGAAGGTCGAGGCCGCCCGGAAGCTGGGCTGCCATGTGGTCGTGAACCGGCAGGAGATCGGCGTCGGCGACGACGCGGGCGACGACCCCGAGCTGACGCTCCAGGCCGGGCGGCGGCTCGGCCGGATCGTCCGGGAGGCGACGGGCGCGGACCCCGACATCGTCTTCGAGCACGTGGGCCGGTCGACGTTCGGCATCTCGGTGTTCGTGGTCAAGCGCGGCGGCACGGTCGTCACCTGCGGGTCCAGCACGGGCTACGTCCACCAGTTCGACAACCGCTATCTGTGGATGCGGCTCAAGCGGGTCATCGGCAGTCATGTCGCCAACCTCCAGGAACAGGTCGAGTGCGCCCGGCTGTTCACGCTCGGCGGTGTCGCGCCCGCGCTGTCCTCCCTGTTCCCGCTGGACGAGGTCGGCGAGGCGACCCGGCTCGTACAGCTCAACCGGCACATCGGCAAGGTCGGTGTGCTCTGCCTCGCCCCCAGGCCCGGCCTCGGTGTCACCGCACCCGAACTGCGCGCCCGTATCGGCGAGAAGGCCCTCAACCCGCTGCGGGAGTTCGCGGCCCACCCGACCACCGCGGCT
The DNA here is from genome assembly GCF_042732375.1 of Streptomyces sp. NPDC059785. Taxonomy (NCBI): domain Bacteria; kingdom Bacillati; phylum Actinomycetota; class Actinomycetes; order Kitasatosporales; family Streptomycetaceae; genus Streptomyces; species Streptomyces sp. NPDC059785. The sequence goes on from NZ_JBHWHV010000020.1 coordinate 92,759, forward strand.
CTCTGATCCACCGCTCTTACCGACCACGCCCGGCTGTCCACCATGTTCCGCTGTCGAAAGGACCCTCACATGACCGACTCCACACAGGCCCTGCCCGAGCCGGAGGCCGTCGGCAAGCTGTACGACCGGCTCACGCTCACCGCGCTGGGCGACGGCACGTTCAACCCGAACATCCACATCGGGTTCTGGGACACCCCGGACTCCACGGCCACGCTGGAGGAGGCGGTCGACCGGCTCACCGACGTACTCATCGAGCGGCTGCTGGTGGACGACTCCGCCCATGTCCTCGATCTGGGCTGCGGGGTCGGCGGTCCCGGGCTGCGGGTGGCACGGGAGACGGGGGCCAGGGTCACCGGGGTCAGCATCAGCCAGGAGCAGGTGAAGACCGCCAACCGGCTCGCCGAGGAGGCGGGGCTCGCCGACCGGGCCGTGTTCCGGCACGCCGACGCGATGAAGCTCCCCTTCGAGGACGCCTCGTTCGACGCCGTGATGGCCCTGGAGTCGATCATCCACATGCCGGACCGGCAGCAGGTGCTCACCGAGGCGGCGCGGGTGCTGCAGCCGGGCGGCCGGCTGGTGCTGACCGACGTCTTCGAGCGGGCGCCGCGCAAGGAGACGCTGCACCCGTCGATCGAGAAGTTCTGCCGCAACTTCATGGTGACGCTGGCCGACGCCGACGACTACGTCGCCCTGCTGCACCGCTCGGGCCTGCGGCTGCGCGGGCTCCTCGACATCACCGAGCACACCCAGCAGCGCACCTTCCAGGAGCTGTCCCGCCCGACCGAGGGCGAGGACCGCCCCGAGGCCCTGGGCCAGACCAACCTGCCGGACCTGTTCCGCCCGTCCGACATGCTGGGCGTGGACGAGTTCGGCTGCCTGCTGGTGGCGGCGGTACGCCCCTGAGCCGGTCATGTGCCGTGGGGGCGGCTCCCGCGGATCCCGGTCTCCTCACCGGCTGATCCGACGCGGGGCCGCCACCGCGGCGAGCTTGTCGGGGTTGCGGACGGCGTAGATGCCGGTGATCCGCCCGTCGGCGCTCTCGACCAGGAAGACACCCAGAGGATGGTCGTGGTCGCCGCGGTCGCCGCGGTCACCGCGATCACCGTGGTCACCACGGTCGCCGCCGTGGACCACGATCGCGGGCGTGTGGTTGCAGTTGACCACTTCGACCCACGGCCCCGCCGCCCGTCCCGTCCCCACCGTCCGTCCCGTCCCCGCCGTCCGTCCCGTCCCTCCCGTGCGGTCCGTGCGGCCTCCGCGGCCCGTGCGGAAGACCCTCATGACGACCGCGGCCACCCTCTCCGCCCCCACCACCGGCCGGCGCGCCGCGGTGGTCCTGCCGCCGCTGTCCGCGGTCCAGGTGACGTCCGGCGCGAGCAGCGACAGCAGCCCGCGCAGGTCACCGGTGGCCGCGGCGGTCATGAAGCGCTCGGTGATCCGCGCGGTCCGCGCCGCGTCCACGGGCACGAAACGCCTGCGCCGGGCCCCTACGTGCTCGCGGGCGCGGTGCGCCACCTGGCGCGCCGTCGCCGCGGACTTGCCCACCGCCGCGCCGATGTCGGCGTAGCCGAAGCCGAACACCTCGCGCAGCACGAACACCGCGCGCTCGTCGGGGCTCAGTGTTTCGAGCAGCACGAGCATCGCCATCGACACCGACTCGGCGAGCACCACGTCGGCCGACGCGTCGTGCTCGTCGAGCAGCAGCGGTTCCGGCAGCCAGGGACCGACGTAGTCCTCGCGGCGGCGGGCGCCGGCCCGCAGCGCGTTGAGCGCCTGCCGGGTCACCAGTCGCGCCAGGTACGACCTGGTGTCCCGTACCGTCGTGAGGTCGACGCCGGCCCAGCGCAGGTAGCTGTCCTGGAGCACGTCGTCGGACTCGGTCGCCGAGCCGAGTATCTCGTAGACGATCGTGAAGAGCAGCGGCCGCAGCAGGGTGAACCGCTCGGCGTGGTCGGCGTGGTCGTCCTGTCCGGCGGTGGTCACGGGGAGGTGGCCTCCCGTGCGCCGGACGCCGGTCGCACGCGGGGCGGGCCGCCCTTGAGCCAGCTCATGGAACCCGGCTCGCGGGCCTCCCGGCGAATCCGTTTGGCCACCACGTACTTGCAGGTCATCTCCTTGATCACCGCGCCCGGGCGGCCTCCGATGTACGCGTTCACCGGGGTGTCGTCCTTGCGGGCGAGCTGGCGGACGGCGGCGCGCCTGCCGAGGCTGACGCAGACTCCCGCGAAGGCGAGGTCGAGCGGGGCGGGTTCGGTGCCCGCGATGCGGCTCAGCACGGTGTCGGCGGCCTGTGCTCCGAGCGGCCCCGCGGCGTAGCCGCTCATCCGCAGCGGCCGGCCCGACGGTGCGGCGGAGTCACCGGCCCCGACGATGCGGTCGTCGTCCACGCTGGTCAGCGTCTCGTCGGTGAGCAGCCGGCCGAGTGTGTCGGTACGCAGCCCGCTCGCCGCCGCCAGGTCCGGTACGCCGAAGCCCGCCGCCCAGACGGTCAGCGCGCTCGGACGCACCGTCCCGCCGGCGGGATCGTCGGCGGTTCCGGCCGCGAGGACCACCGCGTCCGGCCGGACCTCGGTCACGACGCCGGTTCCGAGCACGGTGACGCCGTGCCGGGCCAGCCACTTGGCGACGTAGCGGCGGCCCGGCGCGCTCAGGGTGGGTGCCAGGCCCCGGCCGCACACCAGCGTGACGCGGCGTCCCCGCTCGGCCAGTTCGGCGGCCGTCTCGATGCCGGTCAGCCCGCCGCCGACCACGGTGACCGGGGCGTCGGCGGGCAGGTCGTCCAGTCTGGCGCGCAGCCGTCGCGCGGACTCGAACTCACCTATGGGCAGAGCGAGTCCGGCGGCGTCTGGCACGGACGGCGGTGGCGGCGCCGTGCTGCCGACCGCGTGGACGACGTAGTCGTAGTCCAGGGCGCGGCCCGACGCCAGCCGCACGGTGCGGGTGGCGGTGTCGATGCGCGTGGCACTGTCGACGGCCAGCCGGATGCCGTCGCCGAGCAGTGTGCCGTAGTCGATCGTGGCGTCGCCGGTACGGGCCGCGAACTGGTGCAGCCGGATGCGCTCGACGAAGTGCGGGCGGGGGTTGACCAGCGTGATGTCGAGGTCGGCCCGCTGCCGCAGCCGGTTGGCCGCGAGCGTTCCGGCGTAACCGCCGCCGATGACCACGACCCTGACGGGGTTGTTGTGTTCAGTCATGCCCTCAGGACACCGCCGGCGGCCGGGACGTGACATGCCGCGGCGTGACGCGCGTCACCGGGTCCGCCCCGCGGGGCCGGTGCGCCGGCGAGGGCCCGCGCCGGCGCGGGCGCGGGGTCGCCGGTCTCGATCGTCGGCGGCGAGCGACACTCGGCTCCGCCGGTTCCGCCGGTTCCGCCGGTATCGCCGGTTCCGCCGGTTCCGTCAGCGGGGTGCCGCGGGCGCGTTCACCGGGTCGTGCCGTGCAGGAACTCGGTGAGCGCCTTGCCCGGACGGAACGTGGCCGTCCGGCCGTCCGGGTGGAAGCTGCCGAAGCTGCCCAGGAGGACGGTCTCCCCGCGGTCCAGCGCCTGCGCGATCGAACCCGGGTGCTCCACGGTGCCGAAGACCGAGTCGAGCACCTGCCCGACGTCGTCGGGGGTGAGGCGCCGGTCGTCGTCGTGGTGCGCCGAGGTCTGCGTGGTCGCCTCGATCAGCCTGGTCCTGTCCATGTGTCCTGCCCGCGGTCGAAGGAGAAGAGCCTGTGCCGCCACGATCGCGGCGGCGGGCGGTCGGCGCATCTCCTGGTCGGCGCACGGGTGGCGTGCGGTGCCGGTACCCGCCCGCGGGACCGCCGCGGCTTGCTCCACACCGGTGATACAGCGGTGGGAACCGGGCGACGGGTGCCGTCGGACGACGGGAGAACGCCCGGAAGCTGATTGTCTGCATGCGCCAGCACCACACCCCGCAGACACCGCAAGGAGCACCACCGTGCCGTCAGAGCGTTCGGACCTCTCCTACACCGTGCCCGGGATGAGCACACAGAACAGCCGGCAGATCATCGGGATGCTGCAAATGCGCCTGCACTCCCTCAATGACCTCCACCTCACCCTCAAGCACATCCACTGGAACGTCGTCGGACCGCACTTCATCGCGGTGCACGAGATGCTCGACCCCCAGGTCGACAAGGTCCGGGACATGACCGACGACCTCGCCGAGCGGATCTCCACGCTCGGCGGCGAGCCGAACGGCACCCCCGGCGCGCTGGTGAACGAGCGGACCTGGAACGACTACTCGATCGGCCGCGCCGAGGCCATCGAGCACCTCGGCGCGCTCGACCTGGTGTACACCTCCGTGATCGAGGACCACCGCGAGGCCATGGAGGCCACCGAGACGTCCGACCCCGTCACCCAGGACATGCTGATCGAGCAGCTGCGCGGTTTGGAGCTCTTCCAGTGGTTCGTGCGGGCCCACCTGGAGTCCAGCGGCGGCCGGCTCAGCACGCGCGGCGCGACCACCGAGACCGGCGCCGCGGGACAGGCCGCCGAGCAGGCCCGCGACCAGCCCTGAGTACGTCCTACGGCGGTGCGTCGCCCCGCGCGCGCTCCTGCTTGCGGACGTCGGCGAGATCGGACAGCCGGTCGAGCTGCCGTACCGGCCGGGCGACGCGCGGGTTGCCGGCCAGGCGCCCCCGGTGCCGGTCGAAGAACGTCCAGTAGCCCGCGGTGTAGGGGCAGGCGTGCTCGCCGGTCCGGTCGCCCGGCCGGTAGGCGCAGGGGCCGCACAGATCGCTCATGCGGTGCACGTAGCTGCCGCCGGACGTGTACGGCTTGGTCGTCATCCGGCCGCCGTCGGCGTACTGGGACATCCCGACGACGTTGGGCAGCATGACCCAGTCGTACCCGTCCACGAAGCAGCGGTGGAACCAGTCCGTGAGCGCGGCGGGGTCCCAGCCCCGCTGGAGCGCGTAGCTGCCGAGGATCATCAGCCGCGGGATGTGGTGGGTCCAGCCCGTGTCCCGTACCTGGCTCAGGACGGTGTGCAGGCAGTGGGCGCGGACGGCGTCCGCGTCCAGGTCTTTCCACCAGTCGGGCAGCGGGGCGGTGTGCCGCAGCTCGTTGGAGCGCCGGTAGTCGTCGCCGAAGTACCAGTAGAGCTGCCACACGTACTCGCGCCAGCCCGCGATCTGCCGGACGAAACCCTCCACGCTGTTCAGCGGCGCCTTCCCGGCGCGCCAGGCCGCCTCCGCCCGTTCGACGCACTCGGCGGGGTCGAGCAGCCCCAGGTTCAGCGAGGAGGACAGCAGGCTGTGGCTCATCACCGGGTCCTCGGTGAGCATGGCGTCCTCGTAGGGCCCGAACGTCTTGAGGCGGTGCTCGACGAAGCGCCGCAGCGCCGCGCGGGCCTCGCGGCGGGTGGCGGGGAAACGGCGGGGGCCGTCCCGGCCCACGAAGGACACGTCGCCGTCGCGCTCCCAGCGGTCGAGGTCGTGCCGTACCTCGTCGTCGATCTCGTCCTCGCGGGGCCGGTACGGACGGCCGACCGGCAGGGTGTCCGCGTCGTGCGGCGGCGGTTCGCGGTTGTCGTGGTCGAGGTTCCAGTGGTCCCCCGCGGGGTGGTCGCCGTCCATGAGCAGGCCGTGCCCGTGCCGGACCCAGTGGTAGAAGTCCTCCTGCCGCAGGTGCTTGCCGTGGTGGCCGTCCGCCCAGTCCCGGAAGTCCGCCATCGGCATCAGGAACCCGCGTGCGGGCCCGACCGTCACCTGCGGCAGGGAGCACACGAAGCGCAGGGCCGCGTGCGAGGTGGGGTGGTGCACGGTGACCGGACGTCCGCGGGTGGCCCGGTCCAGGCCCTCCCGGTAGGTGGCGGCGCGTACGTAGGTGAGACGGTCGCCGAGTTCCGCCGCGCGGTGGCGCATCGCGGACAGCACGAGGTGGGCCTTGGCCCGGTGGAAGCGGCGCCGCCGGAACACCGAGCGCGCCTCGATCAGGAGCAGCGGGGTGTCACGGCCGGGGCCGTCCTCGCCCGGGGTGAGGAAGTGGGGACCGAGCTGGTCGCCGAAGAGCCAGTGCATGTCAGGGGTCTCCTCAGTCGCAGCCGGGGTGGGTGGGGCGGGGGTGGAGGTTTCTCAGCGGGCGGGGGTGAGTCAGCGATCGGGTACGGCCCCGCCCCCCGATCATGACCGCACTCGCCCGGCCGCACCTGTCGCGGTGACCCGGTCGGCGGCCGTGGCGGGCCCCGCCACCGGCGAACGGGTGAAGGGCGCGGAGGGCGCGGAGGGCGAACGGGTGAAGGGCGGGGACGGCCGGGAGCGCCGGGAGGTTCACGGCGGCCGCTCCGCCCACCACATGTGTACCGGCTCGGGCATGACAGGTGTCATGCCCGACAGGTGCCCCGAGGCACTGCCGGGCCGGCCGTCACTCTCCGTAGACTCCACACCATGTTCAAGTCTCACAAAGCAGGACAGGACGACTCCTGGGAAGGAACCGTCACCGACAAGTCCCGGGGCATGCTCGACGGCTCGAACATGTACCACTTCGTCGAGGTCCGCCCCGATACCGGGGAACCGGTCCGGGTACGTATCGGCCGCCGGCTGTGGAAGTCGCTCGCGGTCGGCGACCGGATCGTGAAACGGCCGGGCGCCGACCCGGTCAAGGGGTGAGGAGGAGCGCTCCGCCGCCCCAGACGGTGCCGCCGTGTCCCCGGAAGGTGCCCCGACCGGTCGCCTCCGTGCCGGGCAGGTCCATCGGGTGCAGGCCGAGGCCGTAGTCGATCACCTTGCCCTCCTGGGAGACGACCGGGACGGTGCGCCGCATCTGCGCCAGGGACTCCGGGCCGACGACGCCGCCCGCCGACAGCAGGCGCAAAGACGCCAACTCCCGGTGCCCGTACAGGAGTCGGCCGAAGGGGCAGCCGCGGCGGTCCGGACGGGGTGGCCGCCGGGGCAGCGTCGGGCGGCTGACGGCCCGCTGTCGGCGAGGGCCTGCCGGAAGGCCGTAGGCTGCGGGCGGCTCCCGGTCGCCGGGGGTCTTCGGTGAACTCGGGAGCGCGCAGGTGAGCAAGGTCGATCCGTCGGACAGGGCCAGGACACTGGCCCGTTACGCATTGCTGGCGGCCGGGGCGGCCGTCCTCGTCGTCCTGTTGTCGCTCGGCGACGGCGGTTCCCTCGTCATCCTGGGCGGACTCGCGGGGCTGGCGCTGTGCGCGGTCGGCGCCTGGTGGTTCCTGGCCCACCGGGGCGCGTTGCGGGTGTGGGGCGCGGTGCTCGCCGTGGCGGCGCCGGTGGCCGTCCTGGTGCTGTTCCTGACCGGCGGCATGTGGTTCACGGCGCTGGCCGCGACGGCCCTGTGGGCGGCGGCCCTGGCCTGCGCCCGCGCGGCCCTGCGGACGGAGCGCCGGGCAGAGCCGGGTCCGGCGCCGGCAGCCGCCGGACCGGACCGTCCGCCCCGGCGGGCGGTCCTCATCATGAACCCGGCCTCCGGCGGCGGGAAGGTGGCGCGGTTCGGGCTCGTGGAGCGGGCCGAGGCGCTCGGTGCCCGGGTGCACCTGCTGGAGCCGGGCAGCCACACGGACGTCGCACAGCTCGCCCGCGACGCCGTCGCCGAGGGCGCCGATCTGCTCGGCGTGGCGGGCGGCGACGGCACCCAGGCGCTGGTCGCCGCGGTCGCCGCGGAGCACGGCCTGCCGTTCCTGGTGATCTCCGCCGGTACCCGCAACCACTTCGCCATGGACCTCGGCCTGGACCGCACCGACCCGTCCCGGTGCCTGGACGCCCTGACCGACGGGGTGGAGCTCAGGGTGGACCTGGGTGACGTGGCGGGCCGGGCGTTCGTCAACACGGTCTCGTTCGGGGTGTACGCGGAGATCGTGCAGCGTCCCGAGTACCGCGACGCCAAGGCCGGTACGGCGCTCGACGCGCTGCCCGATCTGCTGGCGGGCGGCGCCGGTGAGCGCCTGGACGCCGTCGCCGACCGCCAGACCGTCGACGGGCAGCAGGCCCTGCTCGTCAGCAACAACCCCTACGCCGGGGCCGATCCGCTCGACGTCGGGCGCAGGCCCCGCCTCGACCGGGGCGAACTCGGCGTGCTCGGCGTCCGCGTGGACGGTGCCGCGCAGGCGGCCGACCTCGCCGTGCGCGGCGCGTTCTCCCCGGCGCTGACCATCCTGACGGCCCGCAGGGTCGAGGTCACCGCCGCCGCCCCGAGCATCCCGGTGGCCGTCGACGGCGAGGCGCTGACGCTGCCCACGCCCGTGGTGTGCACCGTCCGGCCGCGCGCCCTGCGGGTCCTGGTCCCCCGCGACCGGCCGGGCGCCGCGCCGCAGGATCCGCCGCTGGACTGGTGGTGGGTCGCGAAGGTCGCCCTCACCCGCCGGGGACGTGAGGCGGACATCGCCGCGTAGCGGCCGGACCGCCCCGGCGGGCTCGGTCCGCCGGGGCCGCCGCGATCAGGGCCAGTACCTCGTCCGTGCTCCGTACGTCGCCGAACGACCGGTAGACCGTGTGCAGCGCGGCGTTGTGGTCCTGGTCGCGCCGGGCCGCGTTCGCGTCGGCGACCATCAGCACGCGCAGGCCGGTGGTGGCCGCGTCGCGCGCGGAGGACTCGCAGCAGACGTCGGCGAGGGCGCCCGTGACGAGCACGGTGTCGACGGCGCGCTCCGCCAGCAGTCCCGGCAGGGGCGAACGGTTGGGGAAGAAGGCGCTGTACGCGCTCTTCTCCACCACCAGGTCGTCCGGTCCGACGTCGAAGGCGGGCCACAGGCGCGAACGCGGGGGCCCCGAGCCGCCGGTCGCCGCGAACGTCGCGCTGACCTCCGGTCCGTAGAACTCGGCACTGACGCTCCCGAGGGGCGCCTCGTTCGCCGGCAGCACCCATGCGACCGGGCCGCCCGCGGTGCGCAGTGCCTCGGCGAGGCGGGCGATGTTCGGCACGATGCCGCGTACGTACGGGTTCGCCTCCGCGAAGAACGGCACCATGTCGGCGGAAGGGACGCATGCGCAGCGACTCGAAGCTCCACGGTGTGCCGGTACCAGGGACGGACCTGCCCCGCGGCGGCGCCCGGCGCGCCGCCGCGGGCGCCGGTCAGTGGTGGCCGGTCTCCCCAGTGTGGGTGTAGGGCCCGACGTCGATGCTGCCGTGAGCGTACGAGGTGACGCCGTCGTCGTTCACCTGCGCCGTGTAGCAGGAGTGACGTGCCGGGTCGTCCTCGGTCTGGCAGCCGTACTCCAGGCCGTCGCTGTCGCGGTGGACGATCGCGCGGGCACAGTTGTCGTTGCCCGGCTCGCAGGGGCGGCCGTTGGTGATGGTGATTCTGGCCCAGGCCGTCTTGCAGCCGGAGCTGTAGCGCAGCTCCAGCAGCGCGTCACCGCCGCCGATGTCGGCGCGGCCGACCGTGCGGGCGGACGCGTCGCACCCGGTGCCGACGGGGTCGCTGCCGTCGTACGGAGCGGCGTGCGCGGCGGGCTGGCCGCCGGTGAGCAGTACGGCGGCCAGCAGCACCGGTGTGACGGCGGCCGAGGTGATCCTTCGTGAAATGCGCATGGTGTCCGATCCTTTTCCGCGCTCCTCCGGTGGACGGAGTCGCGCTGCTACGGCGGGCCGGTGAGGAATTGCACCCTTTGTAGCCGCCTGCCGTTGTTCACGATCGGCGGGCCGGAACTGAACGAACACATGCTGAACAACCCCCGACAGCGCCGGGGAGACGCGCGAACGGGACTCCGGTCAGTCGAGCAGTTCCCCCAGTTCGGCCGCGGCGCGGACGACGGTGGCGCCCAGGGCGTCGAGGCCGGTGCGCTCGAAGACGGAGATGCCGATGCTGGCGGTCGCCTCGCCGCCGCGCGTGGTCACCGCGGCGGAGATGCCGGTGACGGCGGGGATGACCTCGCCCATGGTGACGGCGTACCCCCTGGCGCGGGCCTCGGTGACCTCGGGGCGTTCGCCCTCGCGGTGCGGGCCGTGGGCGAGCTGGGCGAGGCCGCCCGAGCCCTGCTCGATGGGGTGGGTCTGGCCCGGCCGGAAGGAGACGTGGACGAGGGCGCCGCGCGGTTCCACCACCATCAGCGCCCGCATCTCGGCGGCGCCCTCCCGGACCAGCAGGTGCGCGGTGGCGCGGGTGGTCTCCGCCAGCTCGTCCAGGATCGGGCGGGCCAGGGCGCGCAGGTCCTGCTGGACGGGTTCGGCGAGGGTGACCAGGCCGGTGCCCAGGACGATGCGGCGCCGGTGGTCGCGGCGGCAGAGCTGGTGCGCCTCCAGGGTGCGGACCAGGCGGTGCGCGACCGTGCGGTGCACGCCGACGGCGTCCGCCAGTTCGCTGACGGTCAGGCCCTGCGGGTGCTCCGAGAGGACTCTGAGGATCAGCAGTCCGTGGTGGAGCGTCTTGGACATACCCGCGTCCAGCTCGGGGGCCGACGGGGTCGTTGACGGTGGGTTCACGGATCCATCCCTTGACGGGTTTCAGCCACGCTGCCTATGCTCCCATTATTCGCACAGTGAGTGCGATTATCGCACAGCAGTTGAGTGCGCAGCAAGCTCCCCGCTCAGGCCGCCCGGGACGGCCGCCGGAGCGGGACCACGAGCCGAAGGGACGCCCGAATGAACCCCAGCGCGCCCGCGTTTCCGGCCGATGCCCCGTTGGCCGAAATACACCAGCTCTACCACGTGCAGAGCCATCTCATCGACGGTGGCCGAGCCGCGGAGTGGGCCGCGACCTTCACCGCGGACGGCACCTTCGGCTCACCCACCTATCCGCGGCCGGTGGCCGGCACGGCCGCCCTGACCGCGTTCGCCGAGCGGTTCGCCGCGGGCTGCGCGGCCGAGGGCGTGGTGCGCCGGCATGTGGTCACCAACGTGGCCGTGACCGGCGCGGACGACGACGGGGCGCTGCGCGTCGTGGCGTATCTCCAGATCGTCGCGACCCCACGGGGCGGGACACCGCGCACCGAGCGGTTCACCACCCTCACCGACCGGCTCGTCCGCGACGGCGACGGCTGGCGGATCGCCGCCCGCGCCGTACGCCGGGACGACGCCCCCGAGAGCTGAGCCGGGCCCCGGCGCAACGGCACTTCAACGACGAAGGAACGGAACCACCGATGAGCGACACCGCATACCCGCAGGCCCCCGGCGCCGAAGGCCCCGGCCGGGTCGTCGGCCGGCGCCCCACCGCCGTCCACCCCGAACTGGCCGGGACCACCGCCGTCGTCACCGGCGCCGCCCGCGGCATGGGCGCCGTCTTCACCGAGGGCCTGGCGCTGCGCGGGGTGAACGTGATCGCCGCCGACATCGACCTCGACGCGATGAAGGCGACCGCGGAGGCGGTCAATGCCCAGCAGGACGTTCTGCCCGAGGGCGGCACCCGGGGCCGGGTCGTGCCCGCCGCCGTCGACGTCGTGGACCCGGCCGGGCACGAGGAGCTGGCCCGGCTCGCGCATGGCGAGTTCGGCCGCCTGGACCACTGGGTCAACAACGCGGGCATATTCCCGCACGCCTTCGTGCAGGACATCTCGCCGGAGCAGATCGACGCGGTGCTGAAGGTCAATGTGCAGGGTGTGCTGTTCGGTTCGCAGGCCGCCGCCCGGCACATGGCACCCGGCGGCGCCGTCGTCAACATGTCCTCGGTGTCCGCGGTCCGGGTCCGCAAGGGGCGTGGCGCGTACTGCGCCTCCAAGGCGTCGGTCGCCCACCTCACCGAGTCGCTGGCCGTGGAGCTCGGCGACCGGGGACTGCGCGTCAACTCGATCGCGCCGGGCTACATCGACACCGAGATGACCCGCTGGGTGCGGGAGGACCCCGCCGCCCTGAAGCACGCGCTGGACAGCGTGCCGCTGCACCGCCTCGGCTCCCCGCAGGAAGTCCTGGGCGTGCTGCTGTTCCTGCTCTCCGACAGCGCCCGCTACGTGACCGGGCACAGCATCGCCGTCGACGGCGGCTCGCGCCATGTCTGACGGACACGAGGAGACCGTGCGCTACCCGTCGGTCGTCCTCGTCACCGGTGCCGCCGCCGGGATGGGTGCCGCGCACGCCCGTGCGATGGCCCGCCGCGGCAGCCATGTCCACCTGGCCGACGTCGCCGACTGCGCGCCCGTGGTCGAGGAGATCACCGCCGCGGGCGGCCGGGCCACCGGGCACAGGCTGGACGTCACAGACCCCGCCGGCTGGCGCACGGTCGTCGACGCCGTACGGGAGACGGACGGCCGCCTGGACGGGCTGGTCAACAACGCCGGGATCTCGCGCCGGCTGCGGTTCATGGACACCACCGAGGAGGTGTGGGACCGGGTCCTGCGGGTCAATCTGTACGGCCCGTTCCACGGCATCCGGGCGTGCGCGCCGCTGATGCGGGACAGCGGCGGGGGCGCCGTCGTCAACATCTCCTCCATCAGCGGGCAGATCGGCTACTTCTCGCCCTCCTACTCGGCGAGCAAGTGGGGTCTGACCGGGCTGTCCAAGTCGGCGGCCGGTGAGCTGGCCGCCTGGGGCATCCGGGTCAACTCCCTGCACCCGGGCCTGGTCGGCACCGGTCTGCTCGCCGGTTCGGACGCGTTCGTGGAGTCGGCCCGGCGCTCCATCCCCGCCGGACGGCTCGGCGAGGTGCGCGAGGTGACCGACGCCGTGCTGTTCCTGCTCTCCGACCGCAGCTCGTACATGACCGGCAGCGAGGTCACCCTCGACGGCGGCCTGGTCTCCAACGGGCTCTACCACCGCATTCTCGACGACGCCGAAGGAGCCCTGTGATGACCGACTTCGACGCGCTCGACGTGATCGTGGTGGGCGGCGGCGGGGCCGGTCTCGCCGCCGCGGTCAGCGCCGCCGAACAGGGCGCCCAGGTGCTGCTCTTCGAGTCCGAACGCGAACTGGGCGGCTCCACGCAACTCTCCGCGGGCCTGTTCACCGCGGCCGGCACCAGCGTGCAGCGCGGCCTCGGCGTCGAGGACACCGCCGAGCGCCACTTCCAGCACTACATGGACCTCAACCAGTGGCGGCTCGCGCCCGGTCTGATACGGGCGTTCTGCGCCGCCGCCGGTCCGACCCTGGAATGGCTGCTCGGCCTGGGCCTGGACGTCCCGGCCGCCGTGTCGCCCGACGCGCACACGCCGGGCCTGTGCCGGGCCGGGGTGGAGGACGTCTGGCGCGGCCACGTCCCGCGCGACCAGGGCTACGGTTTGGTGCAGGTGCTCGACCGGGCCCGCCGCGAACGCGGCGTCGAGGCGGTCCTCAACACCCGGGTCGAACGGCTGCTGTTCGAGGAGGGCCGGGTCGTGGGCGTGGTCGCCGACGGCATCGAGGTCCGGGCCGGTGCGGTGGTCGTCGCCAGCGGCGGCTTCGCCCAGCACCCTGATCTGCTCGACCGGTACTACCCGGAGGCGAAGGCGGCGGGCGACTCGCTGTTCGTGGTGGCGGCGCCCGGCAGCCGCGGCGACCACTTCGCCTTCGCCGAGCAGACCGGGAGCGCGCTCACCGGGCACGGCTGGGGCCTGATGCTGCCGACCGCCTACTTCCAGCGCTACCACCACTGGCAGGCCGGATTCCCGCCCAAGTCCCGGGTGTACGTGAACGGCGCCGGGCGGCGCTTCATGGACGAGGACGCCTCGTACGCCGTCTCGGGCGGCATCATCCTCGCCCAGGAAGGGCCGGTGTGGGCGGTGTTCGACGAGAAGGCCAGGCTTGGACTGGAGCCCGGGTACGCGGACTGGACGCCCGAGCGGATCGCCGGGGAGGTGGCCGCCGGCCGGCTGCTGAGCGCGGACACCGTGACCGCCCTGGCCGCCGCCATGGACGTACCGGCGCACGCGCTGACCGCCACCCTCGACCGGTGGAACGCGCGGCTCGCCGCGACCGGCGCGGACCCGGAGTTCCTGCGCGAGGAGTCCCTCGCGGCGAAGGGTTCGCCCGAGACCCCGGATCCGATCGCCGCCGCGCCGTTCTACGCGGCCCGGGTGCTCCCCGCCGAGCTGGTGTGCACCCACACCGGTCTGGAGATCGACCGGGACGCCGCCGTCCTGGACCGCACCGGCAGTGCCGTACCCGGGCTGTTCGCCGCCGGTGAGGCCGGTGGCGGGGTGCTCGGCATGCGGTACGTCGGCGGCGGCAACGCCGTCGCCAACGCCCTCACCATGGGGCGCGTCGCCGGCCGCACCGCGGCCCGCGGTCACTGACCTTCCCCCTTCCCGTACCTCTTCCCACTCCTCTAGGAGCCGTCATGGGAGCGCACCTCAACGCCGAGGACACCGCCGCCCTGGGCAGCAGAGTCACCCGGAAAGTCTCGTACCGGATCTTCCCGATCGTGGGTCTGCTGTATGTGTTCAACTACATGGACCGGTCCAACATCAGCTATGCCCAGCTCGGCATGGAGGACGAACTGGGCATCACGACGGCCACGTTCGGCGCCGTCGCCGCGATCTTCTTCCTGGCGTACGTGGTGCTGGAGATCCCCAGCAACATGATGCTGAAGAAGGTCGGGGCCCGGCTGTGGCTGGCCCGGATCGCCATCAGCTGGGGTCTGGTGACCGCGGTCACCGGGTTCGTCAGCACCGTCACCCACCTCTACGTCGCGCGGATCGCGCTGGGCGTCGCCGAGGCCGGTCTCTTCCCCGGACTGCTGCTGTACCTGACGTTCTGGTACCGGGGCAGGGAGCGCGGCCGGGCCATCGCGATGCTGGCCCTCGCGCAGCCGGTCGCGATGATCCTCGGCTCCATGACCGGCGGCTGGATCCTCGACCACGTCGAGTGGTTCGGGCTGAGCGGCTGGCGCTGGGTGTTCATCCTCCAGGGCGCGCCCGCGATCCTCATCGGCCTGGTCACGCTCGTCTGGCTGCCCGACCGGCCGGCCGACGCGGGGTTCCTCACCGCCGCCGAGAGCCGCTGGCTCCAGGCGCAGATCGACAAGGAGTACGCGGGCGGCGGCGCCCACAAGGAGACCGTCCGCGACCAGCTCCGGGCGATGAAGAACCGACGGGTGCTCTACCTCGCGGTGGCCAACTTCTTCGCCGCGTGCGGCCTGTACGGCTTCTCCTTCTTCCTGCCGAAGATCGTCCAGCAGCTCGACCCGTCCTACTCGGCCACCAACATCGGTCTGCTCGGCACCATCCCCTACCTGGTGGGCGCGGTCGGCATGCTGCTGGTGGCGCGGAACTCCGACCGCACCGGCGAGCGCCGCTTCCACGTCATCGGCCTGATGCTGCTCGGCGCGGCCGGGCTGCTCGGCACCATCGTCTTCCGGCACGATCCGGTGCCCGCGATGGTCTGCCTGTCGCTGGTCGCGGTCGGCGTGCTCGGCTACATGGCGCCGTACTGGGCGCTGGCGCAGCGGATCCTGCCGCGCGAGCAGACCGCG
The DNA here is from genome assembly GCF_042732375.1 of Streptomyces sp. NPDC059785. Taxonomy (NCBI): domain Bacteria; kingdom Bacillati; phylum Actinomycetota; class Actinomycetes; order Kitasatosporales; family Streptomycetaceae; genus Streptomyces; species Streptomyces sp. NPDC059785. The sequence goes on from NZ_JBHWHV010000020.1 coordinate 108,037, forward strand.
GTGGGGCTGGCCGGCATCAACTCCATCGCCGCGCTGGGCGGTTTCTTCAGCCCGTACATCATCGGCAAGAACGCCACCGCCGACGACGTCACCGTCGGCCTGTACTTCCCCATCGCCTGTCTCGTGGTGTGCGCCGCGATGCTCGCCTTCCTGAAGGTGCCCCGGGACCGGCAGCCCGCCGACGCCCCCGCCCTGCCCACCACCGCGGGCGTCTGAACAACCCCTCAAGGACTACGTCATGCCTTACTACCGCAGCGTGGGTGACATCCCGCCCAAGCGGCACACCCAGCACCGGGACGCGGACGGCCGTCTGCGCTTCGAGGAACTCATGGGCGAGGAGGGCTTCTCCTCCGACTCCTCGCTGCTCTACCACCGCGAGATCCCCTCGGCGATCACCGACTCCCGCCCCTGGGACCTGACCGGGCAGGAGACGGTCGCCAACCACCCGCTCAAACCCCGGCACTTGAAGCCGCACGGCCTCTTCACCGGCGACGGCTGGCGCACCGCCGACGCGGTCACCGGCCGGCGGCTGCTGCTCGGCAACGGCGACGTGCGGATCTCCTACGCCGTCGTCGGCGCCGTCTCGCCGTTCTACCGCAACAGCATCGGCGACGAGTGCGTGTACGTGGAGGCCGGCACGGCCACCGTGGAGACGGTGTTCGGGGCGCTGACCGCGCGCGCCGGCGACTACGTGCTGCTGCCCCGCGCCACCACCCACCGCTGGCTCCCCGGGGGCGACGAACCGCTGCGCCTGTACTGCGTGGAGGCCAACTCGCACATCTCCCCCGCCCGCCGCTACCTCTCGCGCAACGGGCAGCTCCTGGAGCACGCCCCGTACTGCGAACGCGACCTGCACGGACCCGCCGAGCCGCTGCTGGCCACCGGCACCGACGTGGAGGTGCACGTCAAGCACCGCGGCCCGCGCGGCGAGGTCCTGGGCACCGTGTTCACGCAGGCCACCCACCCCTTCGACGTGGTCGGCTGGGACGGCTGCCTGTACCCGTACACGTTCAGCGTGCACGACTTCGAGCCGATCACCGGGCGGGTGCACCAGCCGCCGCCCGCGCACCAGGTCTTCGAGGGCGACAACTTCGTCATCTGCAACTTCGTGCCCCGCAAGGTCGACTACCACCCGCTGGCCATCCCGGTGCCGTACTACCACTCCAACGTCGACAGCGACGAGGTGATGTTCTACTGCGGTGGCGACTACGAGGCCCGCAAGGGCTCCGGCATCGGGCAGGGCTCGGTGTCACTGCACCCGGGCGGCCACGCGCACGGGCCGCAGCCGGGTGCTTACGAGCGGTCCGTCGGCGCCGAGTTCTTCGACGAACTCGCCGTCATGGTCGACACGTTCCGGCCGCTGGAGCTGGGCGAGGGCGGGCTCGCCGCCGAGGACCCGGGGTACGCCTGGACCTGGGCGGGCCGGGGACCGGCCGCGTGAGCGCGCTGCTCGCCGGGCTCGTCGACGACGCCGGTCTGTTCCCGCCGACCGCGCTGCCGCCCGCCGGGGCGGTGGCCCGGCACCGCCGGGACCGGGCCACCGCGCACCCGATGCACACCCTGCGCCTCCTCGTCCCGGTCGCCCGGCTGGCGGAGATCCGCGCCGAACTGCGCCCCGACGACCGGCTGGCGCTGGGCCTGATCGCGGACGCGGCCGGACCCGGCGACCCGGGTGAGCGGCTGCGGGCGGCGCTGGCGACGGTCGCGGCCGACGACCGGCTGGAGACGGCCCTGATCGAGGCGCCGCTCGCCGCTTTCGGCGGCGACCCGGCGACCGCCGTCCCCGCCGTGCTGGCCGCCACGGCCGGAGCCGGGGCCCCGGTGTTCCTGGAACCGGCCGCCCCGTCCGGCATCGGCGCCCTGCTCGCGGCGGTGCGGGGGACTTTGGGCGTGGGCGCCAAGCTGCGCTGCGGCGGCGTACGGGCCGAACTGTTCCCCTCCCCCGCCGAGGCCGCGTACTTCGTCACCGCGTGCGCGCGGGCGGGCGTGCCGTTCAAGGCGACGGCGGGGCTCCACCACGCCGTACGGCACCGCGACCCGGACACCGGGTTCACGCACCACGGCTATCTGAATCTCCTGCTGGCCGCCGCGCTCGCCGCCGCCGGCCCCGGCGATCCGGCCCCCGTGCTGCGCGCGCTGGAGACCACCGACGCCGAAACTCTCGCCCGCGAACTGGCCGCGCTGTCCGGACCGGCCGTGGCCGCCGCCCGGACCCTGCTCGTCTCCTACGGCTCCTGCTCCACCCGTACACCGGTGTCCGAGGCCCGCACCCTCCTCGACGCCGCCTGAAAGGACTGCTTCCCCGATGACTGCCCCCAGCTGGCTCCCGGTGCCCGAGGGCTCCCCGTTCACCGTCCACACGCTGCCCTACGGTGTGTTCGTCCCCGAGGGCGGCGCGCCCCGGGTCGGTGTCGCCATCGGCGACCACGTCCTGGACCTGGCCCGGGTCCTCGGCGACGACACCTTCGCGCGGCCCTCGCTCAACGCGTTCCTCGCGCAGGGCCGCGCCCGCTGGCAGGCGGTCCGCGCCCGGGTCACGGAACTGCTCACCGACCCCGCGCACCGGGAGGCGGTGGAACCGGCGCTGCACCGTGCCGACCGGGTGCGGCTGCTGCTGCCGTTCGAGCCGGCCGACTACGCCGACTTCTACGCCTCCGAGCACCACGCCGCGAACATCGGCCGGATGCTGCGCCCGGGGCAGGACCCGCTGACCCCGCAGTGGAAGCACCTGCCGATCGGCTACCACGGCCGGTCCGGCACGCTGGTCGTCTCCGGCACGGACGTGGTCCGCCCGTGGGGCCAGACCCGGCCCTCCGACGGCGGCGCACCGCCGTTCGGCCCGTCCCGGCGGCTGGACATCGAGGCCGAGGTCGGCTTCGTCGTCGGCACCCCCTCCCCGCGGGGCACCCGGGTCGGCGTGGACGACTTCGCCGACCACGTCTTCGGCGTGTGCCTGGTCAACGACTGGAGCGCGCGCGACCTCCAGGCGTGGGAGTACGTGCCGCTCGGCCCGTTCCTCGCAAAGTCGTTCGCGACATCCGTCTCCCCGTGGATCGTGCCCCTGGACGCGCTGGCCGCCGCGCGCACCGCCCCGCCCGAGCGCACCGAGGGACTGCGGGACTACCTGCGCGAGACCGAGGACTGGGGCCTCGACCTGGATCTCGAGGTGCGGCTGAACGGCGAGGTGATCTCCCGCCCGTCGTTCACGTCGATGTACTGGACCCCGGCCCAGATGCTGGCCCATCTGACCGTCAACGGCGCCTCGCTGCGCACCGGGGACTTCTACGCCTCCGGCACGGTCAGCGGCCCCGGCCCGCGGGAGCGCGGCTGTCTGATGGAGCTCACCTGGAACGGACAGCACCCGGTGAAGCTGGCCGACGGCTCCACCCGTGCCTTCCTGGAGGACGGCGACGAGGTCACCATCACGGCGACCGCGCCCGGCCCGGACGGCACCCGCATCGGCTTCGGCGAGGTGCGCGGCCGGATCGTCGCCGGGGGGCGGGACGCGTGAACAAGGTGATCACGAGCGCGCGGGAGGCCGTGGCCGGCATCGGTGACGGCGCCTCGCTCGCGGTCGGCGGCTTCGGCCTGTGCGGCATCCCGACGGTGCTGATCGAGGCCCTGCACGAGCGGGGCGTCGGCGGCCTGGAGGTGGTGTCCAACAACTGCGGCACCGACGGCCACGGCCTGGGCGTGCTGCTGGCCGCCGGGCGGATCGGCCGGGTGACGGCGTCGTACGTCGGGGAGAACAAGGAGTTCGCCCGGCAGTACCTGGGCGGCGAACTGGAGGTGGAGCTGATTCCGCAGGGCACGCTCTCGGAGCGGCTGCGCGCCGGGGGCTGCGGGATACCGGCGTTCTACACCCCGGCCGGGGTCGGCACGCAGGTCGCGGACGGCGGGCTGCCGTGGAAGTACACCGCCGACGGCGCGGTGGAGGTGGCGTCACCGGCGCGGGAGCGGCGCGCGTTCCGGGGTCGTACCTACGTCCTGGAGGAGTCGGTGACCACCGACTTCGCGCTGGTCAGGGCGGCGCGCGGCGACCGCTACGGCAATCTCGTCTTCCACCGCTCGGCCCGCAACTTCAACCCGCTGGCCGCCATGGCGGGCGCGGTCACCGTCGCCGAGGTCGAGGAGTTGGTGGACGGCGCGCTGCACCCGGACGAGGTGCACCTGCCGGGTGTCTTCGTGCAGCGGGTGCTGGCCCTCACCCCCGAACAGGCCGCGGGCAAGTCCATCGAGAAGGCGACGGTGCGCTGATGCCCTGGACCCGTGACGAGATGGCCGCCCGCGCGGCGGCCGAGCTGACCGACGGCTCGTACGTGAATCTCGGTATCGGCCTGCCCACGCTGGTGCCGAACCACCTCCCGGCCGGCGTCGACGTCGTGCTGCACTCCGAGAACGGCGTCCTCGGTGTCGGCCCCTACCCCCGGCCGGACGAGGTCGACCCGGATCTGATCAACGCGGGGAAGGAGACGGTCACGCTCGCTCCGGGCGCGTCGTTCTTCGACTCGGCGCTCTCCTTCGGCATGATCCGCGGCGGCCATCTGGACACCGCGATCCTCGGTGGCCTCCAGGTCTCCGCCGGCGGCGATCTGGCCAACTGGACCGTGCCCGGCAAGATGATCAAGGGCATGGGCGGGGCGATGGACCTGGTGCACGGCGCCCGTACGGTGATCGTGCTGATGGACCACACCGCCAAGGACGGCAGCCCGAAGCTCGTACGGTCCTGCACGCTGCCGCTGACCGGGGCGGCGTGCGTGGACCGGGTCATCACCGACCTCGGCGTCTTCGACATCGCCCCGCCCCGGCTCAGGGTGGCCGAGCTCGCGCCCGGCGTCACCCTGGAGCAGGTGCGCGCGGCCACCGACGCCGAGGTGGTGGTCCCCGGTCCGCGGTGAGGTCAGTCGGTGTAGACCTCGGCGCGGTCCACGCTCACGAACGCCGCTCCGGAGGAGGAGTCGCGCTCCCCGGTGACGCGGACCTTCAGGGTGTGCGCGCCGTCGGACAGGCGCGGGCTGAGGTACTGGAGCGTCTCGCCGGTGCGGAGGGCGCCGTAGAAGTCGACGCGTTGTTCGGCGCCCCCGTCGATGCTGACGGCCGCGATGCCGTTGCCGGTGTCCTTGACGGACAGCAGCGCGATCCGGGTGCCGGTGAACGTGAACGTCGCGGTGTTGCCCGCCCGGTCGCTCCAGTGGTCGTCGCTCCAGAAGCACTGGGCGGCGCAGCCCGTGCCCGAGTTCCACGTGCCCGAGTAGGTCACCGTGCCGCCGCCGCTGGAACGGCCGTCGTCGTTGATCCAGTAGTTGCCCGATCCGGGGTCGCCGGAGGGCAGGTCCTGGGTGGCGCCGAGGGCGAGCGGGGTGCCGAGGTCCGGGCTGCCGTCGGCGTTCCAGCCGATCTTCTGGGCGCGGGTCGTGCGGTTGGTGTAGGTGAAGTCCGAGGTGGTCTTCGCGTGGTAGATGATCCAGTCCTGCGTTCCGTCGGGCGAGCGGAAGAACGCGTGGTGGCCGGGTCCGTACACGCCGCGGGCGTCCTGCCGCGAGAAGACCGCTCCGCTGTGCTGGGTCCAGTTGCCGGGCACCAGCGGGTCGGCGCCGTCGGCCAGGGACATCATCCACACCTGGTAGTCGGGCTTGCCGGTGTCGCAGGTCGAGTACGTCATCCAGGTACGGCCGTTGCGGTTCAGGAACTCGGGACCCTCACGGACCTCGGAGCAGCCCCCGGCCCCGTTCAGCGCGACGGCGTTGCCCGAGACGGTGTAGGGGTTCGACATGGGCGCGATGTTCAGGCCGTTGTGCTGGTAGGCGTTGATGCCGCTGTAGGCGAGGTAGAGCTTGCCGTTGTGCTGGAGGATGCCCGGGTCGATGGCGAAGTCGTTCGTGTGGTTGGGCGGGGTGAGCTTCGCCTTGAAGTGGTACGGCCCGGCCGGGTTGTCCGCGTCCGACTCCAGGACGTACAGCCGGTGGTGGTCGTCCGTGCCGTCGTCGGCGGTGTAGTACATGTACCAGCGGCTGTCGAAGCGGTAGAACTCGGCCGCCCAGATGTGCTGGTTGCGCGAGGCGTCGGTGTCCTTCCACACGGTGACCGGTTCGGCGTCGAGCAGGGTGCTCAGGGAGGGCGAACTCCACATCTTGATGCTGTCGCCCTGCGTGGTCGTCAGGCGGTAGGCCCCGTTCGCGTACGTCATATACGGATCGGGCCCGGTGTTCAGCGGGTTGCGGAAGGTGCCCGACGCGGCCTGCGCCGCGGTGCCGGCGTCCACGGCCGAGGCCGCGGCGGTGGCCTGCGGCACCCCGACGAGGCCGGCGAGCAGGGCGAACAGGGCGGTCACCCAGGCGGTGAAGGACCGGGCGCGCATCGGCGGCTCCCCACATCGGTCGGAAAAACCTGATCTCGCTTGCGCAGTGACTCGGCTGCCCATGGCACCACACCGATTACATCGATGTAAAGACTCACGGAGCAAGCCGCTCCGGTCCGCCGGGCGGACCGCTCAGGCCGGGCGGCGGCCCTGGCCCTGCGCGACGTCCCTGACGAACAGGATGCCGTCGCTGACCGTCAGTCGGGCCGGGCCGAGCGGGACGTAGCCGAACTTGGGGGGACTCGCGGGGCGCTGACCGGGTACCGCGTCTACGCCGAGGCCGATGTGCGGGACGCCCGGCCGGTCCGTCGACTCCGGCGGGGCGGCTGTCTGCTGGAGCGGATCGCCCCGTTGGCCGAGCAGGTGCGGGCCGCCGGTGGACCGGCGCCGCTGGAGGACGCGCTGCGCGACCGGCACGCCCGGCTGTCCGCGCGCGGCCGGGCTCTGCCGGCCGGTGCCGCGGAGCTGGACGCCTACGTCCGGCGGCGCGGCTGACGCCCCGGCCACCGGCCCGCGACGGTCGGCGACGCCGTTCTCACGCGTGAGGCTTCGCGGGACGGCGAGTACCGGACATGACGCTCAGGAGCAGGCGCGGGTCGGTCAGTGCCAGCGGTCCCGCGGTCATGTGGAAGAGGCCGGAGAACGTCGTGTACACCCTCGGGTCGTGGGGGACGGTGTCGATCAGGCGGTTCATGAACCAGTTGCCGGCCGCGACCGGCCACGCGGACCGCGGGCCCTCCCAGGCCCGGTCGGGAACGGTGGCCATCAGCCACGGGGAGGCGGTGAGGCGCGCCAGCCCCTTCTGGAAGGCCCGTCCGTCGAACGGAGCGCGGGCGCGCCGCCCCCGGAGCATCCGTTCCAGGAGGCGGGCTTCGAGGGCCGCGACCGTCATTCCCTGGCCGTAGGCGGGGTTGAAGGCGCACACCGAGTCCCCCATCGCGATCAGCCCGTCGGGCCAGCGGGCGAGGCGGTGGCAGGCGAGCTTGCGGTTGAGCGTACGGGCGTACCGGCGCACGGGGGTGACCGGGGTGAGCGGGGCGATGGTGTCGGCGGCGGGGCCGCGCAGGGTCTTCGCGTAGGCGAGGAAGTCCTCGTCGCCGCGCGGGAGCTGGATGCCGCCCGCGCCGTGCAGGGTGACGTGGAGCAGGTCGTTCTCGATCCGGATGGCGTAGCAGCCCCGCTGGAAGCCGGGGGCCCGCAGCGGTTGCAGCAGTCCCATCCACGGGGGCGGGGTCTGCCACCCCTCGCCGTAGGTGTAGATCCGCGAGGCGTATCCGACCTGGGCGTCCACGGTCGTCACGCGGGGCTCCGCCAGGCCGAGCGCCGCCAGCCACCGCGGCAGGTGGGAGGAGCGGCCCGAGGCGTCCACCACGAGGTCCGCGCCGATCCGTTCCTCGCCGTCCGCGCCGCGCACGCGCACCCCGGTCACCTTGCCGGGACCGGCCGCGCACAGGCCCGTGACGGCCAGTCCGTCCCGCAGGGTGACGCCCGCCAGCGCCGCCACCCGCCGGCGCAGCACGTGCTCCAGGAGCGGACGGGAGAAGGTCTGGATCGGCATGCCCATCGACACGGGCGGCGGGGTGCCGTTGGGCAGAACGGCGCACAGCCCCTCCCCCCAGTCCCACACCGGCGCGCCCGCCCGCTCGAGCTCGGCGCGCAGCCCGGGGAAATAACCCTCGAACACCTCGGCACCGCGCGCGAGGAGACCGTGGACATGATGTCCCTGCGGCGCCCCCGCCCTGATCACCGCCGAGTCCGGGAGCCGGTCGCGCTCGACGACGGTGACGGACTCGAAACCGTCGGCCAGGACCCGGGCGGCCGCGAGACCGGCCATGCCCGCTCCGATCACGACCGCCCGCCGCGCATACCCGTCCATACGCCCGCTCCCCTCTCCCCGCCGCGGGTCACCCCGGCCCGCTCCTGCCCGCGGCCCAAGTCCTGTCCTGCCCCGACCGGTCCACAGGTATGTCACGACAAGTGATCAATCGAGTACGTTTGGCGGTCACGCGCACCTATGTCCCCCGCTTCAGCATTGCCGCGAGCCGTGACTCACGCACCCGGGACCACAGACGCGGGGTTCTGCCTCTCGGGCCCGCGTGGCACCATCCGTTGGCGTGGAGTGGTCGAGTCTGGTCGGGACGGGACTGGGAGCCGTACTGGGGGTGGGGGCCACCTTGGTCGGCGAGCAGGTGCGCTGGCGGCGTACCGCCAGGGACAGCAGGCTGCGCGACCGCCGGGACCTGTACGCCGACTGCCTCGTCTCCTTCCGGAAGGCCCACGAGGCGATGCGCGTGGCCGCCGACGAGGACCATCCGAACGCCCAGGCCAGGGCGGCCAGACTCCGGCAGGTGTACCAGGCGTCGGGCTGCGACGAGGCGCGGGAACGGCTGATCCTGACGGCGAACGACGAGGTGACGGCCGCGATAGACGCGTCGTACACCTCGCTCCGCACCATCCGCGAGGTGCTCGCGGCCGGGGCCACCGTGCCGACGCCGGAGTACCAGGCGGCCCGGCGGGCGCACAAGGAGGCGACCGCGGCGGCACGCGACGTCCTCCGCCGCCATCTGAACGCCATGGACAGGTGAGCCGCACCGGCAAGCTCAGTCCGCCCTTGTCCGGCGGGCCGGTTCGGCGGTCAGGCGGCGCATGACCGTGCGGTTGGCGCGGCGCATCGCGGCCCGGACCACGGGGCCCGGCAGACGGTCGCCGAGCGGGGCGCGCGTCCACGCGTACGTGAACGGCACGCGACTCCCGCCGGGCGGCAGCGGTGCGACGGTACAGGTGCCGTGGGCCAGGCGCCGGCCCGCCGCGCTGACGTTCCGTTCGACGATGCGCCGTGGCGGCTCGGCCTCGACGACCTCGACGGTGACGTCGGTCCTCGTACCGGTCAGCGCGGCAGTGACCGTGGCGCGGGCGCCGACACCGCGGCCGGGCACCCCGGCCGGGAACCGCGGGCCGCTGCTGACCGGCGGCCTGCTCGTCGCGCTCACCCTGCTCGCGGTCACCGCGCTGCCGCGGCCGGGTAACGCTCATGGCGGGTGTGGCGTCCCGCGTCGACGGTGATCCATTGCCGCATGGACGATTCTCGAGCGCGCACCCCGGTCGGTCCGCCGATCCGTACACCGGTCGCCGCCGACGGCCGCCTCGGTCCGGCCGACGAGCATCCCGGGCTCAGCGACGCCGGCTACCTGCGGCGGCGCCACGCCATCGCCGCGCGCGCCCGCGGCCACCGCGTCGGCGACCCGTCCGTACCGGTGGCGTACACGGAGGCCGAGCAGCGGACCTGGCGCACCGTCCACCGGGAGCTGTGGGCCGCGCAGGCCGAGCACGCCTGCCGCGCCGCCCTCGACGCCAGGCAGGACGCGCCCATTCCGGCGGACCACATCCCGCAGCACGCCGAGGTCGGTTCGCGGCTGCGGGAGCTGACGGGCTTCGACTTCACCGTGGCCGGAGGCGTGGTGGCGAACAAGCGGTTCCTGGGGTCGATGGCCGAGGGCTGGTTCCACGCCGTGCAGTTCGTCCGCCACCCGGCGGTACCCCTGTTCACCCCCGAGCCCGACGTGCTCCACGACGTCTTCGGCCACGGCATCCATCTGACGGCACCCGCCTTCGCCGACATCTACCGCATGATCGGGCGGGCGGCCATGCGCGTCGACGACGCGGACGTCCTGCAAATGATCAGCGACGTGTACTGGTTCACCCTGGAGTACGGCGTCCTCGCGGAGGGCGGGACACCCAAGGCGTACGGGGCCGCGCTGCTGTCCTCCTACGGCGAGATCCGCCGGCTGCACCGGTCGGACGTCCGCCCGCTGACCGTCGACGCCATGCTCACCACGCCCTACGACATCCACGGCTACCAGCCGGTGCTGTTCGGCGCCCGCAGCCTCGAAGAGGTCACCGACACCCTGCACGACTTCCTGGAGCGCCTGGACGAGGACAGCGCGCGGCGGTTCCGGCGCTGCTCCTGACCGGCCTTGCAATACGGAACAGCGTTCCGTATCGTAATCGGAGCGGCGTTCCGTTTCGCCGTCTCGCCGGCGACGCTTGCGGACCGCCCTTACCGGCGTCGGCACGCCGCGCACCGCACACACTCCAGGAAGGCCAGGCAATGATCCTCGTGACCGGAGGTTTTGGCTTTATCGGGTCCCACACCGTGCGGGCCCTGCTCGACCTGGGCGAAGACTGCGTCGTGGTCCGGCGCAGTGCCCGTGAACTACCGGCCGTCCTCGCCGGAGCCCGCCTGACGGTGGAGCAGGCGGACATCACCGACCTCGACGCCCTGCTCGCGATCGGCCGCCGTCACACCATCACGGGCATCGTGCATCTGGCAGGGTCCTACCCGTGGCCCCCCGTCCCCGCCGCACCGGTCGAGGCGACGCGGCAGGCCCTTGGCGGACTGCTCAACATCGCGCAGGCGGCTCAGGAGTGGGGCGTCCGGCGGCTGGGCGTGGCCAGCACGATCGGGGTCTACTTCGGCGCCCGGAGCGACGACGGACCGCTGCGTGAGGACGTGCCGCTGTCGATGAACGCGTCCGCCACCATCCCCACCTTCAAGAAGGTCGGCGAACTGCTGGGTGGCTTCCTCGCGGACACGACGGGCCTCGACATCGTCGACTACCGCATCTCCGGCACCTGGGGCCCGCTCGGCCACGCCGATCCCTTCTTCGCCGCGCCCGCGCTCGTCCACGCCGCTGCCCGCGGCACCGCCCCGGACCTCTCCCACCTCATGGCACCGGCCTTCGCCGGGGACGGGCTCGACCTGAACTACGTGAAGGACACCGGACGGGCGATCGCCCTCCTACAGCTCGCGGACCGGCTGAACCACCGCACGTACAACGTCGGTTCCGGCCGGCTCACCACGAACGCCGAGGTCGGCGAGGCGCTCAGGAAGGTGGTGCCCGGCGCCCGGGTCGGCCTGCCCGACGGCGGCAGGGGCCCGCACCTGGTCCTCGACATCGGCCGGCTGCGGGAGGACACCGGCTACCGGGCCGAGTACGACACCGAGCGGGCCGCCGCCGACTACCTCGCGTGGCTGCGCGCGGGCCACGCGAACTGAGGCACCCGGCCGGGCGTCACCCGCCGTTCGTCGCGGCGCGGACCGCGTCGTCCGGTGCCTCGCCGATGGCCCGTGAACCCTACGCGTTCGGGTGCGGCGGGATGGCGATGTGGGTGGGGAGCGGTCCTTCGGTGTACCGGTCGGCGGGTGCCGCGCACGCGTCGTGGCCGACGCCGAGGGGGTAGGTGTCCACGAAGGTCGCGCCATAAGCCCGCGCGGCCTGCTCCGGTGCGGCGCCGAGGTGGTTCCACCGCGCCCTGGGTGCAGTCGGCGTCGACGGCCCGGACGGCCGGGCCGGGAAGCAGCCGCCGGGGCGGACGTAGTCGCCGCAGCCGATGACGGAGACCTCGGTGTGCGGGGCCCATTGGCGCATCCGGTCCAGGACGGTGCCGGACCTCGGGGCCCATGCGTCGATGCCGGCCTTCACCGTGCCGACGCCGCCCTCGCCGCCACCGTGCCGACGCCGCCCTCGCCGCACCGGACGGTGCGGCGGCATCCCTTGCGGACGGTCGGGCCGGTACGGGACGCTGCGCGCTGACGGTGATCACGCGGGAGGCTGCATGTCGCAGGCCGGCAGCCGGCGCCGGTCGGTCACGATCCAGGATGTGGCAGGGGCGGACGGAGCGCAGCGCCCGGGCCGCCATGGAGGAATTGCTGACTGAACGCCCCTGGCCGACGGCCGTGTTCGCCGCGCACGGCCGGCTCGCCCTGGGCGCGCCGGCCGCCCTGGTGGAGCACGACGCCCACCGCGAGATCTCTTTGGCGGGCTACGACGACACCGACCGGGCCGCGCACCCGGCCATCTCGCTGACCTCGGTGGACCAGCAGGGCCCCGAGATGGGGCGGCGCGCGGTCGCCCTGCTCCTCGAGCGCGTCGAGGGCGGTCGCGGCGAGCCGCAGCACCATGTCGTGACGCCCTCGCTGACCGTGCGCGGCTCCAGCGGGCCGCCCGCCGACGGCTGGCCCGACGGCGGGGCGGTCGAGTGCCCGTGGGTCAGGAGGAGTTGCGCTCGACCAGCCGGGGCGGGAAGACCAGCCGCCGGTGGGTGTGGCCGGGGCGGTCCTCGTCCAGGAGCATCTCCGCGGCGGCCTTGCCGAGGTCGTAGCCGCCGACGTGGACCGAGGTGAGCGGCACCCCGGCGGTCGCGGCCGAGTGGATGTCGTCGTAGCCGACGATCGCGAGGTCGTCGGGGACGCGCAGCTTGGCCCGGAACGCGGTCTGCATGACGCCGAGCGCGAGGAGGTCGTTGGCGCAGAACACGGCCGTGACCCGCTCGCTCGCGGTCAGCAGCTGCTCCCCGGCGCGCCGGCCCTGGTCGACGGTGAACGCGGCGGTCTCGACCGCGCGGAGGGTGTCGGCGGGCCGTCCGGCGCGCTCCGGGGCCTGGCGGCTGCCGGTGAGCCGGTCCTGCGACTGCCGCATGTTCATCGGCCCGGTGACGAAGGCGATCCGCTGGTGTCCGCGCGCCAGGAGGTGGGTGATCGCCGCGTCGGCGCCCGCCACGTCGTCGACGGCGACGGAGCAGACGTCGGGATAGCTGTCGGCACCGTGTGGCCCGGCAACGGCAACCCGGCGGCGGTCCAGGTGCTCCAGAAGGGCGGCTGTCTCGCCGACCTGAGCGGCTACGGCTTCGTGTCGAAGATCGCCGCGGGCGACAGGAGCGTCACCCAGGTCGACGGCAAGACGTACATCGTCCCCGTCACCTTCAACGGCATCGGCGCCATCTACGACAAGGCGACGCTGACGGAGATCGGCGGCACCGAGCCGAAGACCTGGGACGACGTCCTGGGCCTGTGCGAGAAGGCCAAGGACCACGGCAAGGTCCTGCCGGCCCTCGGCAACCGGACCCCGTGGGTGACCCAGCTCGTCGACTACGCGCTCGCCGCCACGACCGTCTACACCGGGGACGCCGACTTCGACGAGCGGCTGAGCGCGGGCAGGGCCACGTTCGCCGGCTCGGCGTGGAAGGACACCCTCCAGCAGTACCTGGACCTGAACAAGGCGGGCTGCTTCACCAAGAACTCCAACGGCACCAGTTACGAGACGTCGATCACCGATGTCGCGCAGGGCAAGGCCGTCGGCGTCGTCCAGGTCACCACCAGCATCCCGCAGGTGCGGAAGGAGGCCGGTGCGGACACCGAGCCGGGCATGTTCGCGCTGCCGGCGTCGGACGACGCGGACGCGACCCGTATCCCTGGTGCCGTCTCCGCCGCCTACGGCCTCAACGCCGCGAGCAAGCACACCGCCGAGGGCAGGAAGTTCATCGAGTACCTGGCCTCGCCCGAGGGCCAGAAGATCTACGCCGAGGAGGGCGGCACGCTGCCCGCCCTGCCCAACGACTCCTTTGAGGCGGACCCGGCCCTGGACGTCCTGACCGATCTGCAACAGGACGGCATGACCGTGCCGTTCATGGACCAGCGCTGGCCGAACCCGGAGGTGCAGCAGGCCCACTTCACCGCCGTGCAGAAGCTGTTCTCGGGTGACGCGACCGTGGCCGAGGCGCTGAAGAGCATGGACGACGCCGTGGAGACCGACTGACACCCGGGCGTCGGCCCGGGCGTCCGGACGCCGGTCCGTCAGGCGGCGACCTCGTACTGGCCGTGCTCGATGAAGTACCGCAGCGCTTCCGGCGAGCCGTCGTCGAGGGCGGCCTCGGCCGCCGCGCGGAGGGCGCTGCTGATGTCCGGGTCGGCGAGGATGCGGAAGATCGCGACGCTGTCGTCCTCGGCCTGGGCGAGGCGGTAGCCGGTCTCCCGGAAGGCGCGCAGTGCTTGCGGCGAGCCGTCCTCGAGGGCCGCGACGGCCGCCGCGTGGACCGCCTGGTCGTCGTTCTGCGCGGCAACGGCGAGGACGCGGAAGACCCAGACGCTGTCGTCCTCGGCCTGGGCGCGGGGGTAGCCGGTCTCGAGGAAGGCGCGCAGGGCGTCCGTCGAACCGTCCCTGAGGGCCGCGGTGGCCGCCGCGTGGACCGCCGTGTCGTTGTTCTGCTCGGCGACGGCGAGGATGCGGAAGATCTCGACCCGCATGTCCTCGTCGGACATCTCGTCCACCGGCGTGCCCGAGCCGTCGGTGTCCGACGCCGCCGCCGTCACGCCGGTGGACGAGGTGCCGGCCGTGTCGGCGGCGAACGCCGGAGCGGCGAACAGCACCGCCGACGTGAGGGCGGTGGCCGCGACGGTCAGTGCACTACGGGTCAGTCTCATGGCAGAGCCTTCCTGGGAAACGCCCGGAACGGGATGTCACCGATCCTGTCCCTGACCGCACCGAGGATCATTGCCCGAACTCAGCAGTCTTGACGGCCAGTTGTCTGCCGGTCATGACTGCCGGACACGGTGACCTCTCGCCCGCCAGACCCGCCCCCACGGTCAGCCACGCCGTCAGCGCCGTCCAGGCCGGCGGGTGTTGGAGGAAGGTCGGGGTGTCGATGTCCCGGTCGGTGGCCAGTTGGCCGGTGGCGGTGGCGTACATGCCGCGGCCGCGAGGGCGGTAAGGGCAGCGGCGACGAGCCCGGCGGCACCGTGGCCGAGTCCGGTGGCCAGGACCGCGCTCGCCGCCACCGGGGTGAAGTGGCCGAGGTGCCGGGACCTGCCGCCCGCGTGTTTCGCTCCCGTCATGGCCACCGGCTTCGTCGCTCGCGCACCGTCGGCCGCCTCACCGGCCCGCGCCCTGGGCACCGGGTACGCGCCGGGTGCCCCGGGAGCGGTGGACGATGTACGGGCGGGTCGGATAGCCGAGCGGTGCGGTGAAGGCGTGGACGAGGCGGCTGAAGGGCCACAGCGTGAACAGGGCCATGCCGAGCAGGGCGTGGACTCGGTACGCGAGCGGCGCGCCGGCCATGGCGGGCACGTTCGGATCGAGGGTGAGCAGGGAGCGGAACCACACCGAGACGCCGAGACGGTAGTCGTACGAGGCCGTCGCGCCCGACCCCGTACTGGGGCCGGCATCAGATCGAAGACGGTGGTGACCGGGCGGTCGCCGAGTTGGAGGGCGGGTACCGCGCGCCGCGCTGTTCCCGTGTCCCGGCCGCCGTCCCCGTCGAAGCGGGGCAGCAGCACCTCGGCCGTCGTCGTGCCGGGCCGGCCGTACAGCGTCAGCAGCGGGTCGGGGCCGCCGAGGTCGAGGTTCCAGCGGCCCTCGCTCGCCTTGCCCCAGCGGTCGCCCCGGGGTGCCGTTCGGTACGGCGGGCCGCTCGGTCACCGTGTCGTACAGGACCGGCATCCAGCGCCGGGCCGCCGCGTCCGCCTCCCGGGCCAGGTCCAGGTCCCGCGCGTTGACGAACTGCCCCGGCACATGGGTGCCGCTCCCGCGCTCGTCCAGGGCGACGGGGAACGGCAGGTCGGTGAAGCGTTTGACGTAGTCGGTGAAGTAGGGCACCTCCGATGCGTTCCGCCTTCTGCCTGCTTCGTCCCATGCCATGTCTTCCCTCGGGAACCGGTCGGCCGGGACGGCCGTGACCGGCCCGTGCTTTCGCCGGACGAAGGCCAGACTCCTCCCTTGCGGCCCGCGGCCAGGACGGTTTCCGGGGCTGTTCGGTATATCTATGCGCAGTTTTCCTCGCCCTTCGCAAACGCTAAGGGGTACGGGGTCTCGGACCGAGTTCATGACAAGCCGGTCACCGTGACAAGCTGGCCCCGTGACAGCATCCGAAGTCGCCGCGCCCGTGTTCGCCCAGTTCACCCGGCCGTCCGAGCTCTCCGCCGGCCTCCGGCGGGAACTCGCCGCCTGCTGGGCCGCGGTGGTCGACGGCGGCGGGGCGGTCGTCCCGGCGGACTGCCCGACCCCGCCCGTGACAGCGGCGGACCTGGCGCCCGCCGTGGACCGCATCGCGGCGGGCCTGGCACCCGGGGACTGCCGGCTGCTGACCGCGGAACTCGACGGCGCCCTCGCGGGCTGGCTGCTCGTCCGCCGCGAGGCGCACCCGTTCGAGGCGCACTGCGGCGTGGTGAACCACGTACAGACACAGGTACACCTCAGGGGCCGGGGCGTCGGGTTCGCGCTCATGCACCGCGTCCGCGAGGTCGCGCGGGAGGAGATGGGCCTGGAACGGCTCAAGCTCGCTGCGCGCGCGGGCCTGGGGCTCGAGGACTTCTACCGCGGGGCCGGCTGGACCGAGGTCGGCCGGTGGCCGGGCGCGCTGCGGGTGGCGCCCGGCGACGACCGCGACGAGATCCTCATGGCCCTCGCACTGTGAGGCCGGCGCCGCGGGACCGCGAGCGACCGGCCGTCCCCGTCAGTCCTTCAACGCCACGAGCACGCGGCTGTCCCCCACCTGCCACACCGGCGTGACCTGCCCGAACCCCGCCCGGCGCAGCAGTTCGGCGTGGCGGCGCACGGACAGGTGCCGGTTGCCGTCACCGCCGCCGGACGCCGGTCGGCCCTGTTCTCGCCGCTCGAACAGATCGGCCAGTTCGGGATCCTGGGCCGCCGCCCGCCACCAGGACTCCCAGTCCTCCTGACCGTGCCCGCCCGCCCGCTCGGTACGGCGGCGCCCCACGAGGGCGGTCAGGGCGGAGCAGGACTCCGGGTCCGGCGGGAAGTGGTCGCCGTTGACCAGCGCCCCGCCGGGGCGCAGCAGGGCCGCGAGACTGCGGTAGGCCTCCAGCAGGACGGGGGCCGCAAGGTAGTGCAGGGCCGTCGTGGAGACGGCGGCGTCCAGGCTGCGCGGCAGCTCCAGGGCGTCGGTCCAGCCCTCCGCACCGATCACCGCGTGCAAGTACCGTGCGGCGTCCGCGTGGTGGGTCCGCCCCAGCTCCAGCAGTACGGGGTCCATGTCGACCGCGACGATCTCCGCGTCCGGCAGCCGGCGGGCGAGTCTGGCGGACAGGGAGCCGGGGCCGCAGCCCAGGTCGAGCAGGAGCGGCCGGTCGCGGCCCGCGCAGACGTGCTCCACCACGTCGGACATCACCGTGAAGCGCTCCTCCCGGTCCACCGCGTAGCGCTGCTGCTGCCGCTCCCAGCGCTCCACCCACCTGCCGGCCGTCTCCATGCTCACGCCCATCTGGCCGCGCCACCTCTTCCGTCTCTCATCTGTCGCGACTACCGCGCAATCTACAGGTGGAAACGGTTTTCACTTGCTTTTCAGGCCATCGGATCAGCGGACTCGGATCAACGGACTCAGATCAGCGAGCCGAGAACCGCGAGCAGGCGGTCGATCTCCTCCTCGGTGTTGTAGACGTGCAGGCTCACCCGGACCGATCCGTCCGCGTCGTCCGCGCCCGCCTGGCAGAGGCTGTCGGCCCGGACCATGAAGCCGTGGCTGTAGAGGATGAAGCCCAGGTCGTCCGACGGGATCTCGCGGTGCCGGAAGGTCACGATGCCGTGCCGCCGCTGGGCCGCGGGCAGTTCGGAGTCGGCGGCCAGGCTGGCGGGACAGCCGATGACCTCGTAGGCGGGCAGGCGGCGCAGCCGGTCGGTCAGGCGGGTGGCGAGCCGGGTGACGTGGGCCGTGATGCGGTCGACGCCGACCGCGTCCAGCCAGTCGAGCGCGGCCAGCAGCGACACCACGCCCACCGTGTTGGGGGTGCCCTGCCACCCGCCGGGCCGCAGGGCGGGGCCGCGGGTGTTGCGGGCCCACACGGCTCCGGTGCCGGGCAGCGCGAGCGCCTTGTGCCCGGAGAACACGACGAAGTCGACGTCGAGTTCCGGATCGCCGACCCGGACGGGCACGTGGCCGACGCTCTGCGCGGCGTCCAGGCAGATGGGCACGTCGGGGCCGACGGCGGCGCGCAGCCGGTGGACGTTCATGTCGCCGCCGTAGACGTGGTGGACATGCGTGGCGGCGACGAAGCGGGTACGCGGGCCGACGGCCGCGGCGAGGGCGCGGTGGTCGTAGTCGCCGGAGACCTCCTGGTACGGCAGGGCGCGCACGCGTACCTCGGTGCCGCGTTCGGCGAGCAGCCGCCGGGCCTCCAGCCAGGGTTCGAGGTTGGCCCGGTGGTCGGCGAACGGGACCAGGATCTCGTCGCCGTCGGTGAGGTGTTCCACCAGCCAGTCACGGGCGACGGTGCGCAGGCCCTCGGTGGTGCCGCCGGTGAAGTGGACGGTGGAGCGGCCGGGCCCCGGGTCGCCGAGGAACTCCTTGACCCGTTCACGCGCCCGCTCGATCACCTCCGTGGTCCGGTTGGCCCAAGGGTAGGTGCCGCGGCCCGCGTTGGCGTTGCAGGTCGTGAGGTAGGTCTGCACGGCCTCCAGGACGGCCCGCGGTTTCTGCGAGGTCGCCGCGCTGTCCAGGTAGGTCAGTCCGGTGTGCGCGCTGATGATCGGGAACTGCGCTCTCGCCTCCCGCTGCCAGGACGCGTCCGCGTCAGGCGCCGGGGCGTGCGCCGCACCAGCCGCACCAGGTGACAGGCCGCTCGCCGCGTCAGGTGCCGGAGCGTGCGCCGCGTCAGGTGCCGGAGCGTGCGCCGCGTCAGGTGTCTCATGGGTCATCGGCGGGTCACTCCCTCACCAGCGGGGCGCCCGCGTCCCGCCAGGCGACGATGCCGCCCGCCAGGCTGCGCACGTCCGGGTGTCCCATACCGGTCAGCAGCGCGGCGTACCGCAGCGACTTCTCCCCCACCGGACAGGCCAGCAGCACCGGTGTCCGCTTGCTGAACGGCAGCCCGGTCCGCACCAGTTCCTCGAAGACCTCGTCGACGATGTTGACCGAGCCTTCGATGTGCAGGGCGGCGTACGCGTGTGGCCCGCGCAGGTCGACCACCAGCGGACGCGGGTCGCCGTCCGCCAGCAGGCGCCGGGCCTCGGCGACGTCCACGGCCCGGGCCCGCTCCCGTATCTCGCCGTCGGTGAGCGACGCCGCCGAGTGGCCTCGCCGCGTCCGGCCCAGCAGCTCCGGGCGGCGCTGCCGTACGTAGCTCAGATAGCTCTCGGCCCGGTCGCAGACGATGAACACGGCGGTCTCCCGGCGGCCCGTGCCCGCCAACTCGGCGTCCACGGACGCCAGATGACGGACGGCGCCCTCGTAGGCGGCGCCGCCGGTCGGCCCCGACAACAGCCCGCAGCGGCGGATGAGGGTGACCATCCCGTCGATGGCCTCCTGGGAGGTGACGGACTCGATGGAGTCGTAGGTGGCCGGGTCGAAGAGGCCGACCTGGTGCACCTCGTCGATGGTGCGGATGCCGGGGACGAAGTCGGCCTTGGCGGCGACCAGGCCGAGGACGCGTACCCGCGGATCGTGCTCGCGCAGCGCTCTGGCGACCCCGGTCGAGGACCCGGCCGTGCCCACGCAGGCGATGAACCAGTCCGGTGCCCGGCCGTCCAGGTCCTTGACGATCTCGGGCCCGGTACCGGCCGCGTGTGCCTCGACGTTGCGCGGGTTGAAGTACTGGTCGGTGTGGAGGTAGGTGCTGCCGGGCTCGGAGAGCGCCTGGTGGAAACGGGTCAGCGGGTCATCGGTGTCCGTCGGGTCGAGGCACTCGCTCTGCCCGGGCAGCTCCTCGATCTCCGCGCCGAGGAGCAGCAGCAGTTCCTTGATCTCGGGGACGCGCATCCGGTTGGTCACGCTTTTGAACTTCAGTCCGTGCATCCCGGCGAGCAGGGCGAGGGCCTTGGCCGTGTTGCCGCTGGAGAGTTCCACGACGGTGCCGTCGCCTTCGGCGGCCTCTTCGAGGTGCGGGCGGGCCATGTGCCAGGCGGGCCGGTCCTTGACGGATCCGAACGGGTTGAGCATCTCCAGCTTGGCGTACAGGTCGATGTGGCGCAGTCCGTGGACGGACGGGTCGATGCGGACCATGGGGGTGTTGCCGATGGCCTCGGTGATGGTGTCGTACCTCATGACGGCACTCCCTGCGGGTGTGTGAGCGGCCAGTAGTCCTCGTCCGGGCACCAGCGCCGGGCGCCGCCTTCCTCCGTGACCGCCACCGTCCGCGCGACCGGCTGCCGCTGCGCGTGGTGGGCGTGGAAGTCCATGACGTATCCGGCGGTGTTGACGAAGGCCAGCAGGTCCCCGGCGCGCGGCAGCCGGGGCAGGTGCACCACCCGGCGGGTGATCAGATCGGCCTCCAGGCAGAGGTTCCCGACGAGATGCACCCCGACGGGTCCGTCCCCGCCCGGCCCGTACCCGTTCGGCCCGTACCCGTCCGGTCCGCCCCCCTCCCGTCCGTCCGCGGCCGGCGCACCGGCCGCGTCGCCGCGGGGGATCAGCACGGGATCGACGAGCACCCCGTGCTCCTCCAGGCTCACGTCACCGGCGTTCATCCCGAGCCGCACCAGAGGAATGCCGTCGCCCGTGAGCCGTACGTCCAGCACCCGGGCCAGCGACAGGCCGCACTGGTCGACCAGGGCGCGCCCCGGTTCCACGTACAGATCGTTCAGGTGCTCCAGCAGCAGCGTCGCGGGCGGGCGGCCCAGGGCCGGGGCGGGACGCGCGAGCAGCTCCTCCAGGTAGGCCGGTCCGGCGACGGGCCGGTGGGCGGGGTAGAGGGCCGCGGTGCCGCGGATCGTGCCGCCCTCGTTGCGCAGGCCGTAGCCGTGACCGCGCCAGGCCAGGGGCGGCCGGAGCCCGAGCACCGACTCGCTCAGCGCGGTGGTCCACCGCTCCCACTCGCCCGCGTCGGCGACGTACCCGACGCCGAAGCCGCCGCCGATGTCGACGGCGCGCGGCGCCAGGCCCCGGGCCCGGCACTCGTCCATGGCCAGCACGCACCGCTCCAGCGCCCGCGCCTTCTCCTCCAGCCCAGTGGTGTCCAAGTGGTAGGCCAGGCCGACGAGTCGAACGGAGTCCTCGTGCCGCTCCAGTGCCGTCAGCAGTTCACCGAGTTCGGCGACGGGGGTGCCGAAGCGGCTGCGGCGGGACAGCACCCGGGTGCCCGCGCCGCCGTTCCCGGTGTCCGACTCGAACCCCGACAGCCGCGCCAGCACGTCCACCCTGCCCAGCCCGTACGTGCGGACGAGCCGCGCCAGTCGCTCCAGTTCACCGGCCGAGTCCAGGTTGACCGTCGCGCCCACCCGGGCGGCCAGCCACAGGAACTCCCGGTCCTTCGGTCCGGTCGCCATCACCCGGTCCCCGGTGAATCCGGAGCTCAGCGCGTGCCGTAACTCCGCCAGGGAGGCCACGTCGACGCCGACGGCGGCAGGGTCGCAGGCGGCCAGTCGGCGCAGCAGCGCGCAGGAACGATTCGCCTTGTGTGCGAAGTACACCCGGCCCGCGAGATGGTGACGGCGGAAGACGGCCCGGAAGCGCTCGGCGTTCTCGGCGACGACCTCCGGGAGCAGCACGTTGAGCGGCGAGCCGAGCGCGTCGACCAGCGAGTGCAGGAACGGCACGTCCCCGAGCAGCGAGGCCAGCGGTGGATCGACCCGCGGTCTCAGGTACAAGGGCGCGTCCTTCACGGAGTTCTCTCCCCACGTCGATCGGCCGTCGCTCATGATTACGACAACCATTCCGCCATAGTCGTTTCCATCTGCACGCGCCGCTAAGCCTCGTCCCGCATGCGTCATCGCACCCCGTCCGCCACGCACGGTGAAGTGGCATGACGGAGCGCCACCGTCGTCATACCCATCGCCGGACCGGTCGGCGCCCATGGCCCCGCTCTTCGCGTCCGCTGCGACGGCTGGGGCGGCAGGGCGAGCGGAACGGGCCGTCGGCTCATGGCCGGTGGGAAGGTCCGGTATGAAGACCTGGCCGACCGGGCGCGTCCCCGGTCCGGTCGTGCCGTCGGCTGGTTGCCTCGCAGTGGGCCGCGCGGATCACGTGCGGCCGCCCCTCCCCCGCCCCGCTCCGAGGAGAACCATGTCCCGTCCGTCACGCCTGGTGGGCCTGCGGCTGGCCGGTGCCGCCGCGGCCTGCATGCTCGTACTGGTGGCCTGCGGCACCGGCCGCACCGGCTCGCACGACGACCGACGGCCGCCCGCGCACCCGCCGGTGACCACGACCACCGGCGACTGGCGGGGCGTGGCCGAAGCCCTCGGCCGCACCGGCACCCTGTCCGACGGCAGCGTCTACCGCGTTCCGCTGCCCCGCACCGACCTCGAGGTCACCTCGCACGGCGTCGGCATCGAACCGGCCCTGGCCCTCGGCGGCTCCGCCAACTTCGCCCGGTACCACGACGGAACCATGCTCATGGGCGACCTGGTCGTCACCGAACGCGAACTGCCCCGCGTCACCGACGCGTTGCAGAAGGCCGGCATCGCCCAGACCGCACTGCACAAACACCTCCTCGCCCAGCACCCGGACGTCTGGTGGACCCACCTCCACGCCATGGGCCGTCCGGTCGCCCTGGCCAGAGGCGTGAAGGCGGTCCTGGCCGCGACCGGCACCCCGCCGGCCCCGCGGACCCCCGCCACCCCGCGGCCCCTCCCTCTGGACACGGACCGGATCGACCACGCGCTCGGCGCCGAGGGCATCACCGCCGACGGCGTCCACCGCTTCGTCTTCGGCCGCAGCGGACCGGTCACCGACGGCCGGCACCTGCTGCCCCACACCCTCGGGCTCAGCACCGCGATCGCCTTCCAGCCGCTCGGCCACGGGAGAGCCGCCGTCAACGGCGACTTCGTACTGACCGCCGACGAGACCCAGCCGGTGATCCGGGCACTGCGCCGGGGCCGCATCGACCTCGTCGAACTGCACAACCACAGCCAGGACGAACACCCCCGGCTGTTCTTCCTGCACTTCTGGTCCACCGGCGACGGAGTGACCCTGGCCAGGGCGCTGCGCCCGGCGCTGGAGGCGAGCGCGGTGACACCGGCCGGCTGACCGCCACCGGCGGCGCTCACCCCTGCCCGTCGGCCAGTACCGCGCAGGCGCTCAAGTGCCAGGTCTCCTTCTCCTTCGCGGACAGCTCCAGGTCCACCTCGCGCCCCGATCCACCGCCGTCGAGCGGAACGCGGAGCCAGGTGAACTCCCGGCCGTCGAGCTGCTCGCTGCGGGCCCGCTCGACGCCGTCCACGCGGACGATCAGCGATTTGGTGAAGGTGTTGGGGTCGCCGGTGAGCAGATGCGCGGTGCAGGGTCCGACGGGCAGTCTCAGGCGCAGTACGGCCGCGGCGCTGTCGCGTACGTAGTCGCGGCGCACGACGTCGAGGAGTCCGGTGTCGGTCGCGTCCGGCGTGTTGCCGACCCAGCCGAACCCGGCGCCGTCGTGCCAGGTGCTGTCGGGCGACAGGCGGGTGTAATCCTTGAACACCGGCGCGGATCCCGGCCCGGCGTCCAGGGCGTGCACGCACCTCGCGGCGGGCGGCACGACGACGGTCCTGGCCAGGCTGCGCACCGAGCCGTCGAGAACCCGCACCGCGCCCGATACCGGGCGGGCGTGCAGGGTGGCGAGCGCGGGGACCGGCGGCGGTACGACGGCGGGCTTCACCGTCACGTCCCCCCGGGAGTCCACGTACGTGACCGTCTCCTCGGACCGCCAGCCGTCCGGTACGTCCAGCGAGACGTTCGTGCGCAGCCCCGAGCCGGTCGCGTTGACCACCTGTACCGGCAGTTCGTTGCGTTCCCCGGCCAGCAGCGCCGTGTCGGCCGGGGCGACGATCGCCTGGAGCCACTCGCGCCGCTCGTCGCGGATCCGGCTCAGCTCGAACCAGTAGGCGACCAGGGTGTCCCGCCAGATCACCGCCTCGCTCGCCTGCCGGTCGAACCGGCGGTGCACGTCGGCGAGGCGCCGGTGGTCGACACGGCCGCGCAGCGCGTCCCAGTCCGCCCGCATGCCGGTCACCCGGTCCGCGCCGTCGAAGTGGGTGTCGTAGATGTGCTGGATCACGGTCGTGCCGTCGGCCAGCCGGTGGGTGTAAGGGACGTGGTGCAGGAAGAGCAGCAGCTCCTCGGGGCAGTCCGCCGGTGACTCGTAGATGTCGCGGATCGCCGGCGCGTACAGCTCGGTGTAGCCGTCGCCGGTGGCGGCCGTACGGTCGAAGCCGAGGCCCTGCCGGTCCGACTTGTGGAACTGGGTGGTGGTGAACGGGCTGGGGTCGAAGTGTCCCGTCACCGAGCCGTCCGGCGGGTGGGTGAGGTAGCCGACGCCGAGAGGTGCCGTGTAGTCCTCGTACGTGTGCCACGAGCCCAGCAGCAGGGCGGAGACCGTGTCGACCACCTCGGGGTCGTTGCCGAACGTCATGCGGGTCCACTCGGCGGCCAGGTCCTCGGCGGACAGCTCCGGGTTCCAGGCGAGGCGGCCGTAACCGTGGGTGTTGGCGGCGGCCAGGTGGGAGCCGGTCCAGTCGCGGTCGTCGCCGAAGTTCATGACGCCGGCGAAGCCGCTGTGCGCGTAGGAGTACACCTGACCGGTCACGACACCGGCGACGGTGCTGCCCTCGGCCGGCTTCAGCGTGTCGAAGTCCAGGACCTCCTTCCACTGCGGCACCAGATAGCACAGGTGGGTGGAGTGCCCGGTGTACTCCTGGGTCACCTGGAGCTCGATCATCGAGTTGGTGTTCGGCAGCGCGCCGAAGAGGGGGTGGGCGGGCTCGCGGACCTGGAAGTCGATCGGCCCGTTCTTGATCTGCACGACGGCGTTGTCCGCGAACTTCCCGTCCAGCGGCGTGAAGTCCCGGTAGCCCTGCCGGTCCCATCCCGCGTCGCTGTCGTGGACGAACGCCCGCCACATGACGATCCCGCCGTACGGTTCGAGGGCGCCCGCCAGCAGGTTGGCCCCGTCGGCGTGGGTGCGCCCGTAGTCCAGCGGACCGGGGCGGCCCTCGGAGTTGGCCTTCACCAGGAAGCCGCCGAAGTCCTCGATCCTGGCGTAGATCTCCGCGGCCTTCCGCTGCCACCAGTCGCGCACCCCCGCGTCGAAGGGGTCTGCCGTGGTCAAGCGGCCCAGGTCGATGGGGGCGGCGAAGTTCGCGGTGACGTAGAGCGTGATCCCGTAGCGGCGCAGGACCGAGGCCAGGGCGGCCAGCTTGGTCAGGAAGGGCTCCGCGAGGTAGTCCGCGGGGGTGTTGACGTTGTTGATCACCGCGCCGTTGATGCCGAGCGAGGCCAGGACGCGCGCGTAGTCCGTGTAGCGGTCGTCGAGCCGCGGCAGTTCCTCCCAGTCGAAGAAGGAGCGGCCCGCGTAGCCGCGCTCGATCGAGCCGTCCCTGTTGTCCCAGTGGTCGGCGACGCGTAAGGAGGCGGCGGGCCGCTCGGTGAGGTCGACGCGCTCCAGCGGCTGCCGGGTCTGCACGAGCCGGAGCAGGTGGAACGCGCCGTAGAGCACACCGCGGTCGGCGCGGGCCGCCACGACGGTGCGGGTCGTGCCGCGGTGGGTGACGCGCCGGACGACGTAGCCCTCGTCGCCGAGACCGGCCAGGTCGGACTCCGGGACGAGCTCGCGGATCAGCGGGGAACTCGTCCGGGTGCCCACCACGAGGGCCGGTCCCGACGGGGCGCTCGCCCGCGCTCTCACCCGGGTGCCGAGCAGCCCGCCGAGTCCGCGGACCAGTTCGTCCGCCGCCGACTGCTGGAGCGGGCCGCCGCCCTGCCGGACCAGGGTCCCGAGGGCGGAACGGTAGCGCTTGAGCAGACCCGGGTCCCCGACCCGCCGGTAGCGCAGCCACAGCTCGTACCCATCCTCGGCCGACAACGATGTCAAAGGCGACGCCCGCTCACTGGATCCCGACTGGGACGGGAGCCGCGGCTGGGACTGCGACTGGGACTCCGACCGGGCGGACGCCTGCCCCGGGATGCCCAGACAACCGGCCGCGCCCCCCAGAGCTGCGGCGGACAGGATGCTTCGGCGGCGTATTCCTGAGCTCACGCGTTCTCGCTTTCGTTGTCCATCACGGAACGAACGGAACGAACAGAACGAACACTGCACATCCAGGTCAGGGCAGAGCTTCGCAACCGTCACACGCACCACGACAGTTGTCAACACAATCGGTCAGGACAGAACATCGGGCGGCTCGGGGCGGGGTCGCACCGTCCGGTACCGCACGGAAGCACCGAAACAACCATATGAACGTATTGATCGTTTGGAATGCGGATCAGGGGGTTAAGAAGGAGCTGTCGGTGCCCCAGACCCCGGTGCCGTCCGCTGGTTCCTTTCCTCTTCGGGACGGACGGGCGAAGTTCGTCATGCGAAGGCCTGGCCATGGACCGGATGACTTCCCTCTGCGACTGCTCGGAACAGTGCGGTCCGTTGTGGGCCGAACGGCTGCTCGCTCGTGCGCAGCGACTGACGGACGACGGCGCGCAGTCGCTGCGCGGCAGGAAGGTGCTGGTGACGGGGGCGGGAGGCTCCATCGGGAGCGTTCTGGCCCACCGTGTCGCCGCGCTCGGCGCGGACCCGGTCTTCCTGCTCGACCAGGACGAGTCGGCCCTGCACGCGGTGCAGCTCAGCCTCTGCGACCACGGCTTCACCCGGAACGACCACGTGCTCCTCGTGGACATCCGGGACAGCGCCCAGGTGCACCGGGCGTTCCGGCGGACCCGCCCGGACATCGTCTTCCACGCCGCCGCGCTCAAACACCTGCCGCTGCTGGAGCGGCACGCCGGTGACGCGGTGCGGACCAACGTCCTGGGCACGGAGAACCTCGTCAACGCCGCCCTCGAATCCGCGGTCGGCCAGTTCGTCTTCGTCTCCACCGACAAGGCCGCCGACCCGGTGTCGGTCCTGGGGGCGACCAAACGGCTGGCCGAGGACGTCGTCCGGGCGGCGGCGGCCGAGGACCTGACCCGGTTCGCCTCGGTGCGCTTCGGCAACGTCCTGGGCAGCCGTGGCTCCCTGCTCAGCGTCCTGGCGCACCAGCTGCGCCGCGGGCTGCCGGTCACCGTGACCCACCCCGAGGTGACCCGCTTCTTCATGACGGTCACCGAGGCCGTCGAACTGGTCGTCCGGGTCTGCGCCGAGGCCGCGCACGGCGAGGTCTACATGCTGGAGATGGGCGCCCCGGTCCGCGTCGTGCACCTCGTCGAGCGCTACGCCCGGCTGCTGAACCTGCCGGTGCCCGAACTGCGCTTCACCGGCCTCCAGCCGGGCGAGAAACTGCAGGAGGTCCTGTGCGCGTCGGACGAGCGGCGCGAGCCCACCGATCACCCGCTGATCTGGAACCTCGGGCTGAAACCGGTACGCCGTGATCTCCAGGACCGGCTGCGCGAGCTGCGCGGCCTGGCCGAGGCCGGGCGGGACGACCTCGTACCCCGGGCGCTGGCCGGCCTGCTGGGCAGCTACCACCCCGCGCGGGGTGACGAGAGCATCGCCTCCGGTGAGCTTTCGGGCGCCGTGGGCAGGTGAGGGGCCGTGTCCACCCAGGTGCTGACGGCCCTGGTACTCGTCCCCCTGCTCGTGTCCACCGTCGACCTGACGGCCCTGGCCCTGACGGGCCGCCGCCACACCTACGAGGTGGGCAGCCGCACGCCGCCGTGCCAGGACTTCGAAGTGCTCGTCCCGATCTACGGCGACATCGCCTACCTGGAGAACGCCGAGTTCCTGCGCCCGTACGGGAACCGCGTGCTGCTGTGCACGACCGACTCCGAGACGGAGGACTTCCGCGCCGCCCTGCACGCCCTGGCCGACGCCCACGGCTTCCGCGTGCTGTACCGGCACATCCCGGGAGCCGGGCCGGCCGGCGGACGGCGCCGGGTCTCGGGCACCGTACGGGACCGGCTGATCCGTGAGGCGCTGCACGTCGTACGGGCCCCGTACGAGATCTGTCTGGACGCCGACACCGTCACCGTCGAGCCGCTCGACCGGCTGATGGGGGTGTTCCAGGAGAGCGGCCGCGACTTCGCCTCCGTCCGGCTGGTGCCGGTGGGCGTACCAGGGCTGCTGCTCAAGCTCCAGACGCACGAGTACCGGCTGGCCATACAGCGGCGCCACACCTACCCGTGGATGGTGTCGGGCGCCTGCCACATCGCCCGTACGGAGGTGCACCGCGCCATCATGGACCGGCACTCCCTCTTCTTCCAGGGCAACGACGTCGAGATGGGCCTGCTCGGGGACGCCCTCGGCTACAAGGCGGCGTACCTGCACACCGAGGTCCTGACGACCGTCCCGCACCGGCCGCGCGGCTGGCTGCGCCAGCGGCTGGCCTGGGCCGGCGGCGAGTTCCGCCTGATGGCCGTCAACGCGCCCGTCCTGGCCCGGCACCCGAGCTTCTTCTTCTACGGCCTCGTCATCACCCTCCTGCTGGCGCCCCTGCGCTGGTACACGCTGACCACCCCCGTCTGGCCCCTGCTGTCGAGCTATGTGATCTACACGGTCTATCTGCTCCTCACCGGACGCCGCCAGCGGGACTGGACCCTGCTGCTCTATCCGCTCTATTCCCTCGTCAATGGACTGGTCATGGTTCCTCTCGGCTGGCTTTCCTATCTGCGGATGGCGGTGCGGGACCGCAACGCCGGCATCATCCGCGTCGCCCGCGTCCGTGAAGCGACCGGCGGTGCCCGGTGAACGGCTCACGGCTGCTGCGCGGCAACTCCCTCGCGCTCGGGGTCATCCTCGTGCTCTGCGCCCTGTGGGCCGGCGGCGGCCTCGAGGGGGACCGCTCGGCGGTCGCCCGAGCCGGCGCCGGTGAGCGCGTGGAAGGGGCCGGCTGGTCGCAGCGGGCACCGTCCGCCGGCCGGCCCGTCGCACGGGACGAGGCCGGTCCGCCGGATCCGTCCCCGGCACACGGGGATCACGGGGGCCGCGCACCCGGTGGGAGCGGCACCGGGCACGTGCCTTCCGACGCGATGCTGCCGCTCAAGGCCACGCCGAAGGACTGGGCCCCGGTCGGGGACCTCCTGGGGCGGCCGGGACAGCTCACCCCGGACGGGCTGACCTACCTGGTGGCGTTCCCCCGCACCGACCTCGACGTGAGGTCCCGGGGCATGCGCCTGGCGACCGGGACGGATCTGACGTCGTTCGCGGCGTTCTCCGTCTACCGCGACCACCGGGTGATGCTGATGGGCGACCTCGTGGTGCCCGAGCGGGAGGTGACGACCGCCGTCGACGCCCTCCAGGCGAACGGGCTGACGCAGACCACGATGCACAAGCACCTGCGCTCCACGCGACCGCCCGTGTGGTGGCTGCACTTCAGCGGCCTCGGCAGCGCCGGGACGCTGGCGAAGGCGGTCAGGGCCGCCGTGGAGAGCACCGGCACACCCCGCGAGCCGGCCCCCTACGGGCCGCCACCGGCCGGCCTGGACACCGCCGCCGTCGACGCGGCGCTGCGTCTCAGAGGCAGCCCCGTGTACGGGTCCTACTGGGTGCGCCCGCCGCGCACCGACCGCGTGGTCGAGCACGGCCGCGTCGTCCCGGCAGGGCTCGGCGCCCTGTCGGAGGTGCACATCCAGCCGGTCTCCGCCCGGCGCGCGGTCGTCAACGGCGACATCGCCATGACCGCCGACGAGATCCAGCCGGTGATCAGGGCCCTGCGCGCCGCCCGGATCACCGTGGTCTCCCTGCACAACCACTCCCTCGCCGAGGAACCCCGCCTGTTCTTCTGCCACTACTGGACCGTCGCCGATCCCGTACGGACGGCCAAGGCGCTGCGGAAGGTGTTCGACCTGACGAAGAACGGATGACCGGGGACCGGCCGCTGCCGCCCGCCCTGCTGGGCGCGCTGCGGCGCGACCTCTCCGGCCCCGTCCTCGCCCCCCAGGACCCGCGCCGCGCCCGGACCCTGGCGCTCGACAACGGCCGGGTACGAGTGCAGCCCGCGCTCGTGATCTGGCCCCGGACGGCCGGCGACATCGGCGCGGCCGTCCGCTTCGCCCGCGACCAGGAGCTGCCGCTGACCGTACGCGGAGGCGGCCACGGCGCGGCCGGGCAGTGCCTGAACCGCCGCGGCATCGTCCTGGACACCCACCTGATGAGGCAGGTGCGCCTGGACGCCGACCGGCGGACCGCGCGCGTCGGCGCCGGGGCCCGCTGGGCCGACCTGCACGCCTTTCCGGCCCTCGATCCCGGCCCGCTCGTCGCCGTCGGCGCGAGCACGACCGCCGTGGGTGTGCCGGGCGCCCTGCTCGGCGGCGCGTACAGCTTCGTGTCACGCTCCTACGGCCTGGGCAGCGACAGCCTCGAAGGGCTCGACCTGATCACGCCGGAGGGCACCCGCCGGTCGGTCGGCACGCACTCCGCCGACCCCGGCGACCGGGAGCTGTTCTGGGCCTGCCGGGGCGGCGGCGGGGGCAACTTCGGCATCGTCACCGCGCTGGACCTGCGCCTGCACCGGCTGCCCGCGGGCACGGTCTGCGGCAGTCAGTTCGTCTACCCCCTGGCCCGCGCCCACGAGATCCTCGCCCTGTACGACGACTGGATCGAGACCGTCCCCGACGGCCTCACGGTCTACTGCCATCTGAGCTCCCACCCCGACCCCGCCGAACCCGCCCGGCCGCAGTGGACGCTGACCTTCACCAACACCTACAACGGCGACCGGGACGAGGCCGCCGAACTGCTCCAGCCGCTGCTGCGCCTGTCCCCGCTGCGGACCAAATGGCGCCAGACGTCCCTGCCCGCGTGGGAACGGGAGGTCGGCGCCCTGACCGCCATCGCCGGGCGGCACGGCTACATCCGCTCCGGGCACCTGCCGCCGCACTCGCTGACCCCCGCCGTCGTGGACATCCTCCTGCACTTCATGGCCCGTTCGCCCTCCCGCGAGAGCGTCATGATGTGGAGCCACGTCGGCGGGGCCGTCTCCCGGGCCCCCGTGGAGGCGGGCGCCTGCGCCCACCGGGACAGCCGTCTTCAGTACGTCATGAAGGCCATCTGGCGGGAGGAGAGCGCCACCAGGAGCAACGTCTCCTGGGCGTACGACTTCGGCGAGGCGCTGCGGCCGTACGTCACGGGTGCGTTCGTCTGCCAGCTGGATCCGTTGCAGACCCACTGGCGGTCCATGTACTACGGCGCGCACGCCGACCGTCTGCTCGACATCAAGCGGCGGTTCGACCCGGACGGCTTCTTCCGCTTCCGCCAGTCCGTCGACTCGCCCTTCGAGCCCACGGGCACCCTGCCCCTGGACCTGAGCGCGCTGGAACCGCCGGAGTGACGGTCCCCCGCCGGCGAAACGGAAGACGAAGATCTCGCCGTAGGTGACGGTCCTGCCGGTGGGCGGCCCCCCGTGGTATTCGCCGAGGTAGTACCGGCCGCCCCCGGTCCCCGTTCGCGTCACCTTCCCGGCCGGCCGCCGGTGCCGACGGACGCGACGGGCGTGGCGGTGCTCGTACCGCTGCTGTTTCAGGCGTCCCGGTAGCGGGAGGCGAGCCGGGGGCTCTGTCCGCCGAAGGCGGCGAGGCCGGCGCGGAAGACGGCGTCGAGCAGGCCGGCGTCCTCGACACCAGGGGCGCACACGACCTCGCCGAGTTCCAGGCCGCGCAGGCTTGCCGTGACGACGTCCTCGGGGGTCATCCGGGGCACGGCGCTCAGGTCGAGGCCCTGGCGGGAGTGGAACTCGGTGGCGACGACGCCCGGGCACAGCACCTGCACCTGGACACCGGTGTCCGCCAGCTCCGCGCCGAGGGTCTGGGACAGCGCGACGAGGTGGGCCAGGGTGCCGGCGTAGACGGCGCGGCGGGGCATGACGGACTTGTCGGCGGGACCGCTGAAGGCGATCATCCCGGCCACGTTGACGATCTGGCCCTCGCCGCGCTCCTGCATGCCGGCGACGGCGGCGCGGGCGAGCAGGGTCGGCGCGACGACCTTGACGTGGACGAGTTCGCGGGCCTTGTCGGCGGGCAGTTCGGCCAGCGGCATGTAGTGGGCGACGCCGGCGTTGTTGACGAGCATGGTCAGCGGCTCGGCGGCGCAGATCTCTGCGACGGTGTCCACGCCGGTGTCGGTGGACAGGTCGGCGACGACGGAGCGGACAAAGACACCTGGGTGGGCGGCCGCGAACTCCTCCAGGCGGTCCTTGCGGCGGCCCACGAGGATCAGGTCGTAGCCGTCAGTGGCGAGGCGTTCGGCGAAGGCCTCGCCGATGCCGGAGGTGGCGCCGGTGACGAGGGCGAGCTTGTTCATGGGTGCGGTTCCTTCCGGATGCCGGCCGGTGTGACCGGGGGTTCATGAGGGGTCGCGAAAGTTAATGGGGGGTGCCGATGTGCCGTCGGTGCTTGTGCCGTGCCTCCGGGTTCGGCTGCCTGCCTCCAGGTTCGGCTGCCGTGCCTCCAGGTTCGGCGGGAAACGCCAGGTCAGCCAGTAGACGCGCGGTCATGGGACGCGCAGTACCAGGACACGTAACTGCTTCCCTTGCCACAATCGGGGGCATGACCGGCACAGAACTCGGCGCGGCCCTGCGCCGCTGGCGCGACCGCGTCGCGCCCCAGGCCGTCGGCCTGCCCGCGGGCGGCCGCAGGCGCGCCGCCGGACTGCGCCGCGAGGAGCTGTCACAGCTCGCGGGCATCTCCGCCGACTACATCGTCCGGCTCGAACAGGGACGCGCCGCCAACCCCTCGGCCCAGATCGTCGAGGCCCTGGCCCGCGCCCTGCGGCTCACCCAGGACGAACGGGACCACCTGTACCGGCTGGCCGGTCTCGCCCCGCCCGGACCGGGCTCGGTCCCGCGGCACATCACGCCCGGCGTCCACCGCATGCTGGACCGGCTGACCGGCACTCCCGTCGCCGTCTTCGACGCCACCTGGACCCAGTTGCTCGCCAACCCCCTCTACACGGCGCTCATGGGTGAGTGGCACGGCCCCGACCTCAACGCGGTGTGGCGCAACTTCCTGAGCCCGCACGGCCGAGTGCGGCACACCCCCGAGTCGCAGGGCGCGCTGCGGGCGGCCCACGTCGCCGACCTGCGCCGCACGGCGGGGCGTTACCCGCACGATGCGGAGTTGCGGTCGCTCATCGCCGAACTGCGCCGCCGCAGCGGCCACTTCGACGAGCTGTGGGAGTCGAACACCGTCGGCGAGCAGAAGGCCGCCCGCAAGACCGTCGACCACCCTGACGTCGGTGCCCTGACCCTGGACTGCGACGTCCTGACCGTCGCCGGCAGCGACCTGCGCATCATGGTCTACACGGCCCAGCCCGGCACCGAGGACGCCGACCGCCTGGCCCTCCTGACCGTCATCGGCACACAACACCTGACCGGCTGAGAGCCTGTGTCTAAATCCCGGTCGGAGCAGCGTGCGGCGTCTGGTGCGTGCGATCGCAAGGCGCCGGAGCGTCCTCGGTGGGGGTCCCCCCTGGTCCTTAAGACCTTGGGGGAGGAGCTACCAGGGCGTTTCGGCAACGCGGCTGGGGGTCCCCCCTGCTCGCAGAGCTAGGGAGTGTTTTCAATGTGCCGCTCATAGCCACTCGTTGATGGCCGCGACCAGCACGGTTGCCTCGTAGCGGACGGCGAGTTTGTCGTAGCGGGTGGCGACCGCGCGGTGG